>CAMSTW010000012.1 GCA_947063855.1 uncultured Dorea sp.
GGAGAGTGTGAAGATTGTCTGCTTCGCCAGTATCTTTGTATTTCCGCAGATCGGAGCCAAAGAGCTTGCAGTGATATTCGCACAGGCAAAGAGGCAGGGTAAGATCGTATGTGCGGATATGACGAAGTGTAAGCACAAAGAGACCGTTGATGAGATGTCGGAGGCATTTTCATATATTGATTACTTATTGCCAAATGAAGAAGAGGCGATGCTGTTCACCGGGAAGGATACAGTACGGGAGGCGGCAGAAGCGCTTCTTAAGGCCGGCGTCAGGAATGTAGTGATCAAGTGCGGAAGAGAAGGCTGCCTGGTGATGAATCAGGAGGAGTCCTATATGGCGCCTGCAAAAGAGGGCGTGACATGTGTGGACACGACGGGAGCGGGGGACAGCTTCGCTGCGGGATTTATTTACGCATTGTCGCAGGGGCGCCCGCTGAGGGAATGCGCAGAGTATGGAAATACATGCGGTGCGAAGGCGGTTACGGCAGTGGGGGCGACACAGTGGCTGGAGGTAATATGACATATTCACATGAGATTATCCTGCCCAATGAGGATATCCCTTTCAAGATGTTCATCTTCGAGGGCAGAGACGGCAACTACGTGCGCAAGAAGCACTGGCACAGATCCATAGAGATCTTCGCGCTGTTCGAGGGAGGGCTGGAATTCTATGTAGACGAGAGGCGGTATTCACTGAAGCCGGGAGAGTTCATGCTGGTGAATTCCAACGAGATCCACTCCATCTTCTCGCCCGATCCGAACATGACGGTGGTACTGCAGATTCCGCTTGCCACATTCGAAAAATACTATACGGACGAGAAATTCATCTATTTTTCTCACAGCTCCAGGCTTCAGGATGATGAGGTCATGCGGCTGATCGAGGACATGTATCATATATATCATGAGCAGCCGTGCGGATATGAACTGCGGGTACAGAGCCAGTTCTATATGCTGCTCTATATTCTCGTGACCAAGTACCGGGAGACGGATGTGAATGAGCAGGTAATCCGGAAGAACCGGAAGCTTTCGCGGCTTTCACAGATTACGGATTACATGAAAGAACATTATAAAGAAGCCATCTCTCTCCAGAGTCTGGCGGAGACCTTTGGATATTCGCCTGCCTATCTGTCCCGGATGTTCCAGAAGTATGCGAAGACCAACTACAAAGCATGTCTGGAGGATATCAGGCTTGAGCATGCGGTGAAGGAGCTTCTGCATACCCGGATACCGGTTGGAGAGATTGCCCTTGGAAATGGATTCCCCAACGGCAAAGCATTCGCCAGGGTGTTCCGGAGGCGGTATGGGATGCTGCCGGGTGGATACCGCAGAATGAACAGTTAAGGGAAAATAAAAAGGACAAAAAAATACCGTAAAAAGGCTAATTATTGAGTTGTATACTTGCAAAAGAGTTGATAAAATGACATTAATACATAGAAAAGAAAGCAGGAGGAACAACACTATGAACAATATGCCGGAATTAAAGATAGGGGTAGTGGCGGTCAGCCGGGACTGTTTCCCGGAGAGCCTGTCCGTAACCAGAAGGGCCAGCTTAATGAAAGCCTACACGGAGAAATATGGAACAGAAGGGATCTATGAGTGCCCGGTCTGCATCGTGGAGAGTGAGATCCACATGGTACAGGCGTTGGAGGACGTCAAGGCGGCAGGCTGTAACGCACTGGTTGTATACCTTGGAAACTTCGGGCCGGAGATCTCCGAGACACTGCTTGCGAAGCATTTTGAGGGGCCGAAGATGTTCATCGCGGCAGCAGAGGAGCGTGGAGACAATCTGGTACAGGGACGGGGCGACGCATACTGCGGCATGCTCAATGCAAGCTATAATCTTAAGCTTCGCAATGTGAAGGCGTATATCCCGGAATATCCGGTAGGAGACGCCGGGGAATGTGCGGACATGATTCATGAGTTTATCCCGATTGCAAGGGCGGTTGTAGGACTTCGTGAACTTAAGATCATCAGCTTCGGACCAAGACCGCTGAATTTCCTCGCCTGCAACGCGCCGATCAAGCAGCTCTATAATCTGGGCGTTGAGATTGAGGAGAACTCAGAGCTGGACCTGTTCGAAGCGTTTAATAAACACGCCGGGGACGGGCGGATTCCTGCAGTGGTAAAGGAGATGGAAGAGGAGCTTGGCGCGGGCAACAAGAAGCCGGAGATCTTAGAGAAGCTTGCACAGTACGAACTGACCCTGAAGGACTGGATCGAAGATCATAAGGGTTACCGCAAATACGTTGCGCTTGCAGGGAAATGCTGGCCTGCATTCCAGACACAGTTCGGTTTCGTGCCCTGCTATGTCAACAGCCGCCTGACTGCGCAGGGGATCCCGGTATCCTGTGAGGTGGATATCTACGGGACCTTAAGCGAGTTCATCGGAACGGTGGTAAGTAATGATGTGGTAACGCTTCTGGATATCAACAATTCCGTGCCGAAGGATATGTATGAAGAGGATATTAAGGGTAAATATAACTATACGCAGCAGGATACGTTCATGGGCTTCCATTGCGGCAATACGGCGTCTAAGAAGCTCTCCTTCTGCGAGATGAAGTATCAGATGATCATGGCAAGGACTCTGCCGGAGGAAGTGACACAGGGAACTCTGGAAGGAGATATCGTTCCCGGGGACATCACCTTCTATCGCCTGCAGAGTACAGCGGATAACAGGCTGCGCGCTTACATCGCCCACGGAGAGGTTCTTCCGGTTGCGACGCGTTCCTTCGGAGGCATCGGCGTATTCGCGATTCCGGAGATGGGAAGGTTCTACCGCCATGTATTGATCGAGGGAGGATATCCGCATCACGGCGCGGTTGCATTTGGGCATCATGGAAAGGCTCTCTTTGAAGTATTCAAATATATCGGCGTGCCGGTAGAAGAGATTGGATATAACCAGCCGGCGGGCGTAAGATATCCGACGGAGAATCCTTGGAGATAGCGTAAGATAAAATAGGCTTGCTGCGGGGTGGTTTATTTGGAAGGAGGACAGAGATGTTATATATAGGCGTAGATTTGGGTACATCTGCGGTAAAGCTGCTGCTGATGGACGGCGGGGGAAAGATCCGGAGGATTGTATCAAAGGAGTATCCGTTGTATTTTCCGCATCCGGGCTGGTCGGAACAGAAGCCGGAGGACTGGTTTACGCAGTCCATGGAAGGAATTAAGGAACTAGTCAGCGATTGTGATAAGAGTCAGGTGGCGGGGATCAGCTTCGGCGGGCAGATGCATGGCCTGGTTGCCCTTGATAGGGAAGACAGGGTGATCCGCCCGGCGATCCTCTGGAACGACGGACGGACAGGGGAAGAGACCGATTATCTGAATCGGGAGATTGGTAAGGACAGGCTGTCCGAATATACGGCGAATATTGCATTTGCAGGATTTACGGCGCCGAAGATCCTCTGGATGAAGAAGCATGAGCCGGAGAATTTCCGGAAGATCTGCAAGATTATGCTGCCCAAGGATTATCTGGCATATCGTCTGTCCGGATCCTTTTGCACAGATGTCTCCGATGCGTCCGGTATGCTGCTGATGGATGTAAAGAACCGCTGCTGGTCTGAAGAGATGATGGAGATCTGCGGGATTAAGGAGGAACAGCTGCCGAAGCTGTATGAGAGCTACGAAGTGGTCGGAACCTTGAAGCCTGAGATTGCAGAAGAGCTGGGACTTCCGGCAGAGGTGAAAGTGATCGCGGGGGCAGGAGATAATGCGGCGGCGGCAGTCGGGACCGGAACAGTGGGGGACGGCATGTGCAATATCTCCCTGGGGACGTCCGGGACAATCTTCATCTCAAGCAAGTCTTTTGGCGTTGACCAGAACAATGCACTGCATTCCTTTGCGCATGCCGACGGACACTATCATCTGATGGGATGTATGCTGAGCGCGGCGTCCTGCAATAAGTGGTGGAATGAGGAGATTCTGAAGACGAAGGATTTCGCGGCGGAACAGGCGAATATCACGGGGCTTGGAGAGAATCAGGTATTCTATCTCCCGTATCTGATGGGTGAGCGTTCACCCCATAACAATCCGGATGCGCGGGCCATGTTTATCGGTATGTCCATGGACACGACAAGGGAGGACATGACCCTGGCAGTGCTGGAGGGCGTAACCTTCGGGCTTAGGGATTCTCTGGAGGTGGCGAAGAGCCTGGGGATTCAGATTGAGCGTACGAAGATCTGCGGAGGCGGAGCGAAGAGTCCGCTCTGGAAGAAGATTCTTGCCAATATCATGAATCTTAAAGTGGATGTGATCGAGAGCGAGGAAGGGCCGGCCCTTGGCGGCGCGATGCTTGCGGCTGTGGGGTGCGGGGAGTATCCGGATGTGGAGACGATCGCAAAGAAGGTCGTGAAGGTCGTGGATACGGTAGAGCCGGATCCCGGGCTGGTTGCGAAGTATGAGGAACGGTATCAGAAGTTCAAGAAGATCTATCCGGCGGTGGTAGGGTTGTTTTAGCCATGTTTTGTGAAGAATATCCAATTTTTGGCAGGGTATTCTTCTTTTTTTAACAAAAATGATATTTAATTAAATGAATTATCTAAATATTATTGACAAATACATAATTCAGAGATAAAATATATTCATAGTAAAGAAAATGAGGAAAATTACAGTGCTCAAGAAAATAAACAGTATAAGAATGAGACAGAATAATGAAAAAGTTGTACTGGATAGTATTCGTTTCAATGAAGGGATTTCTCGGAAAGACCTTGCAGAGCGCATTGGGCTGACACCGGCTACGATTACGAATATAGTTAATAATCTCAAGGAGAAGGGGTATATAAGAGAAGTAGGAGAGAATGCTTCTGTCGGAGGCGGACGCCGGACGGTCAGGCTTTCCATCAACGGCAGTGCATGCTGTGTGGTGGGGATAGAACTTGCAGCCAGTAAGATTACCTGTGTGCTTACGGATTTCAGAGCTAAGATGCTGTGTAGTAAAGTGGTAGAGATTGATCAGAATGCAGAGACAGAGATTATCATTAATCAGATGACAGATGCTATGGATAAGGTCATTATGGAAGCCGGCATTACGAGAGATCAGATCAGGGGAATCGGGGTGTCTACACCGGGGCCTTGTGATGTGAAAGAGGGAGTGATGATTAATCCGCCTAACCTGGTGGCATTTCGCAACTATCCGATTAAGAAGGTGATGGAGGAGCGGACAGGTCTTCCGGTCATATACGAGCACCACACAGTAGCGGCAGGATTTTGTGAGGTATGGCTGGGAAAGGCGAAGACATCCAAGTGTATGGTATTGTGTTCCGTTCTAGATATTGGTATTGCATGCAGTATTTTCATCAATGGCAAGGTACATCACGGATTTCATAATACAAGCGGCGAGATTGGCCATATGATTATTGACCGCAATGGACAGAAGTGTACCTGTGGGAATTATGGATGCCTGGAGCCTATGGCAGATGCCAGGGCACTGGTGAATCAGGTGAAGAGCAGGCTGAAGGCTGATCCGAAGCTGTGCAGAGAGTATGGGATTGATGATGTGGATGAGATTGATCTGGACTATGTGATCGATCATGAGCAGGAGGATGTATTCAGGGAAGAGATAATCAGATGTGCGCAGTATGTCGGAATTGCCTTGTGCAATGTAATTATGATCTTAAGTCCGGATACGATTGTACTGGCAGGAGATATATCAGACAGGTCGATGCTTTATGTAGAAGAGATTAAGAATTTTGTGAAACAACGGGCATATCCAAGGCATAGCAGCGACATACAGATATATAGCACAGAGTATAAGGGACATGTAGGAGCACTGGGGGGAGTAGCGTTAGTTTTGGATGCGATTTCTACGGGAATATGAGCGAACAGAAGATTTTCAGAGAAATAAATGGATTTAATTAAGACATTAAATTAATTAAACAAACAAGACAAACCTAAGGTCTCAAACTACATTTTAGCATTTTATTTAATTTAATAAATTAAATAGATGATCAATAAGGAAGAAATAGTTTTCAAAAAATGAAAGGAGGGCGATGAAGGATATAATTTAGGGAGTTTAAGGGTAAAGTAAGAACAAAACAAGATGAACGAAACGAAGAAGACAAATGAAAGGAAGGTATTTCAGATGAAAAAGGGTTTAATTAGTATCATGTTAGTGTGTGCGATGTTATTTTCACTTATCGGGTGCAGTACGAAGAATGAGAACACTGCTGGGAATTCCGGGAACCAGTCAGAGGCAACGGGAGACAGTGAGGAGAAGATTGAATTAACGATATCCCACAACTGGGTAGAGGGGACCAAAGGAAACGGTTATATCTGGGAGTTTATTAAGCAATATGAGAAAGAGAATCCTAATGTCAAGATTACAACACTGGCTCTGGGGCATGATGATTATGAGGTAAAGATTGCGACAGGAATTGCGGCGGGAGATGTTGCGGATATTTTTGAGTTTAAAGGCGGAATGCTGGTAAATGTAGATAGAAATAATCTGGCAATTCCATTGAACGAGATTATTGAAGAGGATTCTGAGTGGGCAGATTCTTTCCGTGACGGAATGTTTAACGACATGACGACAGCGGATGGTGATATTCTCGGATTCCCGGTGGAATTCGCAGTTACGACCGTTTTGTATTATAACCAGAAGATACTGAAAGATGTGGGGTATGATGCTCCGCCAGAGGATTGGGGTGGTTTTCTTAAGATGTGTGATAAGCTGAACGAGGCAGGTTATACGCCTGTAGCATTTGGAAATGCGGCAGGATGGCCGGTAGAATCTGACATGTTCAGCAAGTATGCCAATAATATGACAGGTACGGACTGGTTCTGGGATATCAAATACGGAAAGGGCGGGAGTTTCACAGATCCGGAATTCATAGACGCCCTGAATATGCTGAAAGAAGCGACAGACCGGAATATGTTCAATGAAGATATTAATACCCTGGAGTATAGTCTGGGACAGCAGCTCTACTTTGACGGCAAAGCGGCGATGTTGATGGACGGATCCTATGCGATTCGGAATATACTCGATGGAGCTTCACAGGAGATACAGGATGCGACGCAGGTATCATTCTTCCCATATGATAAGGATGGAAAAGGCGAAGCTAAAGCAGTCTGCGGCGGCTGTGGATGGGGAGTCGGGATCAATTCCAAATTAGAAGGGGAAAAGCGAGAAATTGCGATTGATTTCTGCAAACGCTATTTTGGACCGGAGACTGCGGCAACAAAGCTGGAATGGGGAATGTTCCCGGCAGGAAAGGTTGATGATTATAGCAAAGCGGATCCTCTTCAGCAGAGATATCTGGAGACGATTGTCGATAACTATACGGATCTTGCACAATGCTATTCCGTACATCTTCCGACGAATCTGATTAATGTTTTTTACAATGGCTTGCAGGACTTTATGGCAGGAAATCTGTCAGCGGAGGATTATGCGAAGGAAATCCAGGCAGAATATGAAAGGACAGAATTGAAATAATCCTTTGTCGACAAACGATAAAAGAAGCCGGAGGT
The DNA here is from genome assembly GCA_947063855.1 of uncultured Dorea sp. Lineage (GTDB taxonomy): Bacteria > Bacillota > Clostridia > Lachnospirales > Lachnospiraceae > Sporofaciens. Next base: position 7,462 of record CAMSTW010000012.1, read on the forward strand.
GAAAATGTGAAGAACAGACATACATTAAAAATGAAGCAGTCCGTAATCTGGGCATATATAGCGCCGGGAGTAATATGGTATGCATTTATGGTGATTGTACCTTTGTGTATTATGACGGGAATGAGTTTCTTTGACTGGCGGTCTGTGATTGATAATAAATTTATCGGATTAGAGAATTTTAAAGAACTTATGGAAGACCGTATTTTCAAAACGGCGCTGCTGAATAATATCAAGATTATCCTGATCTGTCTGGTGGGGCAGGTAGGTTTGGGATTTATTGTATCACTGCTCGTTAATTCAAAAGTATTGCGGTTTGCAAAAGTACATCGGGTTGCAATTTTCCTTCCGGTGATTCTGTCTACCGTTGTCGTCGGGTTTATGTGGTCGATTGTATATAATAATGATTTTGGGATTATCAATGCGTTCCTGAGAGCGGTAGGGAGAGAGGAGCTTGCAAGAAGCTGGCTGGATAATTCGGAGCAGGTGGTTTTCTTACTGGCGGTTCCGCTGATATGGCAGTATATCGGATACAATATGGTCATTTTCCTGGCGGGCCTCCAGGGAATTGCGGCGGAGGTTCTTGAATCTGCGGCTATCGACGGGGCCAATGCGTTACAGAGAGCAAGATATATTACGATGCCGTTAATGAAGAATACGTTTTTTGTAGTAATCATGCTCTGTATTTCCGGAAATATGAAGATTTTTGACCACATCTACATTATGACAAACGGAGGGCCGGGATCTTCATCAATGGTACTGGCGTTATATGCATATAAGATGTCCTTTGGCGCATCGCGTTTTGGATATGCGAATGCAGTATCTGTGTCGATTCTGGTTATCAGTCTGATCTTGATTGCCGGTTTGAAGCTGGTTTTGAAGGAGGAGAAAAATGAATAGAGCAAAAAGGGTTATTGGACATTCCGTTGTCAATATCATGGTCATTATATTCTCTGTGACGTGTATATTCCCAATTGTATGGACGCTGTATTCGTCCTTCAAATCAAAGGGGGAGTTTCTCGGAAATATTATTGGCTTACCAAAGGAGCCGCAGTTTGGCAGTTATATTACGGCGATAGATCTGATGGATTTTGGAAGAAAATTTTTTAATTCAGCATTTAATACGATTATTTCGTTGCTGTTTATATTGCTTTTTTCGATGGTTATTGGTTATTTTTTGTCACGTTATGAGTTTAAGGGCAGAGCTGTGATATACTTCCTGATTCTGTTTGGTATGCTTGTACCCATTCACGGATTTCTGGTTCCGGTTTATCTGCAGTTTAAGCAGTTGAATCTTCTGGATAACCGTTTTACTTTGATATTGACTTATGTGGCGTTTAATCTGCCGGTATCCGTATTTTTGATGGAGAGCTTCATGCATTCGATTCCAATGGATGTGGAGGAAGCCGCAATCATTGACGGTGCGAACATTAACCAAAGACTTTTTCGGGTAGTATTTCCAATGTGCAAGCCGATTCTTGCGACAATAGCCATCCTTGCGTTTCTCAATGTATGGAACGAGTTCTCGTTCGGGCTGGTTCTGATTAATGATGAGGCGCTTAAGACACTTCCGGTAAGTCTGACTGTATTCAAAGGACAATATGAGATTTCTTATCCGAATATTATGGCAGGTCTGATGCTATCCTCCGTTCCGGTAATCGCATTCTATCTTGCATTCAGCCAGAAGGTTACGGATGGTATGGTGGCAGGTGCGGTAAAAGGTTAATGAGACATGGCAGCAATGGTGAAAGGACAGGTATTTTTTCTGCTGATGGAAGCAGCGGCAATTGAGATGTATGAAAAATAGATATGGAGGAATTTTACAGATGATAGACAGAGAATTGATAGACAGAGGAAAGACCGAGGCAAAAAAATTGTTAGAAAAAGCAGGTATTGCCATTACGGAAGAAGAGGCAGGAAGAATCGAATTCTGTGATTATGGGTTAGGTGATTTTGATGTGATCGGAACAGAAATTCTCACCTATGTGAATACGGAGCGGGTTTGCGCGAAAGAGATGATGCTTAAGCCTTATCAGGTATGTCCCGAACATATTCATCCCAGATTAGGGGATTATCCTGGAAAAGAGGAGACCTTCCGGTGCCGTTATGGAGAGGTTTATCTGTATATTCCCGGAGAGCCTTGTGCGAATCCGAAGGCAAAGATACCGGGGGAATATCGGAAATATATGTCTGTCTGGCATGAGATTGTGTTAAGGCCGGGAGAACAGTACATACTAAAAGAAAAGACGCTCCACTGGTTTCAGGCAGGGCCGGAGGGCGCCGTAATCTCAGAGTTCTCTACGCCGAGTTATGATGAAAAAGATATTTTTACAGACCCTCACATTAAGAGGGAAGCGAATTATTAGTACAATCTTTCGGATTCGGTTTAGGACAGGTATAGAAAGGAGAACGATTTATGGAAAAAATATCTTTAAATGGTATGTGGAAAATGGCGCAGGCAGGAACCGATGAGTGGATGGAGGCGTCTGTTCCGGGGTCTGTGATGTGCGAATTGCTAAAGCATGGGAAATTGGAAGATCCGTTTTACAGAGATAATGAGATTATAGCCAGAGAGGCTATGGAAAAGGATTATGTATATGTAAAAGCGTTTATGATCTCTGAGGAAATTCTCAATCAGGATATCGTCTTGCTAAGATGTTTTGGACTTGATACGATTGCAGATATATACATGAATGATGTTAAGATTGCTTCTGTTGATGATATGCACAGAACGTATGAGTTTGATATAAAGGAGTATCTAAGAGAAGGGGAGAATGTCATCAGGATCTGCTTCTTCTCAGCCCTGGAATATATCCGCAGGAAGGCTAAGGAGAACCCCTTGCCGGTAAACATCGTAAGGGCAGTTGAAGGATTTGCATATCTTAGAAAAGCCAGCAACATGTTTGGCTGGGATTCCGAACCACAGATTCCGGATATGGGAATCTGGAGGGATATAGAGATCGCAGCGTATTCCATCGCCCGGATGGATACGCTGTACGTCCGGCAGAAGCATATGGAAGGCCGGGCAGAGGTGAAGGCAGAAGTACCGGTAGAAGTCTGGGGAGAAGGACTGCTTAAGATAAGAGCCACGTTGATTTCACCGGAGGGGGAGAAGTTTTCTGAAAAAATAGAAGCAAGAGACGGTACAAATACCATAGAGCTTGCGGTAGAGAATCCCCGGCTGTGGTGGCCGAATGGATATGGCGGTCAGCCGCTTTATGAACTGCAGGTGGTTCTGGAAGCAGATGGAAGAGAAATTGATTCACAATCTGTACGGATTGGCATACGTACGATGGAGGTACGGAAGGAGAAAGATGAGTTTGGGGAATCATTTGAAATACGTGTGAATGGAGTACCTGTTTACGGGAAAGGGGCCGACTATATCCCGCTGGATAAATTCCTGCCAAGGGAAACGCCAGAACGTCTGGAACAGTTGTTTCAAGATTGCAGAGAAGTACATTATACTTGTATGCGGGTATGGGGTGGAAGTATCTTCCCAAGTGATGAGTTCTTCTATCTGGCAGATCAATACGGTATCCTGATCTGGCAGGATTTTCTGTTCTCATGCACATTGTATCCAATTGTGGGTGATTTTGAAGAAAACATCATTGCTGAAACGCGGGATAATATCAAACGTCTGCGTCATCATGCGTGTCTGGCGCTATGGTGTGGGAATAATGAGATCGAGTGGCTGTATGATGACTGGGATCATCCAAAGGCCATTGGGACAAGGAGAGACTATATACGTACTTTTGAGATTGTTCTTGCAGATGTGGCGAAAAAGTATGATCCGGACCGGCTATACTATCCGTCGTCTCCGTCTTCTGAAGGGTTCTATAAGGATCCGAATGGTGCATATGCCGGTGATATTCATATGTGGGATGTATGGCACAATGCGATAAAACCATACGAAGCGTATAAAGATTATCCTTCACGGTTTACTTCAGAATTCGGTCTGCAGTCCTTCCCAAATTGGAAGACGATTAAGGAAGTGACCTTGCCGGAGGACAGAGAGGTATCCTCATATATTATGGATTTTCATCAGCGGAACAGTAACGGCTATGGAAATGCACAGATTATGTATTATGTGCTTCAGGATCTTCCATATCCGAAAAACTGTGAGATGGCAGTCTATGCGTCACAGGTAATGCAGGCAGAAGGAATCCGTTTTGGAAGTGAATTCTACCGCAGAATCAGAAACCGGTGCGCAGGATCTTTGTACTGGCAGGTGGGGGATTGCTGGCAGGCGCCTACCTGGTCTGGTATTGATTATTCTGGCAGGTGGAAAGCGCTTCATTATCGTGCCAGACATTTCTATGCACCGCTTCTGCTGTCCCTGGATCATGAGGGCGGCCAGATTGATGTCTATGTGGTCAGTGACCGGATGGACCGGGTGGCCGGCAGGATATTGTGGACGTTGAGAGATGCATCCTCGAAGGTATTGAAAACTGATACGGTAGATATTGAGATTGCACCGCTGTCTGCCAAGTGTTTCTTCTCATTGGATATAGCAGAGCTTCTGGGGGAAATGAATGAGCGGGATGTTTATCTTGAGGCAGAACTGCTGGTAAACGGTGTATGCGTGAATGAGAATCACTATCTGTTTGTGAAACCAAAGCATTTTAGGTTCGAAGATCCGAAGCTTTGTACGGAAGTTTGTGAAAATGGAGACAGATTTGAAATTATTGTGACAGTAGATGCGTTTGCCATGTATATTTATATGGATTTGAAGACGGATGACTGCCGCTTTGATGATAATTTCTTTAACTTATCAAGAGGGAGCAGAAAGGTGATAGTGAAGAAGGACAGTTTGAGCAGGCCATTGTCGTTATCGGAATTCAAGAAACAGTTGTCAGTATGGACGGTTACGGATATCCGTGAATAGTGAATGGTTTTTCTGGTGAAAACGGACGATATATGGTAAACCCAACTTCCGTCCCTTAAACGACATCCCAACCGTGCAGGTAGAAAATATTCGAATTATATGATAAAATAATAACGGATTGGATTTTTACAGAGATAAGGAGAACGTAAAATGTGGATACTGGCGTTAGAAGCAAGCACAACCTCAGCCAAGGCGATGTGCTGCAATGTCCGGACAGGCGAATGTACAGAGAGAGTCAGAAGCTATGGCAGAATGCCTGCAGACGGAACATGCCATGATGCGAAGGCTGTCTATGAGAGCATGATCCGTGCAGGCAGAGAGTTGGCAGAGGGGCGGGAGATTGCCATGGTATCTCTAAGCGGGACATGGCACAGTGTTCTGCTCTGCGACCGTAATATGGAGCCGGTGACACCGGTGTATCCATGGTCGTATACCGGCGCGTCGGCTCTTAGCAGCAGGCTGCGGGAGGATGAGGGTTTCGTACATGCGTATTATCACAGGACCGGGTGTATGGTAAATGCCATGTATCCTTCATTCAAGCTCCTGCATCTGAGAGACCTGGGATACCGGATAGAGGATTGTTATATCATGGGGCAGGGAACCTACCATAATTACCGGCTCACAGGCAGGAGAGTGACCTCCCGCTGTATGGCGTCAGGCACAGGGCTTTTGAATATCTGCACGGGAGAGTATGACAAGGAGAGCCTTGAGATGGCGGGAGTTAAAAGAGAGCAGCTATGCGCTCTGGCCTCCTGTCAGGAGACGTTTCCTCTCTCAGCTGAGGGAGCGGCTGCATTGGGGATCCGGCAGGGGATTCCAGTGGTGATTACGAATGCGGACGGCGGCTTGAACCAGCTTGGCGCCGGGGCGGTACGGGAGAAGTATATGACAGTCTCCGTCGGGACAAGCGGTGCGCTCCGCCTTAGTACGGGACACCCGGTACTGCCCAAGGGGCCGTCTACGTGGTGTTATCTGTCTCCGAAGGGATGGTTAAGCGGAGCGGCGACGGCCGGGGGATGCAATTGCATTGACTGGTTCATAGACAGGATGACCGGGGGGAATGCCGGATACGGACAGTTGGAGAGCGGGGAGGGCTGTATCACAGATACTCCGGTATTTATGCCGTTTCTGTTTGGCGAACGGTGTCCGGGATGGAACGACGGGAGAATGGGAGGTTTTGCGTATGTGAAGGCAGAGCATGGTATCCGTGACCTGTACCGCGGTATTTTGCAGGGAGTATTGTTCCATCTCTACCAGTGCTATGAGCTTCTTACAGAGGCGGCAGGAGAGCCGGAACGGATCCGGTTATCGGGAGGTATCCTGAACTCGGAGATATGGACGCAGATGTGTGCGGACATATTCGGCAGGGAGATGGAGATACAGGAGTCGAAGCAGGGATCCCTTGTGGGAGCGGTAGTACTGGCAAGAGAACTGCTGGGAGAGCTTAGGGATGCCAGGGATTATGAACCGGAGATCCGGGCAGTGGTCAGGCCGCGGGAAGAGCGCCGCAGACAGTATATGGAGCAGTATGAGAGATATATGCAGGTTTATCACAGAGAATGTTAGCATGCTTAGTATAGCCCACATGAACGAGAAGGAGGAATAGTTTATGAAGTATGAGATTGGCGTATACGGGTTGGGGGTCATGGGCGCAAGTATTGCGCAGAATATCCTGAACCATGGATTTTCGGCGGCAGTCTACAGCAAGGCAGAAGAGGAGCGGCTTCATTTCCCGTCAGGAAAATATACAGAAGCACATCCCGGCGGATGTCTGGTCTGCGAGTCGGAAGAGGAACTGGTGCAGTCGCTTCAAAGCCCAAGGAAGATATTTCTGATGATCACGGCGGGCGCTCCGGTAGATTCTGTTGTGGAGACGCTTCTGCCAATGCTGGAAGCCGGGGATGTAATCTTCGATGGGGGGAATTCCTATTACAAAGACACAGACAGGAGGTGTAGTCTGTGTGCCGGTAAGGGGATCCATTATGTGGGGACGGGTGTGTCAGGCGGACAGCTTGGGGCGCTGTATGGACCCAGCATCATGCCCGGAGGAAGTTATGAGGGGTATCTGGCGGGAGAGAAGATCCTGACCAAGATTGCAGCGCATGTGGAAGAGAAGCCATGCTGTGCATATATCGGCCGGGGAGGCAGCGGACATTATGTGAAGATGGTGCATAACGGAATTGAATATGCGATTCTCCAGCTGATAGGCGAGGCGTATATGATCCTGCGGCATGGACTTGGCATGGCTCATGAAGAAGTACGGAAGATTTTTCAGGAATGGCGGCAGACGAAGCTGGATTCTTATCTGATTGACATCAGTGTCCGGGTGATGGAGAAATACGAAGAAGACGGCGTACCGCTGATTGACAGGATTCTGGATGTGGCGGAACAGAAGGGAACCGGCAAATGGACGGTTCTCGAGGCGGTTGAGAGAGGAGTCTATGCGCCTGGAATCTACGAAGCTGTCATGGCGAGGAATTTCTCTGCGCGGGTAGAGGAACGCCGGGCGGGCGCAGGACTTCTTACGGTAACGGGAGACGATATGAAGCTTGATGATGCACAGGCGGAATTAGGAGATGCGCTTCTTCTTGCAATTGCGCTTTCTTACAGCCAGGGGATGGAATTAATACGGAAAGCGTCGGAAGATAACGAATGGCACATTGACCAGAAAGTGCTGGCGGATCTGTGGAGGGACGGGTGTATTATCCGCAGCCGCCTGTTGAAGGATATCAAGGCGGCGGCAGAAGAAGCAAAGGAAGGGCCGCTGGTGCTGTCCGGGGCGTACCGGGAATTTTGCAAATCCGAGGCGGCCCTCCGGAAGCTGGTTGTGCAGACAGAGAGCGCGGGATTCGCATGCACGGGGTTCGCCGCCGCACTGCATTATTACGATTATTATCATATGCAGGATATGCCGGTGCGATTTGTACAGGCGCTCAGGGACTGCTTTGGGGCGCATACCTATATGAGAACGGACCGGCCGGGACATTTCCATACAGAGTGGTAAATCTTTTATTGTTTTTTCATGGATAATGAGCTATAATAAAAAGCGGAAATTAATATAAGCCAGAAGATGCCAGATCATCGAGAACGGCAAGACGAATTGGAGGAATTAAACATGTTAGTATCAGCAAAAGAGATGCTTGAAAAAGCAGTAGCAGGCCACTATGCAGTAGGACAGTTCAACATCAACAATCTTGAGTGGACGAAGGCCATCCTGACGGCAGCTGAGGAGACCAAGTCACCTGTAATCTTAGGAGTATCCGAGGGCGCGGGAAAGTACATGACCGGATTCAAGACAGTACAGGATATGGTAGCGGCGATGGTTGAAGAGATGGGAATCACTGTTCCTGTTGCTACACATCTTGACCATGGTTCCTATGACGGATGTAAGAAGTGTATCGAAGCTGGATTTACATCTATTATGTTTGATGGTTCCAAGTACCCGATCGAGGAGAACGTAGCCAAGACGAAGGAACTGATTGAGATCTGCAAGGAGAAGGGAATGTCTCTGGAGGCAGAGGTTGGCGCGATCGGCGGAGAAGAAGACGGCGTTGTAGGACAGGGCGAGTGTGCGGATCCCAACGAGTGCAAGATGATCGCAGATCTTGGCGTGGACATGCTGGCGGCAGGTATTGGTAATATTCACGGCAAGTATCCGGAGAACTGGGCAGGCTTAAGCTTCGAGACACTGGACGCGATCCAGAAGCTGACAGGAGATATGCCGTTGGTTCTTCATGGCGGTACAGGTATTCCGGATGATATGATTAAGAAGGCGATTGATCTGGGAGTTGCCAAGATCAACGTTAATACAGAGTGTCAGCTTGTATTTGCAGACGCGACACGCGAGTACATCGAGGCTGGTAAGGACCGCGAGGGCAAGGGTTACGATCCGCGTAAGTTACTGAAGCCAGGCTATGAAGCAATCATCGCAAAGGTTAAGGAGAAGATGGAATTATTCGGTTCAGTTGGAAAAGCAGAATAAGAAATTACAAATTTCGCTTGCCTTTTTCAACGGATTGAGGTATACTAACAGGCGTAGATAGAACGAAGGCGTTCCGGCAGGGGTCGGGGTGCCTTTTTTCTTAATATTGCAGTTTTGAAGCCGCCAGACAAAGAAACTTCCGGAGCAGCCGTGATTTGTAAAGCTGCCGGCCAGTGGAGTTTACAGCGGAGCAAATTCAAAGAACAGGGAAGGAAAGGTAAGGAGACATGAGCGATTTATTAAATGTAGCGGAGATTTTTGGAGAAGACGTGTTCAATGACACCGTCATGCAGGAACGTCTGCCGAAGAAGGTATATAAGGATCTGAAGAAGACGATTGAGGAAGGCAAGGAGCTTGATCTGGTAACAGCCGATGTTATCGCTCATGAGATGAAGGAGTGGGCGATCGAGAAGGGGGCGACTCACTATACACACTGGTTCCAGCCGCTTACCGGAGTTACGGCAGAGAAGCATGATTCATTCATCTCCGCGCCGCTTAGCAGCGGCAAGGTGCTGATGAGCTTCTCGGGTAAAGAACTGATCAAGGGAGAGCCGGATGCATCCTCATTTCCGTCAGGGGGGCTTAGGGCAACCTTCGAGGCGAGAGGATATACGGCCTGGGACTGTACCTCCCCGGCGTTCGTAAGACATGATGCGGCCGGCGCCACACTCTGTATCCCGACAGCATTCTGTTCCTATACAGGCGAGGCGCTGGATCAGAAGACTCCGCTGCTTCGTTCCATGGAAGCTATTAATACACAGTCCTTGCGTCTGATTCGGCTGTTCGGGAATAAGACTTCGAAGAAGGTAACCCCTTCTGTCGGTCCTGAGCAGGAATATTTTCTGGTAGACGCAGAGAAGTTTCAGCAGAGGAAGGACCTGATCTATACCGGGCGTACCTTATTCGGAGCCATGCCGCCAAAGGGGCAGGAGCTTGACGATCATTACTTCGGAACGATCCGGCAGAGGATCGCAGGGTTCATGAAGGATGTAAACCATGAGTTGTGGAAGGTAGGCGTGACCGCCAAGACACAGCATAACGAGGTGGCTCCCGCACAGCATGAGCTGGCCCCGATCTACGACCAGGCCAATGTGGCGGTGGACCATAACCACCTGGTAATGCAGACCCTGAAGCGGGTAGCCTGCCAGCACGGCATGAAGTGCCTGCTCCATGAGAAGCCCTTTGCAGGGGTCAATGGATCCGGCAAGCATAACAACTGGTCCATCACGACGGATGATGGAAAGAACCTGTTGGATCCGGGCAGGACGCCGCATGAGAATATTCAGTTCCTGCTGGTACTTACCTGTATATTGAAGGCGGTAGACGAGCATGCGGATCTCTTACGGGAATCAGCCGCCGATCCGGGAAACGACCACAGACTCGGGGCGAATGAGGCTCCGCCGGCGATTATTTCCGTATTCTTAGGCGAGCAGCTGGAGGATGTTCTGGAGCAGCTGATCAGCACAGGCGAGGCGACCCACAGCCTGAAGGGCGGGAAGCTTGAGACGGGCGTTCGGACACTGCCGGATCTTGCGAAGGATGCGACCGACCGTAACCGGACGTCGCCATTTGCATTCACAGGAAATAAATTCGAATTCCGTATGGTCGGCTCCCGTGATTCCATCGCCGGACCGAACGTTGTGCTCAATACCATCGTTGCGGAAGCATTCGCGGAGGCATGTGATTATATTGAACAGTCCGATGATTTCGAGAAGGCGGTGCACGACCTGATCAAGAAGTACGCCGTCGAGCATCAGAGGATTGTCTTCAATGGAAATGGATATTCCGACGAATGGGTAGAGGAGGCCGCACGCCGCGGGCTGCCGAATATCCGGTCCATGGTGGAGGCGATTCCGGCGCTTACAACGGAGAAATCCATAGCGATGTTCGAGAAGTTCAAGGTGTTTACGAAGGCAGAGCTTGAGTCGCGTGCGGAGATCAAGTTCGAGAACTATGCGAAGGCGATCAATATCGAGGCGCGTACCATGATTGATATGGCGAGCAAGCAGTTTGTGCCTGCGGTGATCAAGTATACGAAGGAGCTGGCTGATACGGTGCTGGCTGTGAAGGCGGCGGGCGCGGATGCGTCTGTACAGGCGGAGCTTCTTACGGAGATCTCGGGGCTTCTGGCAGAGATGAAGAAGGCGCTTTTGGCGCTTATCAAGGTTACGGATGAAGCGGCAGTCATGGAAGAGGGAGAGGCGCAGGCATGTTTCTATCACTCGGAGGTGGTTCCTGCCATGGAGGCGTTGCGCGCACCGGTGGATAAGCTTGAGATGATCGTGGATAAGGAAGCATGGCCGATGCCGTCTTACGGGGATCTGATTTTTGAAGTATAGATAGTCTGTAAGGTCTAAGGAATTCCCGTTATATGGAACTCCTTAGGGCAAGCCCGCTGCATCGTCGGTTAGCAGACGCGCAGCTGACGCGAATATCGAGCACGATTACTTCAAGATTGTGTAAAGATTTAAGATAAATATAGGAAAATTTAAGAACCTTGGACTTGGAATAAGCACTTGTATGTGATATTCTAAGTGCAAGGTTTGTTCCATTGTGTAAAGTATTTTTCAAATCTGGGAGGGTACACATGACGAAATATGAATTTCTGGATAAGATGAGACATGCGCTTGCGAATGATCTGAGCGGACCGGTGATACAGGAGAATATCAGTTATTACGACAGCTATATCAGCGAGGAGGTCAGGAAGGGCAGAAGCGAGGAGGCCGTGACAGAGGAGCTGGGCGATCCGTGGGCGCTTGCGCGGACGATTATTGAGTCCGCAGGAGGCGGCGCGGGGAATGCACAGGGCGAGTATACCTATGAGCCGGAACGTCAGAGGTATGGACAGGAACGTCAGGACGTGAAGAGGCAGGTCCATGTGTTCGGTCTGGATTCCTGGTGGAAGAGGCTGATCCTTGTGCTGGGGATCATTGGCGTGGTGATGGTTGTGGTGGCTGTGATCGGAGGCATATTCTCGCTCCTTGCGCCGTTAGTGGTGCCGATCCTGATCGTGATGCTCATCTTGCGGATTATCGGGGGACGACGGCGATGAATATAAAGATGGATGAAGGCAGAATTCTTGGAGTGAAGGATGTCGCCGCAGTTTTCCATATGACGATTACCGATGTGATTAATGAAGCGCTGAATGAGTATCTTCCCAAGATGAAACGGGATCCGTTTTATCGTCTGACTGCAAGTGTGAAAGAGGCGTCCGCTAAAGAGTCCGCAGAGATTCTTTCTGAACTGGAGACGCTGACTGATGAGGATCTGACGATTAGCTCCTCAAAGAAGTTTGCTGTTTAAGTGGAGGGGAAACTGATGGAAGGGAGAAGAAGCGGGGAGAGATTATCATATGAAATTCAGTATTGGGATAGAGGATGACCTGTCAGGAGAGCAGACCTTCCAGCACATCCTCCACCGAGTTCGTAATATCTGTCGAATATGCAGACAGTCCCGGCGCGCCGTCGGCCATGGCGTAGCTGACTCCGGCATATTCCAGCATCTCCACGTCATTATACCGGTCTCCAAAGGTCATGCACTCTTCCGGCCGGACGCCAAGGGCAGAGGCCAGAGCGGCAAGGGCAGTCCCTTTATTCGCATCCGGAGCGATAAAATCAACCCAGATCATTCCAGAGGTGACAACCTTGATTTCATTTCCAAATAATTTCTGAAAATATGCTTCTATATTCTCCGCGCCTGTAAAATCGCAGACGGCGGCCTTGAGAAATGGCTCCTTAACGTCAGCCAGGTCGTCTACAGTGCGCAGATCATAGCGGACAACCTCACGGATATGCCGGATGAAGGCCGGATCTGTGGAATCTGTATAGCAGGCGGATTCGCAGGACAGCAGGCAGTGGCATCCGCCCCGCTCCCGGACAGCCCGGAAAATACGAAGTCCCAGTTCGCGGTCAATATATCCCCTGGAGATTACATCATTATTGCAGATGCAAAGAGAACCGTTCTCTGCAATATAGTGGATATCGTTCTGAACGGGAGCGAAGAGCAGACGGAGGTTGTAATACTGCCTTCCGCTTGCGGCGACGAACTGGATTCCGTGCTCTTTCAGTCTCAGGACCAGATCACAGAATCCGTCAGGCAGTTTTTGCGCCCCGTTCTTCAAGATTGTACCGTCAAGATCGCTTGCGACTAATTTTATCATGTAATATGCCTCCCTGTTTATACCAGTGCTTCGATTAAAAGCTGTTTATACGCTTGGCTGGCTGTTTATGAAGATTATATATAATTATCGGATAGATGGCAATACTTGTTGCGGATGTTTTTGGAATGCCGTGGATATTATCTGCCTTTCACAGCAATGTCAATCACGTTGCTGATTGGCGTGGGGACGATACAGCTATACGGTCCAGGAGACTGGTGGGTTAAGGTAGCCAAAAACAGCGGCATATGTTATACTTGCGTCAAAGAAATATGAATCCGGGAGAATGAATTTCCGTTTCCTGACAAATATCATTGTCCGGATATGCAGAGAGTCTGGAGAGGCAGGGAGTATCATGAGCGCAAATCGGGATAAAGGAGATTGTTGTGGGGAATAAGCTGGTTATTGAAGCAGTCGTATAGATGTTTCTGTCTGGTCCGCACGGCTGCCTGAACGGCAAATTATGCATTGCGGATTACGGGCAGGCGGATTATAATATAAGAATGAACGGCAGAGGCTGGTACTCTAGAGCAATTTTTAAAAATTCATTCCTGCAATCTGGATTCATACAATGGAGCATCAGTCTTCTGCCTGCGAGAACAGATAAGACATATTAGTGAGAGAAAGAGAGGACAGACAATTGAGAATAGGAATAGGCAACGATCATGCGGCGGTTGTGATGAAGAATGAGATATCAGATTATTTAAGGGAACTGGGCCATGAGGTAGTGAATTACGGGACGGACAGCGATGCAAGCTGCAGCTATGCAGTATATGGGGAGAAGGTTGCAAGAGCTGTTGCGGCAAAGGAAGTGGACCTGGGAGTGCTGATCTGCGGTACAGGCGTGGGTATCTCGCTTGCGGCCAACAAGGTAAAGGGGATCCGTGCTGCGGTGTGTTCTGAGTCATGTACGGCAAGGCTGGTCAGACAGCATAATAATGCGAATATCCTTGCATTTGGGGCGCGGATTATCGGGATCGAGACGGCGAAGGAGATCGTGAAGGCGTGGCTGGATGCCGAGTTTGAAGGGGGACGGCATCAGGAAAGAGTGGATATGATTATGGCGATTGAGGAGAGAGGATAGAATAGAACGATACTTAAAGAAGGCTTTCAGCAAATTCCCCCAATTTGCTGAAAGCCTTCTTTTGTCAGAGCCCGGCTTCACTTCTCCGTTGAGGAGTCTTCATTTAGTCTTTGATTGTCGGTTGTTCCATATCAATCATAACCTTCATAGCCTTATCTTTTTCCAGATCTATCGTATCATAGCCCTTCTTGAATTCCCGGAAACCAAAATGATGTGTGATCAGGGCGTCGAATTCAATCTTCCCGTCGGCAACCAGTTCGATTGCTTTGATGTAATCTTCTTCACGGTACATGGCGCTTCCCAGAAGGGTCAGTTCGTGATCCTGTACTGCAGCCATATCGACAGTGGCAAGGTCGCCGAATACGCCGACGATTACGATGTGGCTGCCTTTTCTTGCATATTCAATGGCCTGTCTGGTGGTAGGATTGATGCCGATACACTCGAAGATCACATCCGCACGGTCTTCCCCACATGCTTCGATGATGGCTTCTAACAGATCCTGCTTGGAAGGATTCACCGTGGTGATTCCGCATTTCCTTGCCGTTTCCAGACGATATGAACTTAATTCAGATAACAGGACCACCTCTGCGCCAAGCGCCTTCGCAGTCTGTGCCACCAGATTACCGATAGGGCCTCCGCCTAATACGACGGCTTTCCTGCCGGTCAGGTCTTCCGAGAAACGTCTTACCGCGTGCACGGCGACTGCCAGGGGTTCGATCATGGCGCCGTGTTCCCAGGACATGGATTCCGGAAGTACAAGAACCTTCTTTGCGTCCACAACGAAATAATCGCTGGCCATTCCGGTCGTCTGGAATCCCATCACCTTCAGAGTCTCGCAGTCATTGTACATACCATGGGTACAGGGATAGCATTTGCCGCACACTACCTGAGGCTGAATCGTCACCTTGTCGCCAATCTTTATGTTCGTCACCTCGCTCCCGATCTCTACCACCTCTGCGGATACTTCATGTCCCTGAACAACAGGATAACTGGTGTAAGGATGCTTCCCATGATTGACATGGATATCAGAGCCGCAGATTCCGATCCGCTTCATCTTAACCTTCACCTGATCCGGCTGTACCTTTGGAATATCAACCTCGCGATATTCGATGTTTCCCGGGCTTGTCATGATTGCTTGTGTCATCTTTTCCATACATACACTCTCCTTTGCCAATGAATATTCCATGCTTTTTCTGCCAGATTATATGATGCTATGTAATAACATAGGTATATTATAAACATAGTGTAGCATATAAGGAGGAGATACGCAATAAATTATGCGAAAAAATAAAAAAACTATTGAAATTTCGCCCCTATATGTTATTATGTAGGTACATAGTAATAAAACAATAAAATAACTAATGTAATGAAACACTGGTAATCCACGCATTTCCTGCGGACAGGATTACCGGCTGCAAATTCAGGAAAGGGAGTTTAAACAATGGCGAATGTATACGAGAAAGCGACTGCACCTACATTATATTTTATCGGAGTTACAACCGGGCAGTCTTCGATCATGAAGGTATTTCCCAAGTGGGCCAAAGCCCTGGGACTTCATGATGCAGTAATCAAGGGGATCGATTTTGCACCTCATTCTTCCGCAGAGGAATATCGTGAGGCGGTGAACTTTATCAAGAATGATCCGCTGTCTATGGGTGCGCTTGTCACGACCCATAAGATCGATCTGTTCAACACCTGTAAGGATCTGTTCGAATATGTGGATCCTTATGCAGAGAAGCTGGGAGAGGTTTCATCCATATCAAAGAGAGGGGATCAGCTCTGTGCCCATGCAAAGGATCCGATTTCCAGCGGACTGGCTCTGGAGAATTTCGTACCGGAGAATTACTGGAAGGAGTATGACGGCGACGTACTGCTTCTTGGCGCGGGCGGAAGCACCCTGGCAATGTCTGTGTATTTTGCACAGGAGAAATTCGGCGACAATGTTCCGAAGCGGATTATTATTGCAAACAGGAGCGTTCCAAGACTTGATTCCGCCAGAGAGATACTTGAGGGGATCCATCCGGATATAAAGTTTGAATACATACACAATCCTTCTCCTGCGGATAACGACAGGACGCTGGCTTCATTAAAGCCGCATTCCCTGATCGTAAATGCGACGGGGCTTGGGAAGGACGGCCCGGGATCCCCGCTCACGGACCAGTGCGAGTTCCCCAAGGACAGTCTCGTGTGGGAGATCAATTACCGGGGGGACCTGCTGTTTAAGCGCCAGGCAGAGGCACAGGCAGAGGAGAAGAACCTTCATGTGGAAGATGGATGGATCTATTTTATCCATGGATGGACACAGGTGATTGCAGAGGTGTTCCATATAGAGATTAAGGGAGAACTGCTCAATCAGTTAAGTGAGATTGCAAGAGCATAGGAATCAGAGAATCGAACGATAGAAACAAAATAAGGAGGATATGATATGAATCAATTTAACTGGGATACCAGTTTTGCTGTGGATTTTAATCTGCAGAATGGTTTTTCGAAAACGGCTAAAACAACCAGACGGTCTCTTTCCCAGATGAAGGAGATGTTCTACGACACGGATGCCGCGGAGGCGATACTTAAGGAATCGGATCCGCTGATCTATGAATTTCATGAGTTAGGCGCTCCGGAACGCGCCGGCGACCTGGCGTTTGGGACCACGATACTCTATCCGGGATGCGTAGGGGATGAATATTATATGACCAAAGGACATTTCCATACGATCCTTGAGACGGCAGAGGTATATTACACACTGAGCGGCGAGGGATATATGGTGATGGAGAATCCGGAAGGGGATACGATGGAACTGCCTCTGCGGACAGGGGAGGCGCTCTATGTGCCAAGGCGCTATGCCCACAGATCCGTCAATACCGGCGATCAGCCGCTTGTGATGTTCTATACCTTTGGCGCGGATGCGGGGCATGATTACGGCACGATTGAGACAAAGGGATATCACAGACTGATTGTGAAGAGAGAGGATAAACCGACTGTCATAGACAATCCGAAATGGAAGCAGGCAGCGGAAGTATGAGAGAGGTTATGACAGTCACCGGCCCCGTCCCTTCGCAGGAGCTTGGATTCTGCCAGTGCCATGAGCATATAGCCCTGAGTAAGGGGTGGTCGTATAAGGTCAATCCGGCTCTCTGCATAGATGACAGGTCCAAAAGTCTGGAGGAATTAAGGCGTTACCGTTCTTTTGGAGGAAATACGCTTATAGAAGCACAGCCGTGCGGCTGTAACCGCATGGCGTCAGAACTTCTGGAACTGTCAGAAGAGTCCGGGGTATACATAATCGCGTCGACGGGATTCCATAAGCTGTTATTCTATCCGGGGGATCACTGGATCCACAGGACACCGGCACAGGAACTCTTGGAATTGTTCGTCAGGGAGCTTGAAGAGGGGATGTATGAGGATGGAGATCTGGCGTTTCCTTCACGGCAGTGCTGTGCCAGGGCAGGCATAATCAAGACGGCTTACGATACGGAAGAACTGAGTCCAAGATATCAGGAATTATTCAGGGCCGCCGCTCTGGCCGCGATTCGCACGGACAGGGTGATCATGATTCATGTGGAGCAGGGGACAGATCCAAGGAGACTGCTTGATTATCTGACGAACCTTGGGGTGCGTCCGCGCAGACTTATGTTCTGCCATATGGACCGGGCGTGCCGGGATATTGCGGTACATAAGGATATCTTAAGGAGCGGCGCATACCTGGAATTCGACACCATCGGACGGTTCAAGTATCACAGCGACGAACAGGAGATTGCGATATTCCGGGAATTGATGGAGGCCGGGTATCAGGGGCAGCTGCTTTATTCGCTGGACACCACCAGGGAGAGGCTGAGAGCCTATCAGCCTTCTGCGGTTGGTCTGGATTATATCCTGACCACATTTAATCCACTGTTAAGGGATTCGGGGATTCCGGAGGAGATTATCCAGATGATCTCGGTCGTGAATCCGGCGAAGTTATTGTGCTGAAAAAACCCGGAGCATACATCAAAGATATAAGGAGAATAAGATATGAATTACACAAGTCTGTTAGAACAAGTTGAGATTAAGAAGATTGTACCTGTCGTAAAGCTTGACCGGGCGTCAGACGCCCGTCCTCTTGGGGAAGCATTGACCGAAGGCGGGCTTCCAGTCGCGGAGGTTACCTTCCGCACGGACGCCGCCGAAGAATCCATCCGCATCATGAAGCGGGAATTCCCGGAGATGATGGTCGGAGCCGGCACAGTGGTAAATGTGGAACAGGCAAAACGGGCGTTGGACGCCGGAGCTTCATTCCTGGTATCGCCGGGGATCAGCCGTTCTGTCGTGGAGTTTGCCATTGACAACAAACTCCCGGTCTTCCCGGGAACCTGTACGCCGTCCGAGGTCATGATCGCCATGGAATATGATCTTTTGGTAGTTAAATTCTTCCCTGCGGCGCAATATGGCGGATTGGCGACGATTAAGGCGCTTGCGGCTCCGTTTCCGTCACTTCGGTTTATGCCTACGGGAGGGATCAATGCGGCGAATATCATGGACTATCTTGCATCGGATAAAATCATTGCCTGCGGCGGGAGCTGGATGGTGAAGGACAGCCTGATCAATGCAGGAGATTTTGAAGAGATTACCCGGCTGACAGCAGAGGCTGTCGCGCTGGTGTCAAAGAAACAGGAGGGGTAAGCCATGAGGATATTAGTAACGCCTACTTCCTTACAGCCGGGGAAGAATTCCGGGGCGTTAGAAGTGCTGAAGCAATTCTCGGAGGATCTGGTTTTTAATGAACTGGGCCGTCCGCTTAAAGAGGATGAGCTGATTCCTCTGCTTAAGGACTGCGACGGATATATTGCTGGACTTGATTTTATCACGGAGAAGGTGCTTAAGTCCTGTGAGAAGCTGAAAGTGATCTCCCGCTATGGAGCAGGATACGACCGTGTAGATATAGAAGCGGCCAGAGAGAAGGGAGTCCTTGTGACAAACACGCCGGGCGTGAATGCAGAAGCGGTGGGAGAGCTTGCGTTTTCTCTGATTCTCTCTGTTGCGAGAAAGATTCCGTATCTCAATCAGTCTACACGGGAGGGACAGTGGGTTCGTTCCACCGGAATGGAGCTTAAGGGTAAGACGATTGGTATCATGGGACTTGGCGCGATCGGGAAGGTGGTTGCCAGATGCGCGCAGGGATTTGAGATGAAGGTGATCGCGTACGATCCCTTTATCAATGAAGACTACTGTGCATCACATCAGATCGGAGTGTGTACATTTGATGAGGTTATAGAGCAGGCGGATGTCATCAGCCTCCATCTTCCGCTGAATGATTCTACAAAGCATCTGATTGGGGAAGAGGCTATCGGCAGGATGAAGCCGGGCGCAATCCTGATCAATACCTCAAGAGGCGGCATCATAGATGAGGACGCGGCGTATCAGGCCCTCAAGTCAGGGAAGCTTGGCGGGCTTGGCCTGGATGCCTTTGAGGTGGAACCGCCGGCAGGTTCCTTGCTGTTTGAGTTTGACAATGTTGTCGTCACGCCTCATACCGGCGCGCATACCAGGGAGGCCACGGATAACATGGCCAATGCGTCCATCCAGAATCTGATAGATGTGTTAAGCGGGAAGGAATGTCCGTATATCGTTAATAAATGATTCTGGCCGGACGGAGTATTGGCGCAAACTGGAATCAAGAGATCAGGCAGAGGGATGCGTCTATCTAAGAGGAGGTTTCCATGCACGCAGTTGAGCGAAGAAAAGCAATTCTGAATTATATCAATGAACATGAGTCTGCATCTACGGCCGGGTTAAGCGAGCTTACCAATTCCTCCATAGCGACCGTAAGGCGTGACCTGACTGCAATGAGCCAGGAGGGAATCATCATAAAGACGCATGGGGGTGCGAAGAAGATACAGGAATCGGATATACCGATTCCCTGTGTCAGAGAGAAGAGTGCGATTGCCAGAATTGCGGCAAGTCTCATCCGTCCCGGAGAACACATATTTATCGGCGCCGGTAACACCTGTACGGCTCTTGCCAGAGGTCTGAAAGACAAGAACGATCTCAGGATCTCGACCACCAGTATCAATGTGGCCGCCCAGTTTTCCGCCGGGTCGGGACATTCTGTATTTATGCTTGGGGGAAATGTGGATTATGGCGCAGGCGCCATGGAGACGCTGGGAGATTATACGTCGGAGCTCCTGAGACGAATGTATTTTGATAAAACCTTCTTTACCATAGACGGGGCGGATATCCGGTCTGGTTACTCTATCAGCAACCGGGCGCAGATTCCGCTCTATGAACATCTGATCCAAAACTGTAAGGAATGTTACATTCTGGCCGATCATTATAAGTTCGGGAAAAGATCCTACGCACAGCTGTGCAGTCTGTCCGGAGTCCCCAATGTGATTACGGATTCCGGGATTGGTCCGGAGTATCTTCGTTATTATCAGACACATGGGATCCGTGTAATGCTGTATTAGCGGGAAAAAGGATTGGTCATGCGTGCAGACGGGCAGGAAACTTATTAAAAAGATTAAATGTAAAAGGCGCTCACCAAAGTGAGTGCCTTTACTTTCTATTTATGCTTTGCCAGCCTGTGGAATGTGTCTTCCAGTGCAAAGTAACAATCGTTGAAGGCTTCCTTGACAGGCTCATAAGCCCTGACGGTCTCCGGATCCGGATTCTGGATATCCTTTATTTCAATGAATCTGTCGATTGCCGTAAAGTCTTTGAAGATCCCGGCGCCCACGCCCGCGATCACTGCCGCGCCCATAGAGCTTCCTTCTTCCAGAAGGGAAGGAACCTTTATCCTGGCGTTGTACACATCAGCCATGATCTTGCGCCAGACGGCGCCCTTGGCTCCGCCGCCGACTACGGTAATCTCATCGATCTGGATCTGTGTTCTGAGGATATCGAGACAGATGGCAAGATTCATCGTCACGCCTTCCAGTACGCTTCTTAGGATATCCCCGCGGGAGGTCTCCGGCTTCACGCCAATCCAGGCGCCCTTTGCATCCGGGTTCCAGCGCGGAGCACGCTCTCCCAGCAGATACGGAAGGAAGATCAGTCCGTTTGACCCGGCGGGACTTGCGGCAATCTGCCGGTTCATGGCTTCATATGGGGAACCGCCGGTCTCCCTGGCCTGCTGTGTCTCCATACGGCAGATGGTATTCTTAAGCCAGTTATAAGCGCCGCCCGCGTACTGCATGGTTCCGTTGGGAGCGTACATACCCGGGATCACGTGTGCCCAGGTCACGGTACGCATCTGTTCGTCGAAGATGGGCTTCTCGGCGGTGGTGGTGATCCATGCGGAAGTCCCCATACAGCAATAGGTCTTTCCCGGAGAGATGGAGCCGCAGCCGATATTGGCAACCACGCCGTCTCCGCCGCCCATGACGACAGGCGTCCCCTCGGCAAGTCCGGTAAGTGCGGCCGCTTCCTTTGTGACGCCTCCTGCCACACAGGTGGATGGCTTGATCTCGGGCAGCTTATCCGGGTCGATCCCGGCATATGTAAGAAGCCGCTGGGACCACTGGAAGGTATTCAAGTCGAAGCACGCCATGCTGTTGGCGTCCGACGGCTCCGTATAGAACTTTCCGGTCAGGCGGAACACGATATAATCCTTGGCGTTCAGCGTCTTATAAGTCTTCTCGTAGATCTCCGGTTCATTGTCACGGATCCACATCAGCTTCTGAATCCCATAGGAAGCAGTATTCCGGTGTCCGACGATATGGTAGAAATCCTGCTGGCTGATATGCTCCTCAAGCTGTGCAACCTGTCTCTGTGCCCTCTGGTCCGCCCATATGATGGAAGGGCGCAGAGGATTCCCCGCGCGGTCCACGCACAGACATCCCATCATCTGTCCGCTGAAGCTGACCGCGGCGATGTCCGAAGGCCGGACGCCGGTGTGAAGAAGCAGGCTTTTGCTGGTAACGCATACCGCTCTCCACCAGTCGTTTGCATCCTGTTCCACCCAGGTGTCGTTAAAATAATGTGTATCATAGGCAAATACTTCGCTTCTGATCAGCCGTCCTCCTTCGGAGAACAGAGTTGCCTTGTTGCCGGACGTCCCAAGATCGTGGGCTAAGATATATCTCTCCATTTTTCCTCCTTAAGGCTTGTTCTCGGGGAAAACAGTCACCTCAAACTTGCTGCGGTCGCCGCGGTATCTGGATATGGTATATTCGATCGGCTTACTGAATGCGTTATAGCCGACAGATACGAAATATTGTATCGGCTTGCCCCTCTTCATGTCCAGCAGCTTCACATCCTCGGCCTTGGCCTCTCTGGCCTCGACGGTACGCTCGATCCGGAAGATCATGGTCTCTTCCTTCTCGGAGAGAATGCTGTACAACTGCTCCTCTACGAAGTTATGATCCAGGATGAACTCACATTCCCTGAATGGCAGAAATGTCTTAACCGTCACAATCGGGTCGCCGTCAGCCATGCGCTTCCGGTACAGGAAAATCACCGGATCCTGCTCCGTAAGCTCGAGAGCAGTCACAACGTCTTCGCCGGCTTCCATGGCTTTCATGGTTCGAAGCTCCAGCACCTCTGTACTTGGCGTCTTGCCAAGGCGGTACATCTGGTCGTTGAAGCTCTCGATCTTCCGGATAAAATTCTGTGTGATCTTCGGCTGTGATACGAACGTTCCCTTGCTCTTGACTCTGTAAAGCCACCCCTCCTGCACCAGCTCGGTGATCGCCTGCCGGACGGTGGTGCGGCTGATCTCAAAAGCATCGCTGATCTCCTTCTCCGTCGGAATCATATCTCCGCTCTTATAATTCCCGTCCTTTATCTCCGACAGTACCAGTTCCTTCAGCTGGAAATATAATGGAATCGGGACGGTCTTGTCTATACTCCCTACCTTTTTCAGCACTACAATGCCCTCCTCTTGATGGATGATTGATATCTAAGAACATTGTAACATATTGAGTTTTCTCCCGCAAGAACATAGTCTCTTCTTTGTTTATTTATTGTTATGTAATTACATAATAACATATCGACATGAATTTTCAAGGGGTTTATGGATAAAATTTTTCCACCTGTATGGTTGAAGTTTCTTTCAAGGGACGGAAGTTTTCAGATGCCCTTCCTAACGCAGACTGGGCAACACTCCGGTGAGCTAACGACTAACTGCGACTAAGACTCTCAGGAATGCCTTCGAGCCTAAGTCTCCGTAAGTCGTGGATCTCACCTCCGTTAAAAGTGCCCTTTAATGTCTGCTTATAGGAAGGGCATCTCCCAACTTCCTGTGTACTGGAAATGGATTTTCAACCGTACAGGTGGAAATGTTAGGATATCGCTCAAGGGACGGAAGTTTTAAGAGGCCATTTCTAACGCGCATGCTACACCGTCTAGGATGATTTGGGGAAAATGTGGAAAGAATAATAGGATTGCGGGCGTTAATTATATTATGTTATAATATAATTATTTTACTACATAGGTATTTATGGAAATGTTATATAGAGATGAAGCAAGTATTGCCTGTGCGGTGAAAATTTATTCTGAGTGTTTATATGGTCAGAGGTTCTGTTTCTGGCCGGATGGGCTGCGGATGTATGGATGGCAATAGGAGAAAGGGGAAGTGTATGCTCAATTTTAAATCAATCAAGGCCAAGATGCTGGCGTATTTTTTCTCGTTGTTTTTGATTCTGCTGGTCAGTTTTGTTATCTTCTATCAGATGGCGGTCAGCGCGCTGTACCGTGTTGCGACGGATTCGGTGGAGAAGACGATTCAGCAGATTAACAAGGATACCTACAAGATGCTCTCGGAGGCGACGCGGATCGCGGATAACGTCTCGCGGGACGGGGAGATACAGGTGCAGCTGCGCAATCCGCTTCCGGATTCGCAGAAGGAGATGTACAAGCAGCGGATGAATTATAACTATAACCTGAATTTCAAGAATCAGTATACGGTAGATATTGACGGGATCTATGTGCTTGGCAGGAACGGGGCGGTCTTCCGGTCCTCGAAGGGAACGCTCAGGAAGCAG
Source organism: uncultured Dorea sp. (assembly GCA_947063855.1). Taxonomy (GTDB): domain Bacteria; phylum Bacillota; class Clostridia; order Lachnospirales; family Lachnospiraceae; genus Sporofaciens. Next base: position 31,522 of record CAMSTW010000012.1, read on the forward strand.
GAATTCCGGGACGAGGAGTGGTTTGAAACGGTGATTCGGACGGGGGAGGAGTTATGGCTCGCACCCCATCCGGGGTCTGATATTGTGCAGGATCTTGATTATCTGACCATTTCTGTGGTGTATCCGGTGAAGGACCGGATCTCTTCCGGGATTCTGGGGGTTGTGGTTGTGGATGTACGGGCGGACAGGCTGAATAAGATCGAGGACAACGGACTGGTGTTTGAGGGGAAATCTTATATACTGGACGCCGAAGACCGGGTCATCTACTCGGATCAGCGGGACAAAGAAGAAGAGCTTGAGGCGGTGAATCAGGCGTTCCATGAGAATCCGGCGGATCATTCGGGGACTGCAGACCGGATAGAGATCGGGGGAGAGCCGAGTCTGTATTCCAGTATGTATCTGAGCAACAACGGATGGAAGACCGTGGGAATCATCTCGAATCATCAGGTATTTGCCCAGTTCGAGCGATTAAGAGAGGCGATCATCTTCGCCATATTGCTGTTCGCTCTTCTGGCGGTGATATTTGCATGGAAGGGCGCGGATAGTGTGGCGGAACCGATTAAGAAGGTACGGACCACCATGAAGCAGGTGGAAAAGGGAGACTTCGACGTACAGCTTCAGATATCGAGTCAGGACGAGGTGGGGGAGCTGGCCCAGAGCTTCAACCACATGACCAGAAAGATTAAGAGTCTGATGGATCAGGAACAGAAGAGTCAGGAGAGGCTGAGATACGCGGAATTAAAGGCGCTGCAGTCGCAGATCAATCCACATTTTCTGTATAATACCCTGGATTCCATCAACTGGATGGTAAGGATGGGGAAGAATGATAAGGTGGAAGAGATGATTGACGCATTGTCGACATTTTTCCGCATCAGCCTCAGTAAGGGAAGGCACTTTATCAGTATCCGGGAGGAGCTGATACATGTGGAAAAATATATCATGATACAGAAGGTGCGCTATGAACGGATTCTGACAAGCGAGATCCGGGTTCCGGAAGAGTTCTTTGAATATGACATTATAAAGATGACCTTACAGCCCTTGGTGGAAAATGCATTGTACCACGGGATCAAAGAGAAGGGGGAGGAAGGGGTGATCCGGATAAATGCAAAGGAGGAGGGGGAGAATATTGTATTCTGTATATCAGACACCGGCCTTGGAATGTCGAAAGAGAAACTTGAGAAGCTGCAGGTGATGATGGACCAGGGGATAGACTATGATCCGGATGCTTACGGGATTATTAATGTACAGAAACGGATCCATATGTACTTTGGGCCGGAGTACGGACTGCGTTTTGAGAGTGAACCGGGAAGCGGGACAAGCGTATATGTCACGATTCCCAAGACCATATCGCGTATATCGGAACAGGAGGGAAGGAAGCATTGTGGAGAGTTGTGATTATTGAAGACGAAGACCTGCTCAGGGAAGGGCTTAAGACCTGCTTTGACTGGGAGCGGATGGGATTTCAGATCGTGGGGGACGCGGATAACGGGAGAAAGGCGCTGGAACTGGTTAAGGAGCAGGAGCCGGACGTTGTATTCACAGATATCAAGATGCCTTTTATGGACGGGATTACGATGACAGAGAAGCTTAAGGAGAGGTATCCCGAGATCAAGGTGGTAATCATCAGCGGATATGATGAGTTTGAATTTGCACGCAGGGCGCTGAAGGCGGGAGTGTCCGAGTATATCCTGAAACCTCTGAACTTAAAGCAGCTTGAGGAGCTGCTTAAAAAGCTCGGAAGGGAGCTTATGGAGAAGGAGGAGCGGTTAAGAGAATGGGACAGGTTATGTGAGATTGAAGTAAGCAGCAGGACCTCCATACGCCAGAACCTTCTTGAACGGCTGCTGCTTCGCAAGGTTCCGGCAGAAGAGCTTAAGCTTAAGTCGCCGGCAGTGTGTCAGGAACTCTCCGGGTTCTATTATGTAATCGGGATCATAGACCGGTGGGATTATTCTATGCTGTCTGTGGACTGTGATTATCTGGAAATGATGGAGCAGGACGGAAGGTTCGAGGAGGTCGTAAGGCAGTATATCAGCGAAGCGGATCCGGTCGACGTCCTGCGTGAAAATAATTGTGAGAGGCTTCTGTGTATCAGGGCAGAGGACGAGAAGGAGTGCAGGGAACGAAGAGAACGGCTGAAAGTACGGCTGGCCGGGTGCCGGGACGCCGGGATGGAATGCGTATTCAGCCATGTGTGCCGGGGGATTGAAGGTCTGTACAGTGCGTATGTGTATGCAAGGGGACTGCGAAAGAAGCAGTACGCCCGGTCTCTTGAGGAGGTATTGAAGGAAGAAGCGGCTGTTGACACGAAGATTCAATATATGAATTATAATGCAGACAAGCTGTTCTATGAGATCAGAAGCGGAACAAAGGAGCAGGTGGAGAAGGAAGTGGAGCGGTTTAAGGAGGAACTGAACCGTGAGAAGATATTTTCCCATATGCATCTGGTCCTGATCATAAGCAATCTGTATTTCAGTCTCACGAAGCTTCCGCAGGAGATCGGCGGTGATATCAGCGATATACTGGGAGAGCCAATGGAGCATTATCACCGGATGCTTCTGTGCTCCGGAAGGGAAGAGATGCTTGCGTATCTTACGAAGATCTGCCTGACGGTCAATGATTATTTTATCGGAGCGGGAGAAGGCAGGACGAAGGGGATACTGAAGCGGATCACGGATTATATGAAGGAGCATTATGGAAATGAGGAGCTTTCCATGAAGGATGTGGCGAAACAGGCGTATATCAGTGTGTCTTATATGGGAATCATATTGAAGAAGGAGACGGGGAAGACTTTTATCGAATATCTTACGGAGATCCGGATTGAACAGGCCAGGAGATATCTTACGGAGACGGAGCTTAAGAATTATGAGATTGCCATCAAATGCGGTTACTCGAATCCGGCGTATTTCAGCACGGTGTTTAAGGGGGTGACGGGGAGATCGCCCTCGGCGTACCGGAAAGAGTCAAAGGGGTAAAATGCACAAATATTGAAAGAAAATTGTGAAATATTTGATTCTATTTACAAAAAAGATTCGCTAAAATAGCCCTAACAAGTCAATCATTAAGAAAAAGGAGGAGCAAAGTATGAAGAGAAAGTGGATTGCAGCGTTACTGGTATTGTCGATGAGTGTGATGCTGTTCGGATGCAGTTCAGGAGGAACGGACGATGCGGCAGGCGGCGACACGAAGAAAGAGGAGACCGGCGGATCAGACGACGGGGATTCCAAAGGGGGAACGGACGGACTGACGGTCGGGTTCTCACAGTGCGATAACGGGAACAGCTGGAGAATCGCAGAGACCGAGAGTATGCAGGAGACGGCGAAGGAGTATGGGATTGAGTTAGTGTATACGGATGCTTCCGCTGATATTGCGAAGCAGGCTTCCGATATTGAGGACATGGTGGCTCAGGGAGTGGATTATCTGGTTGTGGCTCCGCAGGAAGAGGACGGACTGCAGGCGGCTCTTAAGTCGGCCATGGAGAAGGGGATTCCGGTTATCCTGGTAGACCGTGGAGTGAACGGAGAGGCCGGGGATGTGTATACGACAGCGATCATGTCTGACTTCGTGTGGGAGGCAGAGCAGGTTGCGAACAAGTTCATCGAAGTGCTGGACGGCAAGGGAAACTGTGTGATCCTGCAGGGAACACAGGGGGCGACTTCCACCAATGACCGGCAGAAGGGCTTCATGGACGCGATCGAGGGTACGGATATCAAGGTTGTTGCAGACCAGGTTGCGAACTACACCATGTCGGAGGGACAGGCTGTAATGGAGAATATCCTGCAGGCACAGGGAGACGACATAGATATGGTATTCGCACATAATGACGATATGGCGCTTGGCGCGATCACTGCAATCAAGGCGGCAGGATACAAACCGGGCGAGGATATCCTTGTTGCCGGTATCGACGGGCCGGCGGCTGCGATGGAAGCCATACTCGCAGGGGAACAGCTTTGTTCATGCTCATGTTCTCCGTTGTTCGGACCGATTGTGTTTGAGACGATTGAGAAGCTGCAGGCAGGGGAAGACGTACCGGCAGAGATGACGAACGAAGATACGCTGTATGATATTGATAACGCGGATGTATCTTTAGGATTCTAAGTGAGGAAGGGGTTGTCGGGAAAATGAATTTTTCCGGCGGCCCCTTGTTAATTTGGATTTTAGAAATTCATGAAGGAGGATATATGGCCAGAGAATTGTTGTTGGAAATGAAGGGGATAGTGAAGAACTTTCCTGGCGTCAGGGCGCTTAAGGGGGTGGACTTCTCGGTGGCGAAGGGGGAGATCCATGCGCTGATGGGGGAGAACGGCGCGGGGAAGTCGACTCTTATTAAGACGCTGACAGGGATTTATCAGAAGGATGAGGGGACGATTCTGTTCGACGGGAAGGATATTCATCCAAGGACTGCGATTGAGGCGCAGATGGAGGGGATCAGTACGATCTACCAGGAATTGAATCTGGTGCCGTTCCAGTCGGTGTATGAGAATATGTATCTTGGAAGGGAGCCTGTGAACCGGTTTGGCAGGGTGGACCGGGCGAAGATGAAGAAGGACTGTGAAGAAGTGCTGGGAGAGCTGGGAATCCATGTGGATGTGACGAAGCCTTTGCAGACCTATGGTACGGCGATTCAGCAGATGGTAGCGATTGGAAGGGCCATCTCTGTAAATGCGAAGCTGGTGATCATGGACGAGCCGACTTCTTCGCTGGATACCAGGGAAGTGAAGGTGTTGTTCGGTGTGATCAGGAAGCTTAAAGAGAAGGGGATTGCGGTTATATTCATCAGCCACAGGCTGGACGAAGTATTCGAGATCTGTGAGCGTGTGACGATTCTGAAGGACGGGATGCTTACCGGCGAAGTAGGGATTGAAGAGATTGACCAGTTGAAGCTGGTCTCTTATATGATTGGCCGTGAGGCAAAGAGGCTTGAACGGACGAAGAAGGGGTACAAGTTCGGGGATGGAGAGATCATTGCCGAGATGAAGGATATCTGGCAGGGAGTCCGTCTTAACGGGATAGGGATAGATATCAAGAAGGGCGAGGTACTGGGGCTTGCGGGGCTTCTGGGTTCAGGGAGAACGGAGCTTTCCAAGGTACTGTTCGGCGCAGAGCAGCCGGATAAGGGCGAGATCCTGTGGGCCGGCAGCCAGGTAAGGTTTAAGACGCCCAAGGATGCGATTAAGAAGGGAATGGGATTCTGCACGGAGGACCGGAAGGTGGAGGGCATTATCCCGCATCTGTCTGTGAAGGAGAATCTGACGATCGCATTGCTTCCGCGGATCAGCCGGGGAGGCGTCGTATCCCAGAAGAAGCAGCTGGAGGTTGTGAACAAGTATATCGAGCGGCTGAAGATTAAGACGCCGTCTCCTAACCAGCCGATCCGTAACTTAAGCGGAGGGAATCAGCAGAAGGTTCTGCTGGCCAGGTGGCTCTGTATGGATCCGAAGCTGGTGATCATGGACGAGCCTACCAGGGGAATCGACGTAGGCGCCAAGGCAGAGATCGAAGCCCTGATCCAGGAACTGGCGGCCAACGGGATCAGTGTACTGATGATCTCTTCCGAGATAGCGGAACTGGAAAGGAACTGCGACCGGGTCGTAGTCATGAGAGAGGGCGTGAAGCTGGGAGAACTGACCGGGGATGACATCAATCAGGACGCCATCATGGTAACGATCGCCAGCGGAGCGGGAGAACTTGAGAAGAAGGGAGGGCTTACGAATGAGTAATCAGGGCAGGACAAAGGCAGATACGACTGCCATGCTTAAGAAATACAGTGCGGCAATTCTTCTGGGAATCATGATCCTTATCAATCTGGTCATAACGCCGAATTTCTTAAGTCCGGGTACGTTATGGAACGTGATTACACAGTCTTGTACAATCATCCTTACGGGTATGGGAATGACGATGATCATCTCGACAGGAGGGATTGATATCTCGGTGGGAGCGGTGATGGCGCTTGCCGGAATCGTAAGCGCGAAGCTTCTGCCCTTCGGACTTCTTCCGGCTGTGCTGGGAGCTGTCGTAATCTGTTCGGTATCAGGAATGCTGGCAGGATTTATGGTGGGGAAATTAAGAGTCCAGCCTATGGTAGTGACTCTGGCGCTTCTGATTGGAGTCAGGGGCGTGGCGCAGGTGCTTAACGACGCGAAGATCTTCTATCTCTCGGGAGAGAATGCGGCGGCTTATAAGTCGCTTGGAACCATGAAGCTGTTCGGCAAGGTTCCGGTTCAGATCATCCCGATCATTCTTGCGGTAGGGCTTACATACTTTATTCTGGAAAAGACGGTGCTGGGGCGTTATATACAGGCGGTGGGAGATAATCCGAAGTCGGCCACGCTTGCAGGCATCAATACGGCCAGGACATTAATGTTCGTGTATATGGCAAGCGCGGTGCTGGCGGCCCTGGCGGGAATCTTTGATACGGCCAAGATCGGAGCGGCGGACGGTAATTCACTGGGACTTCTGGCGGAGCTTGACGCCATCGCGGCAGTTGCGGTGGGCGGCACCAGTATGTCGGGAGGACGTGCGAAGGTGTTTGGTTCCGTCATAGGAGCGCTGATCATGCAGCTGATCACAATCTCTGTTAATATGAATAACATTACGTATGAATATGCACAGGTTATGAAGGCATTGATCATCATATTTGCCGTGTATATCCAGCGTGAGAAGACGACGTAAGGAGGCGGGGATATGGACAAGGTAAAAAAGGTATATAACTGGTTTGGTTCAAAGAGTTCGATTGCTGCGTTCCTGCTGCTATTCATATTTGCAAGTATTGCATTTGCAGACAGGAGCTTTTTGTCGGCAGGTTCGATTGAGAATATGGTCAGGAAAGCGGCCAGCGACGGCGGGTTCCTTGCCCTTGGAATGACCTTTGTGATATTAGTCGGGGAGATCGACCTGTCCGTAGGTTCGACCCTTGCCTTAGGCGGCGTGCTGATGGGGATGTTCGGCGCCGGGAATCCGGTGCTTGGAATTGCGCTTGGGCTTCTGGCAGGCTTATGCTGCGGTTTTGTAAACGGGCTGATGGTGGCGAAGATGCGGATATCCTCCTGGGTGGCGACTCTGGCAATGATGCTGGGACTTAGGGGCGTGGTACTCCTGATTACGAATAAGAGGCCGGTTCCGGTGAATAACCCGGCGCTTACGGCGATCGGGGGCGGAAAGATACTGGGACTTAACGTGTTGATATTTCTGCTGGCGGCATGTACCCTGATCTGTATGTATATCAGCAGGAATACCAGGCTTGGCATGGGAATCTATGCCGTGGGAGGAAATGAAGAGGCGGCGAAGATGATGGGACTTAGGGTCGACCGGGTGAAGATTGCGGCTTATACGCTGTGCGGCCTGTTCGCGGCTCTGGCAGGGATCCTTCTCGCGGCGAGGCTCTACACGGCGCAGCCTACGGCAGGAGATACCTGGGAGACGACGGCAATCGCCATGTGCGCGCTGGGCGGCGTGAAGCTCTCAGGCGGGGAAGGCAAGTTCAGCGGGACGTTCTTTGGGATATTGATTATATCTATCATCAATACCATTTTTAACTATGCGGGAAGCCTGAATTCCTGGTGGCAGAATATTGTCATGGGCGTGCTGGTACTGATCTCCATAGGCGTGCAGTCAGAGGTATTCCATTTTAAGAAGAAGAACAAGTCAGAAGACGGGCAGGGAGATGCAAAACAGGCGGCGTGAGCCGGAAGACAGGTATAAAAGTATAAAAAGAAAGGATAGGTAAGATATATGCTGGCATTAGTAAAATATGGAAAAGGACCAGGAGAAACGGAATTAAGGGATGTGCCGATTCCGGAGATCGGGGAGAACGACCTTCTGATTGAGGTGAAGGCGGCGGGGATCTGCGGATCGGACATTGCCTATGATAACGGAGATCACCCGGATCATCTGAATTGTCCTGTGGTGCTGGGGCATGAGTTTTCGGGCGTGGTAAGCCGGGTTGGAGCGAATGTGAAGGACTGGAAGGTGGGAGACCGGGTAGTGTCGGATAATACGGGGTATGTCTGCGGGAAATGCTTCGCCTGCACGACAGGGCAATATCTGAGCTGCCCGGACAGAAAGGGCCTTGGCTACGGGATGGACGGCGGGTTTACCGACTATGTCAGGATTACAGGCGACCTGCTGTCAAAGAACCCGAATACGCTGTTTCGCATACCGGAAGGGGTATCTTTCGATGAGGCGGCAATTCTGGATCCGATCTGCAATGCATATAAGGCGATTGTGCAGGAAAGCCGGATTATGCCGGGAGAGGATATTGTCGTCTTTGGCGTGGGGCCCCTTGGTCTGTTCTCTGTCCAGATTGCGAAGGTGATGGGGTGTGCCAATATCATCGCGGTCGGGCTTGAGGCTGACGAGGAAAGATTCGAGACCGCGCGTAAGTATGGGGCCACGCACATCATAAAGTCGGATGTCCAGAATGTTGAGGAAGAAGTGGACCGTATCACGAATGGAGAGAAGGCGGCAGCGGCAGTGGATGCGGCAGGTGTGAATGTCGTTCTCAGGCAGGCAATTGATGTTGTCCGTACAGGGGGCGAGATCGTGAAGATCGGCTATGACAAGCGTCCCTATGAATACAGTCTTGACAATATTCTTGACCGGGGGGTCAGCATTAAAGGACATTTTGGTTATGACTATCAGTCCTGGAAGAATGTGATGCGGCTTCTGGTTCTGGGGAAGGTGGACCTGAAAGGCATGATCTCCCATCATATACGCCTGGAAGACTGGCAGAAGGGATTTGACCTTGTAAGGAGCAGAAAAGCCATTAAGATCATCATTACGAAGGATGAAGAGAAGCTGTCAAAATTGCAGTAAGGTTATCGCCGCGAAGGGTATAGAGCGGTGAATAAAATGATTATAGAGAGAGGACGGGTGTACAGCTGTTTGGCAAATACACCGGAAAGATGATATATGGGTTATATAGAGACGTATGAAAAATACAGTAAGGCTATTATAGAAGAACATGAGAAGGTATTTGGGATGCTTGACATGGGACAGCTTAAGAAGTTCCTGGATGCGGTTATTGCCGCAAAGCGGATATTCCTCCACGGGACAGGGCGGGAAGGTATCTCGATGCGCTCCTTTGCCATGCGGCTGGCGCACCTTGGCAAGCCGGCCTACTGGCTGATGGACGACACGACGGTGGGAATGCATGAAGGAGACCTCTTTATCATCACGGACGGAAGAGGGGATGTGGGAATCCACCGCAGGATTGTGGAACAGGCGGCAAAGACCGGGGCAAAGATTGCGATGCTGACCTGCCTTCCGGAGGGGAATCTGGCAAGGAAGTATGCGGATCATATTCTGTTCGTCCATGCGACGGTGTATATGGCAGAGACCGCGGACGATCCGGAGGCTCCAAAGCAGCACGATGTGGTGCCTACAAGCCAGCCCATGGGGAATCAGTATGAGCAGCATCTCTATCTGCTGCTTGACATTATAACCATTCTGTTGAAAGATGAAATGGGACTGACCTATGAAGATATGGAGAAGAACCACAGGAACATAGAATAGTCAGAAGGAGGAGACATGATTCGGCCAAGGCTCTGACGAAGAGCTACAAGAGACTGTGGGAAGAAGAGATTATTTCCGCGGTCAGAAAGGGGCTTGCAGCGTGTATGCAGGGGGATATGATCTATGGAAGAAAGAGACGTAATACAGAGAATCAAAGAGAAGAAGATTATTGCGATCGTGCGGGGATTTGAGCCGGAGGAATGTCTTGCGCTTGCGGGAGCGCTTCACAAAGGCGGGATCGGACTGGTTGAGGTGACCTTTGACCAGAAGGATCCGGGGCAGTTCCATAAGACCGCGGACGCCATACGCCTGATCTGCGAGGAATTCGCGGGGGAAGTGCTGCCGGGGGCCGGAACGGTCCTGACTCCCGGACAGGTGGATCTGGCAAAGGAGGCGGGAGCCGCATATATCATTTCACCGGACGCCAATGAAGAGGTGATCCGATATACGAAGGAACAAAGACTTGTGTCTATACCGGGAGCGATGAGTCCCACAGAAGCGGTGAAGGCGCATCATGCGGGAGCAGATTTTGTGAAAATCTTCCCGGTCAGCAATCTTGGAAGTGCATATGTGAAAGCAATCAAGGCGCCTCTTGGGCATATAGATATGCTGGCTGTAGGAGGAGTTTCTCCGCAGAATATCAGGGAATTCCTGGATGCGGGGGCTGCCGGCGCAGGCGTTGGAGGACTGCTTACGAGAAGAGAGTATGTTAAGAACCGGGAATTCGGGAAGATCACGGAACTGGCAGAGGAATATGTGAGGCAGGCCGGAGCTGGTACATCTTTGCATTAATCTTGAAGTTAAAGATATATGGAGCATGTAGGGGAAAAGGCAGCAGGACTGGCGAAGGAATATGCAGGGTTGGCAAAGGGATATGTGAGACTGGGAAGAGAGTAACAGGATTGGCAAAGGAATAGGAAGAATGCGGGAATGTAAAGGTAAGATATTTAACATACAGAGATTCAGCGTGCATGACGGACCGGGAATCCGGACAACCGTATTCATGAAGGGATGTAACCTCCGGTGCCGCTGGTGCCATAATCCGGAATCTTATGAGAGGGAAACACAGATTCGGTATTTCCCTGAGAAATGTAGGGAATGCGGAGCATGTTCCCATGTGTGTCCGGAGGGGATCGTGGTCAGGGAAAAAATGCGGCAGAATGCAGACCGCTGTATTGCCTGCGGCCGGTGTGTCAGGGAATGTCCTTTCGGCGCCCTGGCCTGTCTTGGGGAAGACAAGACGGCGGATGAGGTTCTGGATATTGTGGCGAGGGACCGGAAGTATTTTGATAAATCAGGAGGAGGTATGACCGTATCGGGCGGTGAACCGCTGCTGTGGTCCGGGTTTGTATCAGAATTGATGGCACGGGCGAAGGAGACGGGGATCCATACGGCGCTGGATACTGCGTTTGCGGCGCCGTATGAGGCGTTCGAACAGGTCCGGCCATATACGGATCTGGTACTTCTGGACCTGAAGATTATGGACGGGGAGCTGCATAAGCGGTATACAGGAAGATCGAACGCCCGGATACTTGAGAACGCAAGGAGACTGTTAGCTGAGGGTATAAAAACCCGGATCCGGGTGCCTCTTATAGCAGGGGTGAATGACTCCGAAGAGAACGCCTGGATGCTGCGGGATTTCCTGGAAGGCTATGACTGTGTGGAGGAGATTCGGCTGCTTCCCTATCATAACATGGGGCTTGGCAAGGCAAAAGGACTTGGAATGCAGATGGAAGAATTTGCCGCGCCGGATGCCGCGCAGATCGAAAAGCTGTATAGGATATTGAAAGAGAAGTAAGAGAAAAGGAGATGGTTACGATGGCAGAAAGGTATCTGAGAGAGCAGATAGACGAATGGTTTGAACGGGATTACCGGGAGACATTCATGGAACGGATCGAGAGGCTTCTGGAGTCGGAGACACTGTTTGCCGGGGAAGAAGGAGCGATTCAATACGGACATACTCTGGAACATATCTTGTCGGGAATATCTGTCGTGATCCGGGAAAATGAAAGGATTGCCGGGGCGGTGAAGATGTGGATTCCAACGAAAGAAGAGGAAGAACATATCACGGCGGTCTACAGGAAATGGTGGGATATGCCGACAAAGGAGAGACATAAGAAGATCCTGTTCTATTATTCGGAAGGCTGGCTGAAATGCAGGCCCTACTGGTTTCCTTCTTTCGGACATCTGGCGATGGACTGGGAGACGATTCTTGACAAAGGACTGGCGTGGATGTGCCGGAAGGCAAAGCGCGGGCTGGATGAGACCTGTAATGAAGACCAGAAGACATTTCTTACCGGCATAATCCTCTGTTACGAGGCGCTTGAGCGTTTCATCGGACGGTATGCGGCAGAGGCCGGACGTATGGGGCGAACAGAGCTTGCGGCTGACTTAAGTCAGATCAAGGAAGGTCCGGCGAAGACTTTTGTGCAGGCGCTGCAGCTTCTGTGGCTTCTGACGCTGGTTCTTCAGAAGGTGTGCGGATGCGGCGTGCTGAATTACAGCAGGATGGACCAGTACCTGTATCCGTATTACCGCAGGGATGTGGAGGAAGGAAGGCTTGATAGGGAGGAGGCGTTGAGGCTCCTGGAGGAATTTTTCTTCAAGAATAACGAGATCATGGTGCAGACGGATCATATGTCCCAGGAGATCCAGACGACGGCGTATACCCTTGAGGTCGCCTATGATGATCCTAATTATCTGATTCTGGGCGGGAAGAGGGCGGACGGCAGCACCGGGGTCAATGAACTGTCTTATCTGATGGTGGAGGCGGCGCATGACCTTGGGCTCCGCAATCCGTTTCTGGTGGTCCGTTACCATGAAGGGATACCAAAGGATTTCTGGAAATACAGTGTGAAGGCCATGCGGGATAATACGACGCTGGTTTTATATAATGACGAGACCATGATCCCGGCGCTTAAATACTTCAAGGTGGAAGAGCCGGAGGTATACGACTATGGATTCTTTGGGTGTAACGATCCGAATATCCCGGCGTATGAGGGCGGACTGCGCCAGGTATGGATCAATCTGGCAAGACCGCTGGAGCTTGCGCTCAACCAGGGGGATTATCCGCTGAAGCCAAGGGGGACGGCACATAGAGATGAGAGGTCCGAGTGCCAGTTTAACATTGACGACAGAATGACGGGATTAATGACGGGGGCTTATTATGGGACAAAGACGAAGCCTTTGGAAGAGATCCATACAATGGAAGCGTTCCTTGAGGAGTATGAGAAGCAGGTAACGTATCTGATGGGGGAATTCCGGAAAGGATTTGAGATGGATTTCTGCGTAGAGCAGAAATGTACGAGGAACAAGATGCGGATCGAGGACTGTTTTCTCAAAGGGACGATCGAGAACAAGGTGACATGGACGGAAGGAGGAACCAAGTACCATAAGATTGTGACGCAGGGATGCGGCGTCGCGACGGTCATTAATTCTCTGTACGCGATTGACGAGATTGTGTTCCGTAAAAAGGAGATGACGCTTCCTGAGCTTGCCGGGATACTTCGTAATGATTACAAGGGGCAGGAATTCCTGGCAGAGAGATATAAGAGGAAACTGGCGAAATTCGGCAATGACATAGACGAGGTGGACCGTTATGCGAAGATTGTGACGGATATCTTTATCCGGGCAGTTGAGGCGTTTAACGGAAGTGAATACCTCTATCAGATGTGGCCGACCTACTCCACGGACAGAGATTTTACGACGATGGGGTACGACGTGGGCGCTACGCCGGATGGAAGAAGGGCGAGGGAACCGCTGAGCGAGAACCAGTCTCCGACCGAGGGAACGGACATTTCCGGACTGACGGCCATGTTGAATTCCGTTGCAAGGATTCCGTTCGAGTATATCACCGGAGGGCCTTTGAACGTGAGGATCCATCCTTCGGCGGTTGCGGGGGAAGAAGGGCTTGAGGCTATGTGCGCGCTCTTTGAGACCTATATGGAGAATGGGGGTATGCAGCTGCAGGTCAATGTGGTCGACGCAGAGACGCTTAAGAGGGCCCAGAAGGAGCCGGAGAAATATAAGACCCTCTGTGTGCGGGTGACCGGGTACAGCGCGTTCTTTGTGGAGATGGGGAAGAAGGCCCAGGAGGAGTTGATCCGAAGGACAGAGCAGGCAGTGTGACCATGAGTTTGCAGATGAAGCATAAGAAAGGAAGGATTATGGGAAAACTAATTCATACGGTAAACGGCCTGATTCCGGTGGAGCAGCTGGGCGTGACTCTGATGCATGAGCATATCCTGCAGGCGAACTGGTCTATGCGGCAGTCATTTCCGCAATGGTTCTGCTATGACGAGTTCATAGATTATGCGGCGGAGGATGTAAGGCGGACGAAGGAACTTGGCGTCTGTACACTGGTAGAGCAGACGCCGGTCTGTCTGGGAAGAGATATCCATGCGATGAAGGAGGTCGCGGACCGGACCGGCATGCAGGTGATTGCGTCGACAGGATTTTTCCATACGGAGAACCAGTGGCTGTATGGGAGAAGCACCGGCAGTATTCTGAAATATCTGATGCTGGATATCGAAGAGGGGATCCAGGGGACGGACATTCACCCGGGGCTGATTAAGTGTGCGACGGATACTGCGGGCGTCACTGAGATTAACCGGAAGCTTCTTTCGGCGCATGCAGATGCGGCGAGACGAAGCGGGCTGCCGGTTGGAACGCATTCCTATTATGGGAATCGGAGCGGGATTGCGCAGATGGAGGTGTTTGAAGAATACGGTCTGAACCCCAGGAAGATCCTGATCGGACACTGCGGGGATACGAACGATATGGAATATCTGGAGGAGCTTCTGCGCCGCGGATGCTACATCGGGCTGGACCGGTTTGGGGATGATGCGAAGAATCCGCTGGAGGACAGGGTGGATACACTGGTGAAGCTTTGCGACAGGGGGTATATGGATCAGCTGATGATATCCCATGATTATGTAAGCTTTGTGGATATCGGTGATTTTGAATGGTGCAATGTGCGGGGAACGGATCCGGATGCTGCACAGTATAATCATCGTTATATACATCGGTTTGTGCTGCCGCTGCTTTTGGAGCGGGGATTTACACAGGCGGAGATTGACCGTCTTCTGATAGAGAATCCACGGAGGTTCTTTGCGGAAATGTAGAGAAAGAGGTGTGTTGGTGAAATATGTGTATATTGACTCGGGGACGACGAATTCCAGGCTCTGCCTGGTGGAAGATGGTAAGGTTGTGTCCGTGAAGGTGAAGGAAGTGGGAACGGTAGATAATGTTACAGGTTCAGATTCCCGGAAGTTGGAAAAATGTCTGAAGGAGGCTTACGACGAAATGACGGGGGAGGATGGGCTGACGGACCGGGATATTGACGGAATCTTTATGTCGGGGATGGCGACGTCGAAGAACGGGATCTGTGAGGTGGATTTTCTGCCTGTGCCGCTTTCTATCCGGCAATATGCGGACAAGATTCATATGTATGAGACGCCTTGCTTCGGCAGGGAAGTGGGGTTTCTGACAGGGATTGTGGATTGTCCCAAAGAGAAGGGGAATCTGGATAATGTAGAAGATTTTCATAATGTGCGCGGAGAAGAGATTGAGTTGTTCGGTATCATGGAGGAGCGGGAGGATTTGTTCCTTGGAAAAAGGACGGCGGTGATTATGCCGGGATCACATACGCATATTCTGTATGCCGAAGACTGTAGGATTACCGGTATCACTTCCTGCATGGGCGGTGAGATGTATAAGGCCATGGCAGGGGATACCATATTAAAAGCGTCTGTATCTTTGCGGCCGCAGCAGTTATGTCCGGAAGCCATAGCAAAGGGATACCGCATGACTGTGGAGAAGGGAGTGAACCGTGCTCTTTATATTACGAGGACATTGGATCTTTTTACAAGGGAGAGCCGGATTGTCAGAGACTCTTATCTGGAAGGAGTCGTGAATGCGGGGATCGTCACTGCGCTAAAGGAGCGGCCGGGCGCCGGGGAACTGGATGTGGCGGTGATTGCGGGGGACAGGGTATATCACGAGATATTCGGAACGCTGATAAAAAGCGCGGGGCTTACTGTGCCTGTGGCCGGGATTGAGGCAGAACAGGAGCGGAGCTTTGCGTTAAGCGGGTTCTTGCATGTAATAAAGAATGGAAGCTTATAGGAAGAGGGCATCTTAAAACTTCCTGTGCCCTGAAAATGGATTTTCAACCGTACAGGTGGGAAGTTATAGAAATCAGATATAGCGGCAGCCGGTCGGAATGAATGCGAATCATAGAAAAGGAGCAGTATATTTATGAAAATATGGAAAATAGAAACGTTCAAGGTACAGCCAAGGTGGTGTTTCCTGAAGATTACGACAGAGAGCGGGCTTGCCGGGTGGGGAGAGCCTGTCATTGAAGGGAAGGCGGATACGGTGGAGACTGCGGTTCATGAGATGGCAGATTATATCATCGGGAAGTCCGCGGAGAATGTGGAGGATATTTTCCAGACGCTTTACCGCGGGGCCTTCTATCGCGGAGGCCCGGTTCTTAGCAGTGCGATGTCCGGGATTGACCAGGCGCTGTGGGATATCAAGGGAAAAGCGCATCAGATGCCGGTGTATGATTTCTTTGGAGGCCCGGTGAAGGACAGGATGCGGGTATACTGCTGGATTGGCGGCGACCGGCCTGCGGACGTGGCGCAGGCGGCGATGGAGAAATATGAGCAGGGGTATTCGGCGGTGAAGATGAACGCGACGCCGGAGATTGCCTGGATCGATAATTTCAAGGTAGTGGAGGATGTGCTGGAGCGTGTGGGGAGTATCCGGGATAAGCTGGGATACAAGATGGATATCGCGCTGGATTTTCATGGGCGCGTACATAAGGGGATGGCAAAGGTTCTGATGAAGGAGTTGGAGCAGTTTCATCCCATGTTCGTGGAGGAGCCTGTACTGTGTGAGAATGAAGAGGCGTTCCGGGAATTGAAGAGTTGTACGAGTATCCCGATTGCGACAGGTGAGAGGAACTTCACCCGCTGGGGGTTCAAATCCATGATCACGGGCGGGGGAGTGGATATTATCCAGCCGGACTTAAGCCATGCGGGCGGGATCTCGGAGGTCCGCCGGATTGCCGCGATGGCGGAGGCTTATGATATAGCGGTGGCGCCGCACTGCCCGTTAGGGCCGGTTGCACTTGCCAGCTGCCTGCAGCTTGACTTCTGCACCCAGAACGCATTTATCCAGGAGCAGAGTCTGGGGATTCATTATAATGAAGGGTCGGATCTGCTGGATTATCTTGTGGACAGGAGTGTGTTCGAATATCAGGAAGGATACGTTCTGCGCCCGGAAAGGCCGGGGCTTGGGATTGAAGTCAATGAAGAGAAGATCCGGGAGATGGCTAAGAAATGGGAAGCGTGGAGGAATCCTGTGTGGAGAACGCCGGATGGAAATGTGGCGGAGTGGTAGAGTGTTCCTGTAGACTTAGGGTCGGGTGTGTGGAGCAGTGAATGCACTGGAAGTAAAATTAAAGAAAGTTCTCAAACAATTGATTGCATTTGATTACAGAACATGGTATATTCTGCTTAAGAAGACGTGGAGGTGTTACTATGGCAAGTAGTTTAGTGCAGTTTAGAACTGAAGATACCGCAAAAGAAAAAGCAATAAGTATTTGTGAACGGCTGGGAATGGACCTTTCATCTTATCTTCGTATGTGTATTTACAGATTGAACCAGGAAAACGGCATTCCATTTGCTATGAATGTAAATGATATTCCGAAGAATCGGGGACTTGAAGCCATGAGAACAGCAAGTAGAATTGCAAAGGAGAATGGCATTGCAGATATGACTCTTGAGGAGATTAATGCTGAGATTGCAGAGGCAAGGAAGCAGGTGAACTCTTGAGGATATATGCTGTCATTGATACGAATGTTCTTGTATCGGCAATGTTAAGAAGTATGTCTGTACCCGGGAGTATCATAGAGTTTGCACTTTGTGGAACAATTATTCCTGTTCTTAATAAAGAAATTGTTCGGGAGTACAGGAATGTTCTTATGCGTGACAAGTTTCATCTGACAGAAGAGATTGTAGAAGGTATGATACAGTCTCTTGAGGAACAAGGCGAGTATATGAATCCGGAATATTCCTATATAGAGCTGCCGGATCCCAAGGATACAATTTTTTATGAAGTTGTGATGGAGAAACGTAAGGAGGAAGATGCATATCTGATTACAGGGAATATCAGGCATTTCCCGACAGAATATTATATAGTGACTCCAAGGGAAATGCTTGATATTATTCTTTGCCGAAAGAGTTAATTCTCGTCGGATTTTGTATGCCCTTATGCGGTCTGTAGCTATTTTTCATTTATTCAAGTGCCGAACTCCCGTGAGCAGTGGATGTACTGGAAATGGTGGGGGGGTGTCTAAAGGGACAAACTTTAATACAAAATAAGCCTTCCGTTTCGGAGGGCTATTTTTCTGCGAGTCTTGAAAATGCCTTATTCTGCGGGCTTTCTTGGAATCCATCTTTTTCTATGTTTGGCACCGCCTTCTAAAATTTCCATAGAATAAGTAACCTTTGAATAAGGAGAAGTGTATTGTACTGGCAGATGCACACCCCTTGTGAGTGACAGCTTACGCATTTTTGGTGTGAAAGCAAGCCTTTTTTCAAAGAAATTTACTTTATTCTAAAAAGCAAAAAAGATAAAAACGGCCAGCCGTGGGGATATTGGCTGGCCGGTTCTGGCGGGGTATCATGCCTTTTCAAAAGGTTTCCGGCAGTCTGCGCAGGTTACATTGACCTCGCGGGTTGCCCGTATTATGGTGCCGCAGCAGGGGCAGATATATTTGATGCTTCTGTTGATGGATTTCTTGCGCCCGCCTTTGGAGCTTCCGGCTGCCTGCAGGCGGCTGGCATGGATGCCGGTATCCCCCAGGGCGGATATAATCCATGCTTCGGCTTCCGGAGCCAGGGTCGTAACCGTCCAGCCGTATTTAGGATGTTTCCCAATATGCAGGCCGTGGGCTTCGGCGGTGGCTTTGAATTTCATATTGTGGTAATAGCCATTGTTGCTTACGTCCTGGATATCATGCTGCAGATTGTATAAATGAGTCATTTCATGGAGAAGCGTGGCGGCTATCCCCGTAATGGGGCGGTCAAGGTACTCGGCGCAAAGGTTAATCTCCCGGTAAAGTTTGTTCTCCACGTTCCAGATTTCATGGATGCTGCACCAGCCATATGCGCCGCGCCCGCCGTCCGGGGATACGGTGATGGCCGGGCGGGTCAATTCATTGCTGTAAAAATGTTGATTGAATAGGTCAAACATTTCCTCGGTTTTCTTTACGATTTCGGATATATTGAGCATTGGCAAGTCCTCCTAAAATTATGTTTTAATTCTGTGAGTGACAGCTTACATGTTATGGGCGAAAAAACAAGCCTCAAAATGCTTATATATATCTTTTCTGCCAATATCCGGGCAGCAAAAAGCCCTGCCAAAGTGGAGCCGGTATTGCTTTCTTAATGCTGCGGTGAGGCACTGCCCTGCAAGCACTTCCACCAATACTTTGTTGTTCTCATAGTAAGGGTTCCGTTCTTGTCAATGATTTAATTACTTACCGCAAAACCATAGGTCGGAGTTTTCATGCATATCGGAACCATGCAGATACCTCCCCCCTTATTGTGGTCTCTGATTTCCTTCTGTGCGATCCGGTTACATTGTAGTGGATTTCTATGTTTCCGGGTTACTCAGCTTCTTTCGCCTTCTGTTCGGTGTTCTCCTCGATTTCCGACTCAGC
The DNA here is from genome assembly GCA_947063855.1 of uncultured Dorea sp. Lineage (GTDB taxonomy): Bacteria > Bacillota > Clostridia > Lachnospirales > Lachnospiraceae > Sporofaciens. The sequence continues at coordinate 50,768 of CAMSTW010000012.1, forward strand.
TTCTGGTATGGCTTTCTCGGTTTTTGCGCACTGCCTATTCTGTTATGTTTAAAGTGACAGGCATATGTGTTTTCTGATTGCGGACTTGGATAGGGGTCGCATTAAAGTGTTCATAGAACATCCGGCGGAATAATTTGTAATTGGTGAATCCATGGCGTTCTATAATTTCTTTTATTGGATCAACTGTGTCAATGATATCCCGGTAAATATAGGAAAGCCGCAGTTCATTTTGATATTCAAGGAAGGTAACCCCCATATTCTTCTTAAAAAAACGGCAAAAATATCCTGTTTGGAGGTAGACCATACTGGCGATTTCCTCTAAAGGTATGTGGCGCTTATAGTTTTGAAGAGTGTATTTCAGGATGATATCCAGGCGCTCCATATCTTTTACTTTATTTTTTATATGGGGCTGGTGTACCTGAAAACTGAAACTGTGATAAAGCTGGTACATGATTTCAAACAAAAGGCTGTTAAAACGAAGGGCATAGCCTTTAGGACGGATATTATTTGCAATCTGCATTTGTACAAGGGTTTCTTTAAAAACGGTAAGTTTTGTCTGCTGTACAGGATTCCCTTTTTGGATTTCCAATGAGAACAGGATATAGTCGAAGTCAGGGATATACTGCCTGAAAAAATCGGAAGGGATCTGGAAGACAATCGCCTTATTGGAGACTGTGCATTTGGTAGAATGCACTATGGCGGAATTGATTAAAATACATTCATCTGCACATAACTCGTAAGTAGAATTGTCTGAAATGACAGTTAAGGCGCCTTCCTGTATATATATGACCTCAACTGCATCATGCCAATGCTTCGGCACATAGCTTCCTGTATCATAGGAAGTGTAGAAACGGACACCAGTGTTTTCGGATGTTGGGACAATCTCATAAATTGGTTCATAGAAATCTTTATTCATTTATGGCATCTCCTTTTATAAAATGAATAGCTCAATGCATCATCAGTGTGGTATGATTTTGGCTTATATTTTAATATATCATAGTTAGTTGGAAATGAAAAGAGAATATCGACCTATCTATTGAATAGTATTATACCTACCATTTTTCTCGGAAATACAATATAATAAGCATGAAAATCAAAACAATTCAATGCGCAGAGAATAAAACATGAAAGGAGAAATATGGACTTATGGAATCAAAGGAGAAATTAACAGCAAAAAAGGTATTTGAAAGGTTTTGTTACGGGTGCGGAGATTTTGGATGCAATATTATTTATACTGCTATGTCAGCTTTCCTCCTGTTTTATTACACAGATTATGCCGGAGTAAATGCGGCAGCAGTTGGTACAATTATGCTGATATCCCGCGTGTTTGATGGATTTAGCGACATTATTATGGGAATGATTGTGGATAGGACAAAATCCCGTCATGGAAAAGCCAGGGTATGGATGCTTAGGATTTGTGTGCCGTTTGCATTAGCTGGTGTGTTGTTGTTTTCTGTGCCCACTTCATGGCCTGAAATGTCAAAGCTTGTGTATGTTTTTATTACATACAACCTGGTATCTACAGTTGTATATACGGCGATCAATGTACCATATTCCTCTCTGAATGCATTGATGACGCAGGATCCTTATGAGAGGTCAGTACTTAGTATATTCCGTAATCTTCTTGCGACAGCAGGAACTCTTACTATCAATTTGGTAACGCTTCCTTTGGTTGAGTTTTTTGGAGACAATGCATCGGCATGGACAAAGACATTCTGTGTGCTTGGCATTTTATCGATAGTGGCTTTCCTGCTGACTTTCATTGGAACTAAGGAACGGGTAAAAGCTGTGGCAGATGAAGATGGCAAGGTGAAAACAGTGTCCTTTAAGCAAGGGGTTTCGGCATTATTCCATAATAAATACTGGATTATGATGACTTGTGTATTAGCGCTTTTCTTCCTGTATTATGCGATAAATGGAGGCACGACTGTTTATTATGCAAAGGACATACTGGGAGACAAGAATTTAGTTTCTACTATCAACGGCATATATAATGCAATCCAGATTGTGGCGATGTTCTTTATCGCAAAACTGGTTAAGCGTTATGGAAAGCGTAATGTATTTTCTATTGGCCTGGTTCTGGCGCTGGCCGGAATGCTCATCTTGGAAATTGGGGGGAGCGCTATGCCGGTTATCGTTATATCAAGCCTAATCCGTGGCATAGGAAATGCATGTGGCGGTGCGACCATGTGGGCGATGGTGTCCGATACGATAGATTATGGCGAGTGGAAAAATGGATGCAGGACAGAGGGGCTTGTCAATAGTGCATGCAGTTTTGGATATAAGATTGGGAACGGCGTAGGCTCTGCTTTGTTGGGACTTATCATTGAAGCAGGAGGATATAAGGGTGAGGCGGCAGTACAGTCGGCTTCGGCACTGTTTTCTATCCGGCTCTGCTTTGTATGGATTCCGATTGCGGTATTTGTGGCGTGCTTTGTGATCCTTCGCTTTTATCATCTGGATAAAGAATTTGAGGGCATTATCGCAGATCTCCATGCCCGTGCGGAAAAGAATAAGGTTGTTGAATAAAGATGTTTCGTCATGTAAAATGAAATGTAAAGGAGATAAGCATGGATAATATGATTCAAAACCCGATTTTTCCTGGATTTAACCCGGATCCCTGTATCTGTAGGAAAAATGATGATTTTTATGTTGCTGTATCATCCTTTGAATGGTTTCCGGGGATTCCGATTTACCATTCCAGGGATATGAAAAACTGGGAGCTTTATTCCCATGGCCTGACAAATGCGGATGAACCGGACTTGAAAAAGCTTCCGTCCGCAAAGGGGATATGGGCTCCATGCCTGACATACTGCGAGGCGGATGATTTATTTTATCTGGTATATGGTGTGATGAACTCCATGAATGCGAGATATTTTGACGTGGATAATTTCCTGATTACGGCAAAGGATCCAAAAGGGCCGTGGAGCGAACCTGTCTATCTGCATTCTACAGGGTTTGATGCGTCCATGTTCCATGATGACGATGGGAAAAAATATGTTGTTGCGTTGGAATGGGAAACGCGGATTGAATATGAGAAGCCTGGCCCGATCAGTATTATGGAATATGATCCAAAGACAAAACAGATGATCGGAATGCCGAAACGTTTTTGGCGCGGCGGTACTGACAGGGGCTGTATAGAGGCACCGCATTTGACGAAGCATGGGGAGTATTATTATATTATGTGCGCAGAAGGCGGTACAGGATATTACCATAGTGTAACGGTGGGACGGTCAAAAAATATTTGGGGGCCTTATGAGCCTGATCCATGCAATCCTATCCTTACTTCTAATCCTGTCGAGGTAAATGAACGTGCGGACTGGGATCATCTGAAGCCCCGTTATTACAATCCAGATGTGAAGCTGCAGAAAGCAGGCCATGCCAGCTATGTGGATCTGCCGAATGGAGAAACCTGGATGGTCTTCCATACTTCGCGTCCTTTTACGCCGGAGCTGCGTTGTACATTGGGAAGGGAAACTTCGATTCAAAGGATGAGATGGACTGAGGATGGATGGCTGCGTACAGAAAGTGAAAGCAATCTTGCAGAAGAATTTGTGAAGCCGAGTGCGCTCCCTGAATATCCGGTAGAGCCATTACCAGCATATGATGATTTTGACACGGCAAGGCTGAATATTGGGTATTATGCGCCGAGAATCGATCCGGAATCGTTTGTGGATCTGACATCCAGGCCGGGCTGGGCAAGACTTAGAGGGCAGGAATCAGGATGTTCTCAGAATAAAGTCAGTATTCTTGCGCGCAAATTAACAAGCGTACAGGCAACTGTAACGACCAAGATGGATTTTACGCCGTTAAGTTACCAGCACACGGCAGGGCTTATCCTGTACTATGATAATATGAATTTCCTTTATCTGTACAAGTATTACAGTGAAACTCTGGATCATGGTGCAATCAGCATTCTGGAACTACAGAACGGCGTAAAACGTGAATATCATGATACGAGCAGCACACGGACATTCGTGGAGGATGGAAAGGATATTTATCTGCGTGCAAGTATCCGTGGCAGGGATGTACAATTTTCATGGTCTGTGGATGGAGAGGACTATGCGGATATCGGGCCGGTATTTGATATCAGCAGACTTTCTGATGAATATTCAGAGTATGGAGAGTTTACGGGAACATTTGTTGGGATTACCTGCGGTGACAGGATGATGCATAAACACACGGCTGATTTTGACTTTTTTGATTATCAGGCGGATGAACATGCAGACGTGAAATAGACGCAGTGTTTAGAATGATTGTATATAATGCTCCGCAGCAT
>CAMSTW010000013.1 GCA_947063855.1 uncultured Dorea sp.
CTTCGGGTATGATTTCCGGACAGACGGTTTGTATTCTTGGATATGGTAAGATCGGCGGACGTATTGGGAAGCTGTTATCCGCTTTCGGAGCACATATTTTAGCGGTCACAGAGCGTGAAAAAACATATCTTAACGGGGAAATCGGATATAACTCTTTCAATATGATGGAGGCTGTGGCGAAAGCCGCGATTGTGATTAATACGTTGCCGTTAACAGATTCCACAAGAGGTCTGATTGGCAGCAAATTTATATCACAGATGAAGGACGGCTCGTATCTGATTAATATTTCGAGAGCTTCTGTTGTGGATGAGGATGCCGTGTATGAGGCATTGGTAAATGGCCGTCTGGCCGGATTTGCAAGTGACGTGTGGTGGAATGCACCAAGGCGCGGTGATTCACAGAGCTGGCCTTCTACACACAATAAATTTGAAGATCTCGACCAGGTTGTATTGTCTCCGCATCGTGCCGGGTTTGTAGAAAATGCCTATCCTCATCTTGATGATGTGATTGTAAATCTTACTCATTTTATCAAGGGGGAGCCTTTGATTAACAGGGTTGATGTTTTGAGAATGTTTTAGCCGACGGTGAAATTATTTATGAACATATTACAATTATCAAAAAGCCTGCATAGAGGCGGCGTTGAAGATCATATTCTGACATTGGCAAAGAATTTAAATAATCTAGGTCATCATGTTGTTGTGGCTTCAGATAATCTGGTGGAAAAGGAAACTTTTGAGAAAGAAAATATAAAGGTGTATTTGATAAGATTTCAGACAAAGAATCCGTATCATATTATAAGAAACATAAAAACTCTGAAAAAAATCATCCAAAAAGAGAAAATTGAAGTTGTACATTGTCACTGGCGTATCTGTGCATTTTATTGTGAATGTTTAAGAAAATATTGTAATACCAATATTCCTTATGTGTGGACAAGTCATTTGGCAAAAATTAAAAATACTAAATTGTTGAAAAATTTTACATATTTCGGTGATAGAATAATTGCCGTATCTTCAGATTGCAGGAATATGTTAATGAAAGAGTTTGGAGTGGATGAATCCAAAATCTCTGTTGTCTATAATGGGATTCCGGTTACGGATTATACAAATATCACAGAAGATGAAATTCAAAAAAATAGACGACTGTTCAAGACACAAAATAAGTATGTAGTGACACAATTAAGTCGGTTATCGCCTGTAAAAAATCACGAGTGTTTAATAAGGGCGATGGACATTCTTATTAACAGGGATGAAATCACAAATCTCATTTGTTTAATTACTGGAACAGGAGACGCAGAATATCAGAATACCTTAATTCGTATGATACAGGAAAAGAAACTTACTGATTATGTATTTTTAACCGGACAAGTTCGTCCAGTAGATATTTTAAGTATTTCAGATGTAATGGTACTGCCTAGCAACGTCGAGGGGTTTCCGGTCAGTGTCTTAGAGGGATTTGCCATGAAAGTCCCCGTAATTCGCACTAAGACAGGAGGATATAATGATGTGGAATCATTTTGCCTGCCCATGGAATTCAATGATGCGGAACAGCTGGCTGCAAATATTAAAAAAATATATGAAGGTGAATTGGAAACATCTGACATGGTAAGCAGAGCATACGAATTTATTTTGAATGAATGCAGCGATGTAAAAATGACAGAGAATATTTTGAAAATTTATAATGACTTCAATCACGAAAAGAAGTGAGTATTTGCGGTTCAAATGTTTATTGTGGGTGTATGATAAGTTTTGTAAGTAGGGATGAGTGAAAAATGACAAATGTTTTAATACTAAGCTGTGGAACAAGAAATAAGATTGTTCAATACTTTCGAAGAGGATTGAAGGGCAGAGGAATTGTGGCTGCCACTGATTGCAGTAAGCTTGCTCCGGCGTTATACGACGCAGACAGGTATTATATTGTTCCCAGAATGTCAGATAAAGGCTATATAGACGTGATTTATGATATTTGTAGAAAAAACCAGATAACGGGCGTGTTGAGTCTTATAGATCCAGAGTTAAGTTTATTAGCGGCACATAGGGAGGATTTTGAAAGCATTGGCGTCAGGATTATCGGTTCGCCGTATTCACAATGTGAAATGAGTTTGAATAAAATGAAAATGTTTGAATGGTTAATTTCTCATAATTATAACACTGCGAAAAGTTATGTAGATAAAGACCTTTTTACAGAAGACGTGAAGAAAGGTACGGTTAATTTCCCGGTATTTGTAAAGCCGGTGTGTGGAAGCGCTTCTATTGCCATTAATAAAGCTAATGATATGGATACTGTAGAGTTACTTTTAAGGCATGAGGATGACTTGATGATTCAAGAGTTCCTGGATGGTCAGGAGATTGGCGCGGATGTCTATGTTGATATGATAAGCGGTGAAGTTACGTCCATTTTTACCAAGAAGAAAATTAAGATGCGCGCGGGCGAGACAGATAAGTCCGTTTCCTTTAAGGATGATAAGCTATTTACAATGATTGAACAGTTTGTAATAGAAGCTGGATATAAGGGGCAAATAGATATAGATATTTTTGATAGAGAAGGCAAATATTACATATCAGAAGTTAATCCGCGCTTCGGTGGGGGTTATCCACATGCATATGAGTGCGGTGTAAACCATATAAAGATGATTATTGAAAATCTTGAGGGTAAAGCGAATAAGAAGTGCATAGGAGCTTATGAAGAAGGCGTTTATATGATGAAATATAATGAGGTTTGCATAAGAGATGAAAAAATGGTAAAGGGATAACATATGAAAATTCCAATCTTTGATTATATTGCGGCAATAATTTCTATCCTGCTATTTTCATTTAATGTAAAAAAAATATTGAAGGATACACGGTACATCGTCTATTGCATTTTTTTTGTGTTTTTTGTGTTTCCACTGGTACTCGATTGTTTTGTAATGCCTCCACGATATATAGATGCGCACAGAGAATTTGCACCGGGACAAATGGATTTGCAAACGAGAGCAATTTATGATGTGTTGATTTTGTTGCTGCAAATTTTTTTGCTATATTTTAAGAAGGGGAAAAAACAAAGTGTTTCGACAATCCGAGAATCGCAGGATATAGAATTTTCACAGATTTTAAAGATATTGTTTGTTGTAAATCTGCTCATAGGGCCTGTGCTAGCACTGCTAAATAGATATCCGATCCAGCTCTTTTTTGTTCTTCAGGCAAGGGAAGGCATGCGCACAATATGGAATACATTGGAGTTAAATGGCTATGCATATGTTGAAATGTTTACATATAGTGCAGTTGCTTCAGGTTTATTACTTATTTTTGATAATATAAAAAAAGTGCAAAAGTTGCCTTATACAGTATGCTATGTACTACTTTTGTATATAAATCTTTGTTTGCAAGGAAAGAGGGCAATTCTCTTTTTTGCGGCTATCATGATTTTTTTGATTTTTTTAATGCGTCCGAACAAAAAGCAGGTATCGAAGAAAAAGCAAAAGAGAAAATTTTATCTGATAATAATTGCTGCGACAGTGATAGTTGCTTTTTCTATAATATTTACGGTATATGTTAATACAACGTCAAGAGGGATGACGGTTGTAGAGTTAGATATAATATATGAGGTAATCCGTGTGGACTTTCTTCGGGATGATCGTGTTCGAATGGCAATATTTTCACTTTTACATCCAGAACGGCAGAAGATATTAGATTATCCCATGCAGTCTATTATGGTATGGCCATTTGCGATTGTTCCGTTGGATTATCTGGTTAGAAGAACTATAGGCAAATTTTATACATATACACATTATATTTCTGCAATATTTAGAAACACTCCGGTAGAGATTACCACTGCTTATATGACGCCGACAATATATGCAGAGCTCATATCAAATATGGGAATTGTTTTGGGAACTGTGACAATGGTCTTTTTTTGCTGGAAAATGATACAGGCATCTAAAAATTATGGTTACCCATATAATATTTTAATTATAACGTGTTTTATACAATTTTTAATGTTTGATATTTCGTATATCATGATATATATAGAATTCGTATTGTTAGCAATTTTCTTACAAAAATGCAATATAAAATTTGTCAAAGGAAATAGGAATAAATTATTGTAGGAGGCCTGTTTGGATGAAAGTTTTGGTTTATGGCAATGAACTTGAATTTGCTCCGGTAGGAGGACCAAAGGGTTATTTGTATGGATTAAAAAATGGTCTGAAAAGGGTGGATGCTATAGATGTTGAAATAATTTTTTTACATAATAAAGATATCTATAAACCAAGTGCCTTAGTGAGTTATGGAAGAAACACAAATAACTTTTTGGCAAAAAAGATTGCTTCACTGTTTCGTATTTATTACCATCATAGAAGACTGATGCGTATCATGAATTCATACATAGAGCCATCAGTGAATTTAGATGAGTTTGATGCCATCCATTTTCATTCGACGAGAGATTTTTATCAATGCAGGGATAAACTGAAGAATTATAAAGGAATTGTGATTCTTACATCTCATTCTCCGCAGCCATTGTCAAATGAATTGATAGAAGAAGCAAGCAAGCTGGAATTATGGTTGTTTGGAAAAGAATATAAGTCATTGATAGAAATGGACAGGTATGCTTTTAAAAAAGCGGATATTATTTTATTCCCGTGTGAAGGAGCAGACGAGGCTTATTGTCATCAATGGGGCGAATATGAAAAAATCAGAGCACAAAGAAAAGAAAGATATCGATATTTGATTACCGGAACGGCTCCGGCGCAAGTGAAAACCGATGAAGTAGATGTAAGGAAGAAATTGGGTATACCACAGGATGCGTTTGTTGTCAGTTATGTAGGGCGTCATAATAAAATCAAAGGATATGACAGGTTAAAGCAAATTGGAAAACAGTTTTTGGAAAAGCATGAGAATGCCTACTTTGTTGTATGCGGAAAGGAACAGCCATTGACGGGGCTGCGGCATCCTCGTTGGATAGAAATTGGCTGGACAGATGAGGCGCATTCTTATGTAAATGCGAGTGATGTCTTTCTATTGCCAAATAGGGAAACTTATTTTGACTTAGTGACATTAGAGGTTCTTTCAACAGGAACATACTTGTTGATTTCGGATACAGGGGGAAATGGGTATTTTAAAAAATTTAAGGATGTAGGAATATCTTTTTTTAATGACGAGAAGGAAGCGCTGGAAGTACTGGAATGTAATTATGGTATGTCTGAATATGAGCGGCAGAAGATGAAGAAAAATAATATGCAGTTATATAACAGGAATTTTACAACAGATATTTTCGCAAAAAATTATGTAGAATTTTATAAATCGCTGGAAAATATCAAGAGAGGATTAAAGTAAAGAAATATACTGAATAAAGAACATGAAATCATTAACTCAAAATGCATTTTATAATATTATATATAAATGCACGAATTTGGTCTTTTCACTGATATCAACGGCATATGCGTCACGAATTTTACTGGCAGAAGGAGTCGGAAGAGTATCATCTGCCCAGAATATAGTAAATTATTTTGCTATATTGGCAGCATTAGGTATTCCCACATATGGTATAAAAATTATTGCAGCCAATAGAGAGAACTCTGAAAAGCTAAATCATAGATTTAGTGAATTATTTTGTATAAATGGTGTTTCGACTATAATATGTGTGACGGTATACTATCTTATGATTGCGTCTATGCCATATTTTCAATCCAGATGGAAGCTGTCTGCTGTGGTTGGAATGGTAATAATTGCTAACGGTATAAATGTTGATTGGTTTTATCAGGGACTGGAAGATTATGCCTATATCATGTGGCGAAGTATAGCTGTGAAAACAGGTTCTCTAATAGCACTATTTTTGTTTGTAAAAAGTTCTGACGATGTAATAATTTACGCATTGATTTTGACTTTAGCGACCTGTGCCAATCATTTTTTTAATATTATACATGCCAGAAGATATGTCCGGTTTACTGCAAAAAAATTACATATTTCACAACATTTAAAACCGGTTTTTGTATTGTTGGCAACAGTTATTGCAATAGAAATTTATACCTTAGTTGATACAACAATGTTAACATTTATTTGTGAGGACAAAGTCGTAGGGTATTATACAATTTCTCAAAAGTGCATCAGTATTGTAAGAACGATGGTTGCATCTATATCAGCCATATTTTTGCCGCGGTTGAGTTATTATTATGCAAGTAAAAATTTTGATGAATTCCATAAGCTCATTAATTATGGAATAAAGGTGATTATATTTATAGCCTTACCTGCATTTTTAGGGGTTGTACTTACAGCAAACGAAATCGTCCCTTTGTTTGCAGGAGAGTCTTTTAGAGAATCGGTTTTAACGACAAGAATTTTGGCTATTTCCATTATTAGTGTAGCTGTTAGTAATTTTTTTGGTTATCAAGTTCTGGTTACAATTGGGCGTGAAAAAGAGATGCTGTATTCTACAATTATAGGTGCGGTTATTAATGTTATCTTAAATATAGTACTTGTATTTAGATATGGGCACAATGGTGTCGCTGTGGCATCGGTGGTGACGGAATTTTGTGTTACTGCATATCAAACTCTTGTGGTTAAAAAATATGTTAAGTTTACGATATCATCAGGTTATTTTGCTTCGATTATAATTAGTTCAATTTTTATGGGAGCAATGGTTATGCTGTGTAAACATATTGTAAATGGTTCTGCACTGAGATTAGCAAGTTCTGTTGCGATTGGTGTTGCTTCATATATTGTTATATCTTTTATTTTAAAAAACGAGATAGCAGTGAATTTAGGTAGAATGCTTAAAGGTAAATTCATAAAGACAGGTGAAATATAAGGGATTGTGCTGTAAAGTCTGCAATTATTTTATACTTTGATAGGAGAATTTAATGGAGAATACGATTATAACAGGCAGGGCAGTTTTTGCATATATTCAAAGTGATTGCTTAAGGTATTATGGAAAATATGATATAGGTACAATCGTCAGGGCATATTTAAAAAACAGTACGTTTAGATGGCAGTGTGCATATAGGTTATGCCGTGGAAAAGGAATAATAAAATATATAGGGTATATTTTGTGGGTAATCAATAGGAGTAGAAAAAGAATACAAATTCCCAGAATTACAGAAATTGGATTTGGTTTGTATATAGGACACGGAGGTCCCATAATTGTAAATCCAACGACTAAAATAGGAAATAATTGCAACCTGTCGCAATTCACCACTATTGGGGCAAACGAAGGACAGGCAGCAACTATTGGAAATGATGTTTATATAGGTCCGGGTGTTAGTATAGTTGAAAATGTTGTAATAGGCGATAAAGTTACAATTGGAGCAGGGAGTGTTGTAACTAAGGATATACCAGATAACGCGACAGCGGTTGGGAATTATGCCAAGGTGATTAATTATAATAATCCGGGCAGGTATATTAATGATAGATGGGAAAATCTCTATTAGTCGCAACACCGTTAGAAGTCGTATTCTGATGACTTGGAGAGCAGTTTATAATACAAGGAGAAGAACATATGATTTTAACGAAAGATGATTATATAAACTACGTTAAATTCGATGCTCGCGCTAACTGGAGGACTACATGCAGAGCAAGATTTTTTGGCGACGAACCATGGAAGTTTATATTATGCATGAGGAAACTTGAGTATTGGAAAACATTCAGTGGAATAAAAAAAATCTTGTTTATTCTTCCGGTTATGTTAAACGAACTAAGGTTTCACAGGCTTTCTGTTTTGAACGGATATTCAATTCCTGTCGGTGTTTGCGGAAAGGGATTAGCGTTGCCGCACCGAGGAACTATTGTAATTAACAGTGATGCAAAAATCGGGGAAAATTGTAGGATTCATCAAGGCGTAACAATTGGCTCAACGAGCGGTTCGGCAAAGGCTGCGCGGATAGGGAATAATGTTTTTATAGGTGCAAACGCTTCAATTATTGGTGATATTGATATTGCAGATGATGTTGCAATTGGTGCAAATTCTGTAGTTACGAAATCCATAAAAGAATCGAAAACAACTTGGGGAGGGATACCGGCGAGAAAAATCAGCGAGAACAATTCCCATTCAAATTTATCTCCGTTATTGTTTGAGAAAAATATCAGATGAGATAATTCATTTATTCCTCTTGACACGGTATATACCAGAATATATACTAAAAACGTAAGGGGGTGCACGATTATGATGACAGCAAAGCTATTTGAAAATGGAAGGAGTCAGGCGGTCCGTTTACCAAAGGAATGTCGCTTTTCAGGCAATGAAGTAGCGGTCAACAAAATAGGTGATATTGTTATTCTGATACCCAAGGAAAATCAATGGTCCGGGTTCCTGAACAGTCTTGAACTTTTTTCAGATGATTTCATGACAGATGGGCGGCAAGAGCCTCTGGCGCAGGATCGCGAGCCACTATGAAATATATGTTGGATACGAACATCTGTATATATATAATCAAGCATAAGCCGGAAACGGCGGTAAAGAACTTCCTGAAACATGATCCGGACGAGATATGTATCTCCGCGATTACGTATGCGGAGTTGATGTATGGAGTTGAGAAGAGTCAGGCAAAGGAGAGAAACCGTGTCGCAATCACTATGTTCCTTTCCCCTATTTCAATCTTGCAGTTCAGTAATCACGCGGCAGAAGAATATGGCAAAGTACGGGCGGAACTTGAAGGGAAGGGGACGCCGATTGGTCCGATGGACATGTTGATTGCCGGTCATGCAAGGTCTGAGGGACTGATCCTGGTAACGAATAACACCAGAGAGTTTTTACGAGTAGAGAATCTGGAAGTTGAAGATTGGACAATCGGGGAGAATGCAGAAGTATAGTTAGCTTTCTCCTGTATTCCCGATTATCATATAAATCTTTGAGAGGAGGCGGCAGATGGGTATCTATGTGAATCCTGGAAACAGCGGTTTTGCTGAAATCAATGATTCGGATTATGTGGATAAGTCGATGTTGATTGATTTGATCAACCGGACGATTGGGAAAAAGAATAAACTGACCTGCGTCAGCAGGCCCCGCCGCTTTGGAAAATCCTATGCGGCAAAGATGCTGACAGCCTACTATGATTGTTCCTGTGATTCCCACGGGCTGTTCGATAAAAAGAGAATTGCCCGTTTAAAGTCATATCCGGAGCACTTGAACCAATACAATGTAATCTATCTGGAGATAACCAGTTTTATTTCCGAAGCCGGGATATTACGGAGGCCGTTGGTTGAAGTGCCGAAGATGATTATGGAGGCTGTTCATGATGACCTGCTGCAGATATACCCTGATCTGCCTAAGCGAAGAACCGTAAATGATGAATTACTGTACTGTGCAGAGAAGCCGGATGGGAAGCGGTTCGTTTTCATCATAGATGAATGGGACGCGATGATTCGCGAGGCGAAGGATGATGAGGAGGCGCAGCAGACGTATCTGAATCTGCTCAGAGGATGGTTTAAGAACGGAACTTTCACGCCAAAAGCAGTGGCGGCAGCTTATATGACCGGAATTCTGCCAATCAAAAAAGACGGGAAACAATCGGCGATTTCTGATTTTTACGAGTTTTCCATGCTGCATCCAGGGGATTTTGCAAAATTCACAGGCTTTTCTGAGACAGAGGTTAAGAGACTCTGCAGGAAGAATAAGATGAATTTTGACGATATGAAAGCGTGGTATGATGGATATGAATTGTTGGGGGCGCATGCGATCTATAACCCCTATTCCGTCATGAATGCCTGCAGAGAGAAAGAGTGCCGTTCCTTCTGGGGCAGGACTTCGGCTTCGGAAGCGTTGACAGAGTATATAGACATGGATTTTGATGGATTACAGGAAACAGTGGTCAGATTGATTGGCGGCGATGAATCAGCGGTAAATACATTGCAATTCCAGAATGATTTTGAAAGATTTAAAACGAAGGATGATGTGCTGACACTTCTGGTCCATTTGGGATATCTGACTTATGATTCGGTACGGGGAACCGTTTATGTGCCGAATGAGGAGGTCCGGGGTGAGTTTAGAAGCTTCCTGGGTAACGATCAGGTTAGTAAACACTGGATAAAATTAATCGGACGGTCAAGGAGGCTTCTGAATGACACGATTGCGGGTAATAACACTGCTGTAGCGGCTGTTCTGGAGGAAATCAGGGAAGAGCAATATGCGCCGCAGTTCTACAACAATGAGCAGGCATTAAGAGCTGTTATCAAGTATGCATACATTGCCGCATTCGGACAGTATGTAAAGGCAGAAGAGATGCCGTCGGGCAAGGGGATTGCAGACGTAGTTTTTATCCCTGCCTCGCTGTCAAAACTTCCGGCGCTGGTAATCGAGTTGAAATGGAACAAGACCTCAGGCGGCGCCATCGAGCAGATTAAGAATAAGAAATATGATTCTGTCTTGAAGCCATTTGCAGGCAACATTCTGCTTGTCGGTATTAATTATGACGAGAAAACAGGCAAGCACACTTGTTCTATTGAAGAAGTAAATATTTCGTAGAGATTTGCTCCGCGGCTATTGAATAAAGACTTTACACCGCATTCACCAATTGATATAATGAAAACACCAAGATAAACGGCACACTTATTAAAAAGGTGGTGAGGATGTGTAAAGTCTTGATTCAGTTGTCAGGGACTTTACACCTTTTCATATCTCTATAGCCGTTCCATTATCATATCAACCAGACCGGCACATACCAGTTCTTTTCATCAATTGGCAATAAATCCGCCGCCAGGCAGACGACACTTCCGTTTCCAATCTCTGCTTTCAAGGCGTCCAATCCACCAAAGGTCTTAGCACTATCGGCTGTCTTAGCGTTATCGGCCATATTGGCTGCATCGGCTGTATTAGCCATGCGGACTGGGTCTAATACATGAAAATTCTTAACAGCATTTTTCCCGGGCGATGCCGCCTTTTTAATTTCCACAGGTGATAATACTCCGTTCTGATAGATCAGCAGGTCAATCTCCTTCTGATCCTTGTCTCTGTAATAATAAACCGGCGGTTCTTTGCCGGTGTTCAGATAACTCTTGTAAATCTCAGAGAACACATAACTTTCGAAGATAGCCCCTGACAATGCTCCTTTTTCCAATGCTTCTGGTGTTCCCCATTTTAAAAGCCAGGCTGCCAGGCCTGTATCCAGAAAATGAAGAAGCGGCATCTTTACTACACGCTTCAGAGCATTGTTATAATAAGGTTGTATGAGTGCGATGATATGGGAGGATACCAGGATTGATAACCACTTTTTAGCTGTCGGAGCAGATATACCGGCCGCATTTGCCAGCTCTTCATATATAACTGGTTTGGATGTATGTGCCGCGACAACCGTCATAAAGTTGTAGAACTGCATCTCATCCGCAACCTGTGCCAGGTCACGGATATCACGCTGCAGGTACGTATCTACATAGGAACTGTAATAGATCTCCGGATCAATCGCAGAGAAGTTACTCGTTACGTTTGCTTAAAATAGCTTACCTATATTGAATAGAATTAAAATCTATTATATAATATCGGAACAGAACATTAGTTTCAACAGCTAAAGCAGTATATTTATTCATCCAGCGAAGATTTCGCAAGAAGGGGGAGTATCCCATGGAGAAAATGATTGTCGTAGGAAATGAGAACTTTGATGAACTTATCAAAGAAGACGGCTATTACGTAGATAAAACCGAGTTGCTCTATGAGCTTGTAGAGAAGACGCGCAACAAGGTGACGTTATTCACCCGCCCGCGCCGTTTCGGCAAGACACTCACTATGAGTATGATGGAAAGCTTTTTCGATATCAACAGAGACAGCCGGGAAAGTTTCCAAGGACTAGATATCCTGAACTACCCGGAATTTTGTACAAAATGGATGAATCAGTATCCTGTCCTGTTCATTTCCTTTAAGGATGTGGAGGGCCTGGATTTCGAAGGAGCTTATGGGATGCTTAAGGATACGCTGGCAAGCCTCTGCAAGAAGTATGTCTATCTGCGCGGCAGCGAGAAAGTACTGGCCGAAGATAAGGAGATTTTCAACCGGCTGATAAGCCAGAATGCAAAGCCGGAGGAGATGAAGTCGTCGCTTGTCACGCTCATGCGTATGATGTATGCGGTGCATGAGAGGCCTGTAATTCTGCTGATTGATGAGTATGACGTTCCGCTGGCCAAAGCAGAGGCTTCGAAGGACAAGGAGTTTTACCGGAAGATGCTGGATGTCGTCAGGGGAATGATGAGCACATCCCTTAAGACCAATGAGTATCTGAGGTTTGCCGTAATCACCGGCTGCCTGCAGATATCTAAGGAAAGTATTTTTACAGGGGTAAATAATTTCGCCTGCTACAGCGTGCTGAACAACAGATTTAGTCAGTATTTTGGTTTTACGCAGGATGAAGTTGTAAAGATGCTGGCTTTTATTGGCCTTTCTGGTAAGGCGGATCTCATCGCAGACTGGTATGATGGCTATATATTCGGGAACAGCGAGGTTTACTGCCCCTGGGATGTAGTCAGCTATTTGTCGGCGCTTATGGAGGATGAAGAGGAGAAGCCGCAGAATTTCTGGGCCAACACAAGCGGTAATGCAATCCTGGATGAATTCATCAGTCATCCGAAGATAGACGTTTCTGATAAGTTCGAGATCCTTCTGAATGGAGGGACGATTAGCGAAGAAGTTTCACAGGAACTGACATATGAACAGCTGGCGGAATCAGAGAAGAGTCTTTGGAGCGTCCTGCTTATGACCGGATATGTGTCGAAGGCCGATAAAGTACATGCAAAGGGCAGGATAAAGCTTAAGATTCCCAACGCGGAGATCTCTGAGATATTCCGCGAAGCAGTAGTCGCCCGCTTTCATCGGACGTTAGATGCGTCCAGAGTGAATGCGTTTATCGCAGCAATGTGGAATAAAGATGAGGGGGCGGCGTCAGGATGTCTGACGGATATTCTTTGGAATTCCATCAGCTATTTCGACTACGGGGAAGAGTATTATCATGGAATATTGAACGGACTCTTTAGCTCTCAGGGATATGTGATTGATTCAAATGATGAGGCCGGCCTGGGACGTTTGGATCTCCGTGTCAAAGACAGAGTGAATCGAAGAGCTCTTCTGTTGGAGTTCAAGCGGTCGAGAACCGAAGATGATCTTGAGAGAGATTGTGAGGCGGCAATCAGGCAGATTGTAACCAATGGTTACGCCAGGGTCATGCCGGAAGGGTATGAACAACAGATTGTCTATGGAATAGCATTCTTTGGGAAGAAGGCGAAAGTCAGGCTGATGAACTGATTATGACAGATCCTTATCATTCGTCACATCCCCGCTCCCGCTAAGTGAAATCGTCTCCCCAAGATAAGCCGGCTTCGGCTTCACCAGCGTATACCCAACATCCTTACACCGGGCCAGTACCTCCCTGGACTTTCGGTACAGGTCTCCCTTATAAACCGCAGTATCACACGCGACGCCCTGCACGTCGATATCGAACGCCATCGCGTCATAGACGGCCCGGTACAGGTGATACTGCTGGGTCACCACCACCAGTTTCTCTGCCTGGAAGATCTCCTTCGCCCGGTACATACTGTCATAGGTGGAGAAGCCTGCATGATCCATGAAAATACATTCAGAAGGCACGCCTTGTCTGATTGCGTAGGATTTCATAACATTTACCTCGTCATAATCTTCACTGCCATGATCCCCGCTCATGATGATCCGGTCCGACACGCCCTCCTTATATAAGCGTATGCCGGTATCAAGCCGTTCCTTTAGCATCAGGCTGGGCTGTCCGTCGGGCTTCACCTGTGCGCCCAATACAAGGATGGTGTCAGGCTTCGTATCTGTCTGTATGAGTTCATCTTCTAATAAAATGGCGTCGTCAGCCGTCATCCGGACATATCTGTCCGTGCCGAACAGAACCGCAATGCCAGTCACGGCGGCTATACATCCATATCGAATATATTTCTTAAACTTTTTGAGTATTCCTTCATATTTCATAAACATAACCATATTCTCCAGAAAATATAAGTGACATGTAGATTAGAAGAGGGATTCATTCCTGCGCCTGCTGTGAGGAGGGAAGAACCGCCTACATATGTAAGTATAGAATATTTCCCGATATGGCACAACCGGATTAAGGGAATTTTAAGTTAATCTTATATCCCAATAGAATTGTATATGCACTTGTGATAGAATAATGGTATCAGAGAGTATATGGAGGAAGAACAATATGACCGAAAGAGAAAAGATGCTGGCAGGACAGCTCTATGACTGCGGCGACGCAAAACTACTGGAGCAGTGGCATAAAGCAAAGGATCTGATAAGAGACTATAATCAGACGGATTCCGCAGATGCAGAGGAAAAAGGACGGATTCTGCACGAACTGCTCGGGGGACATGGGAAGAATCTGTGGATTACGGCGCCGTTCTATGTGGATTATGGGAATAATATTTATTTTGGAAATAATTGCGAAGTAAACATGAACTGTACTTTTTTGGATGACAATAAGATTATCATCGGCGATAACGCCCTGATCGCTCCCAATGTTCAGATCTATACAGCATTTCACCCGACAAATGCCGCCGACAGATTCGGGGAACCTAAGGAGGACGGATCTTTTGAATTCTGTAAGACGCAGACGGCGCCTGTAGTGATCGGGAATCAGGTATGGATTGGCGGAGGCGCGATTATTATGCCGGGCGTGACGATCGGAGACAATGTCGTGATTGGCGCAGGGAGCGTTGTTACCAGGGATATTCCCGGAGATGTCATAGCTTTTGGCAGCCCTTGCCGCGTGATAAGAGAGAATAGGCAGCATATACAAGACTGATGTGTACTTTTGATCCAGATATGTGAAAAGCTTCCGGAGAGGAATTACTGGTGTTACATGTGAGTGATGTGCGCATTAATCCGGATATGTGAAAAGCCTTGAAAAATCGAGAGTGCAACTGCTGGTTGACAAATTTCCAAACGCTGTTTTCTTGCTTTTTCTCCATTTACGGATTATAGTTTTCGTAAGATATCAAAGAGCTGGCAGCTGATATCTGAACGATAAAGGATATGGCAGAAGTAAGAAAGGTAGGTAGATCAATGAATCTGGCAGAGAAGCTTATGGTACAGAGAAAGAAATCAGGCATGTCGCAGGAACAGCTTGCCGACAGGCTGGGTATTACCAGACAGTCGGTGAGCAAATGGGAGGCGGGGAGCAGCGTTCCCGAGATATCAAAGTTAGTTGCGCTTTCAGAGATTTTCAAGGTAAGTCTGGATTATCTTCTGAAGGATTATCTGGATGAGGAGAACGGAGGCTTCCAGCCCAAAGGAGCCTTGCCGGATGAAGACGGTGATCGGAACGGAATCTACAGTAATATAAGTAATATAAATGAAAAGCCGAATTCACAGCTTGAGGAGAAGGTGGATGAGCTTACCAGATATATCAAGGGATACCGATATGTAAGCAAGACGAAGATTGCAGGCATACCGCTTGTGTCCATCTGCTTTTCCAGGCGGTTCGGCAGGGAAGGAATTGCCAGAGGAATCATAGCGATAGGAAATGTAGCAATCGGTGTGGTCAGCCTTGGCGCGATGTCCCTGGGGGTGTTTAGTTTCGGTGCGCTTGCCGCTGGACTGTTGGCAATAGGATCGTTCGCCGTTGGATTAGCCGCATGGGGAGCGCTTGCCGTCGGCGTGTTTGCATTTGGCGCGACTGCGATAGGTATTTACAGCGCGGGCGTGACGGCGTTTGGAAAGGAGATTGCCGTGGGGGTGTCTGCTGCGGGAAAGACAGCGATCGGAGAGACTGTGAAGGGAGAGCATTGTCTGCTGTACGAGCGGGGAGTGACTACGAGGCTGCAGATTGAACAGTTTCTTAAGAGTACCAATCCACAACTTTTCAAGCCGCTTCGAGATCTGCTGGCGGCATTTGCAATGCATATCTGAGAATCCCGATATTCTACTGGACGAAATCCGCAATGCGCAGTAGAATATAGAAAGACTTGCAGATTTGAGATGGGAGTGAACAGATTATGGGAGAACAACTGACCAGAAGCGATGTAGAGAAGATAAAGGAAGAGATCGAATACCGCAAGCTGGTAGTCCGCAAGAAGGAATTAGAAGCGGTCAAGGAAGCAAGGGCGCAGGGAGACTTAAGTGAGAATTTCGAGTACAAGGCGGCGAAGCAGGACAAGAACCGCAACGAGAGCCGGATCCGCTATCTGGAGAAGATGCTGAAGCATGCGAGGATCGTATCGGATTCTTCTGCGGCTGACGAGGTGGGGATCAACAACACGGTGGAGGTCTATTTCGAGGAAGACGACGAGACGGAGGTCTACCGCCTTGTCACAAGTGTGCGAGGCAATTCGCTGCAGGGACTTATCAGCATCGAATCCCCCCTTGGGAAGGCAATCAGAGGCCACAAAGAAGGCGACCGGGTGCTGGTGAAGACGAACGGTGATAACGGGTATTATGTGGTGATCCGCAGGATTGACAAGACGACGGACGATTCAAACGATACACTTCGGAAATATTAATCTTGCCTTTTACACAGCCCTGTGTTATCCTATTTTAAGGAAAGGGAATAGCGCCCCGATGCCCCGATCATGTATGAGCAGTTCGCGGCAGTTCCTTAGAATATAACAGATTGGAGATGAGAGGATGAGGAAGACTTCTTGCTAATTACAATTGTAACCGCACAGCAGCAGGCACGGATACGCATTCCGTCTTTTTGTTGTGCCGCATAGCAGGAAAGTCGGACATCCTATCATTTTAAGAAATAGTCAGAGAAGCAGTGCCTGTGCCAGAGCGGGTCATTGTGCGTATTTCATGAGGCTGTAAGGAGACTTTCTTGCAGCTTTTTTCGTACCTATATGAGATGTTCATTTATCTGAGGAAGATTGAGACGGCAGAATTTCCTGCCGGTGGGGACACAGTTTGCGGGAATCCGTTGTGGGGCGCGCTCTCTTGAATGGGAGAGACGGATATCGTCCGGCGCATGATAAATAGCAGAGGATATGACAGGGTACGGGTTTACAGGAGGTGCGCATATATGGCAATGATAGATGTTGTAAATTTGAGTTTTTCGTATGAAGGAAGCTTCGAGGAAGTATTCCAGAATGTATCATTCAGGATTGATACAGACTGGAAGCTGGGATTTGTGGGGCGCAACGGACGCGGCAAGACTACGTTCCTGAATCTTCTTCTGGGGAAATATCATTATCAGGGACAGATATCGTCGAATGTGACATTCGCATATTTCCCCTACGAAGTAAAGGACAGAGACCGGACGACCCTTGAGATTCTGGAAGAGATCAATCCGCTGTATGAAGAGTGGCAGCTGTTTCGGGAGCTGAATCTGTTGAAGGTGGATGCGGAAGTTTTGTACCGTCCGTTCTCCACATTAAGCTATGGAGAGCAGGAGAAGGTTCTGCTTGCGGTGTTGTTTCTGGGAGAAGAGAGATTTCTCCTGATCGACGAACCAACGAATCATCTGGACGTGGAAGCAAGGCGGCAGATCGCGCAGTATCTGAATAAGAAGAAGGGGTTCATACTGGTCTCCCACGACCGGAATTTCCTTGATTCCTGTGTGGATCATATCCTCTCGATCAATAAGAGGAATATCGAGGTGCAGAAGGGGAATTTCAGCTCCTGGTACGCCAACAAGGAAGCACAGGACCGGATGGAGGAGGCGCAGAACCAGAAGCTGGAATCAGAAGTGAAGCGCTTAAAGCAGGCGGCTAGACAGTCCTCCTGCTGGTCGGACCGGGTGGAGAAGACGAAGAAGGGCCAGCGGGTGGCGGGGCTTCGGCCGGACAGAGGAGCGATCGGGCACAAGGCCGCGAAGATGATGAAACGCGCCAAGGTGCTGGAGAACCGTCAGCAGCAGGCGATTGAGGAGAAATCCGGGCTCCTTAAGAATATAGACACCATGGATGAACTGAAGATCTGCCCCCTTGCCTATCATACAGATCAACTGGTGGAATTTAGGGATGTGACAATCTACTATGGTGAGAAGGCGGCGTGTCCGCAGATAAGCTTCGATGTCCGGCAGGGGGAGAGGGTCTGTCTGTCCGGAAGAAATGGATGCGGCAAATCCAGTATCCTGAAGCTATTGCTTGGAGAAGGACTTGCATACGAGGGAAAGATCCATGTGGGTTCAGGGCTTAAGCTCTCATACATTTCCCAGGATACCTCGTACCTTAAGGGGAATCTGAAGGAACTGGCGCAGGAGTATGGCCTGGAGGAGAGTCTGTTCAAGACGCTGCTTCGCAAACTGGACCTTGAGCGGGAGCAGTTTGAGCGGGATGTAAGCCTTTTTAGCGCGGGTCAGAAGAAGAAGGTACTGCTGGCGAAGAGTCTGTGCGAGCAGGCGCATCTGTATGTGTGGGATGAACCCCTGAATTATATCGATGTATTATCAAGAGTCCAGATTGAGAAGCTGCTTTTGAGATATCAGCCGACGATCATATTCGTGGAGCATGATACGGCCTTCCGGGAAAATGTGGCGACGAAGGTGATTGAGATGTAGACGCCACAGGATGCGGAGGTTAAATATAAGAAAGTGAGGAAGAAGGATGAGAGTAGAGAAGAAATTACAGGAGATGGGTTACAACCTGCCAAAGGCGGCAGCCCCGGCAGGCGTCTATGTTCTTGCAAGGAGAGTCGGTAATCTGCTGTACCTTGCAGGCCAGACGGCGCATGTGAACGGTGAGGTGAAGGTAAGCGGAGTCGTGGGGAAGGATCTGACCATCGAAGAGGGCCAGGAGGGGGCAAGACTTGCGGCCCTTAATATTCTGTCGGTTTTGAAGGCGGAACTGGGAGACCTTGACAGGGTCAGACAGTTTGTACAGATGATTGCTTATGTCCGCTGTGCGGATGAGTTCGGAAGCTATACAAAAGTGGCGGATGGTGCATCTTGGCTGCTTCGGGAGTTGTACGGCGAAGAGGGCCTTGCGGCAAGGATGACGATCGGGACCAATGAACTCCCGGGCGGGAGCGTGACGGAGATCATGACGGTTGTGGAAGTAGAGGAAAGATAACGAAAGCATGACAGCAGAAGACTTGCTTATAGGAAGGTCATCTTAGAGTTTCCTGTGCTGCGACGGACTCATTCGGTACAAGTGACAAAAGAAGGGAAGGACAGATGGTGACAGAACGGATAAGAATCTTGAAGATGAACCGGGAAAATTATGTAAAGAAAGAAGAAATCCCCGTCAGAGACAGGGCTTACCGGCAGGCTGTAAAGGAACACCCCAGGGACTCTGTGAAAGTACAGTTTGCACATGGATTTGCCCGGACGCTTAAGGAGAAGTCTATACTGATCCAGAAGGAAGATGTACTTGCCGGTTTTCTCTACCAGTACACCTATAATGTGAATTTCCCCATGGAAGTAGGTGAAGATTTCGACCCGGCCGGCCGGGCTTCCTTCCATATGGATACGCGAAGAGAGACGGAAGAATACTTTGAGATCTTTTCCATAAGCCCGGAGTCTAAGACCGGTCGGGAGTTCCTGGAATTTCTTGACGGGACAGAAGGCTGGCTCTATAAGCACTGGCATTCCGGTCATGTGCTGGCAGGATATCCCATGCTTCTTGAGAAGGGATTCGAAGGTCTGTACAGGGAGGTGGCAGAAGAACTGGCGAACACTTCATCCGGGGAAGAGAAGGATACGCTTTTGGCGTTTCAGATTGTACTTGAGGCTTGTATGGCGTATGCAGAGCGTTATGAAGAACTGGCCGGCAGGCTGGCCGGGACGGCGGCAGATGAAGAAGAGACTGAAAGGATGCTTGGGATCAGGGATATGCTGGCGTGGATTAAGCGTAAGCCTCCGGCCACATTCGCCCAGGCGATTCAGCTCGTATGGCTTGCGCATGAGATGATGTACTGTGAAAATGTACCTTCCGCGGTATCTGTCGGACGCCTGGATGATTATCTCTATCCGTATTATTGCAGGGATGTGGAGGCCGGAATTCTGGATGACGGGCAGGCAGAAGAATATATACAGGCATTTTTTATAAAATGCAGCTCTCTTAAGAAGGCATATCAGAACCTGACGGTCGGGGGATGCGATGCACAGGGAAGATGTTCGGTCAATCCACTGACCTGTTTCTGTATTGATGCGTCAAAGGAACTGAAGCTTGACCAGCCGTCGCTTACATACCGGTGGACGGATGATATGCCAGAGGAAGCCTGGGAGCGGGTGTTGTCCCTGATCCGGGAAGGAATGGGATTCCCTGCGCTGGCTTACGACGGATGTTATATGAAAGCGATGGAAGGCTGCGGGACCAGGAAGGAGGAATGCCATAACTATAGTCTTCTTGGATGTGTAGAACCTGCCATTCAGGGAAAGGAGAATGCGCTCACGGAGATGATGCGGCTGAATCTTCCCAAGATTATGAACCTGATGCTCCACGGCGGAAGGGATGTAAAGACAGGTAAAGTATTTACCTTAAAAAGCCGTAAAAGCCTCGAGGATATCGACAGCTATGAAACCTTCTGGCGATGGTATCTGGAAGAAGTCGGTCATTTTACGGACGCAGGTATCCGCTGTATTCGAAGATGTGAGGCATTATATGAGAAGAGATATCCGCTGCCATATCTGTCTGTTCTGACGGAGGACTGCATACATCGAAGGAAGGACGTCTCGGAGGGCGGCGCAATATATAACAGTGTCGGCGTAAATCTGTGCGGAGCCGCGACTGCGGCGGATTCCCTTATGGCTGTGAAACGTCTGGTATTTGAGGAGAAGCGTCTGACGCTTAAGGAATATGCCGGGATCCTTGAGAGAGATTTTAAAGGAGCAGAAGAACTTCGGCAAAGGGCGGTAAAGTATTGTCCCAAATATGGAAATGATCTGGAGGAGCCGGATGCGGCGGCGGCCGGGATTGTTGCATGTGTGAAGCAGAAGATATCGGAGTATACAACCCGGCACGGCGGGCGGTATCGGCTGGGACTCTATTCTGTGGAGGATCACGCGATCATGGGAAGCTATACCGGAGCAACTGCAGATGGGAGAAAAAGCGGAGTATCATTGTCAAATTCCATGGGAGCAGTACAGGGAATGGATCAGAAAGGGCCAACGGCGCTTGTGAAGTCTGTAATACATACAGAGATGAGTGCCGCGGCCAATGGAATGGTGTTGGATATCAAGTTCACTCCTGCGTTCTTAGAGCAGGAGACCGCAGGAGAGGCCTTGAGGTATCTGCTTCAGACATATTTCCATCACGGGGGGATGGAAGCGCAAATCAGTGTTGTATCCAGGGAGACGCTTGTTGCGGCGCAGAAGAACCCGGAAGACTACAAAGACCTGATTGTACGTGTGTCGGGATTCAGCGCGTATTTTACAACGCTTCGGAGAGAGACGCAGGATGAGATCATACGGCGTACAGAATGCGGATAGGAACAAAAAGAGAATATGATAAAATATTTATAGGATATATCTATAAATATATATAAACAATCTATTTTACTTCATGAAAGCCTGGTGCTATTATGAAGTATAAATGGATTGTCTTACATCGGCGTTTTGCGGGGCGTGAGATTCTGCCCTTGCAGCGCCTTTTTTTGAGGAAACGCTGCCTGCGGGGATGCCATTCCTTCTGGTAAAACAGCAGCCGGTGAATGGATTCCAATGCAGCAGATTATGGGATATGGATGGGGAAATAACATGAATGAAGAAAAGAGACCTTTTCTGGAAACAAAAGACATATATAAAAGCTTCGGCCATGTGGAGGCGCTTAAGGGCGTCTCCATGAATGCGTATGAAGGCGAGGTCCTGGCGATTGTCGGGGATAACGGAGCCGGCAAATCGACACTGATCAAGATCTTATCCGGAGTCCTTAAGCCGGATAGCGGCGTGATATGCATAGACGGCAGGGAGTATTGCGGCCTTACGTCAAGGAAAGCCATCGAAGAGGGCGTCTCCACGGTTTATCAGGATCTGGCTCTTGGGAATACCATGGACGTCACATCGAACCTGTTTCTGGGAAGCGAACTGACAAAGTGCGGATTTCTGAAGAAAAAGAAGATGAATGAAGAAGCGCGAAGGCTTCTTGATGATCTGGACATCCAGATTCCGGATGTGACCGTTCCGGTCGGAGATCTAAGCGGCGGACAGAGGCAGGGAGTGGCCGTGGCCAGACTGGTACATAACGGCGGAAGGCTGTTGATATTTGACGAGCCGACGGCCGCCATGGGACTGAATGAATCCAATGCGGTATTAAGGCTGATTAAGAAGCTTGCAGGCGAAGGACTTACCGTGATCATCATCAGTCATAATCTGCCCCACGTGTTTCACATATCGGACAGAATCTGCGTGATGCGTCAGGGAAGGGTAATCAGGGAGCTTCGGACAGAGGCGACGGAGATGGATGAGGTGGTGGCGATGATCACGGGAGCGGTTACTACGGATTAGCGGAGGATAGATGTGGAGAAGAAGAGATTACCGGATTATTCATATACATTGATTTTACTGGGTGTTCTGATACTGGTGGCAGGGATACTGACGGCAGCGTCCCCGTATTTTCTGACCTGGAAGAACTGCCGGAATATACTGAATCAGTCGGCCATATATCTTGTGCTTTCTGTTGGTATGACGCTGGTT
This sequence comes from uncultured Dorea sp., assembly GCA_947063855.1. Lineage (GTDB taxonomy): Bacteria > Bacillota > Clostridia > Lachnospirales > Lachnospiraceae > Sporofaciens. Next base: position 22,487 of record CAMSTW010000013.1, read on the forward strand.
ATTTCCGCAGGTCAGATCGATCTGTCCGTGGGCGCGGTCATCGGTTTTTCCGGCATGAGTATGGGATTGTTGATTCAGAACGGGATGCCTGCGCCCGCGGCTGTCGTGACAGGGCTTCTGATTTCTCTTGCCATAGGGATGGTCAACGGGCTGATCGTTGCATATGGGAGGGTCAATTCCTTTATTGTGACGTTGAGTACGATGACGATTCTGCGGGGGATTATACTCATACTTACGAATTCGAGTTCCGTGTTTGGCTTTGGCAGGGTATTTGCATTTATTGGCAGCGGGAAAGTAGGACCTGTGAATATGCCGATTATCATATCGCTTGTGATCGCGGCTCTTGGGGCAATGCTGCTGCATAAGACCCGGTTTGGAAATTACTGCCTGTTCATCGGTTCGAATGAGGTTGCATTGAACCGTTCCGGCGTGGATGTAAAGAAGTATAAGGTGATAATCTTTTCCCTTTGCGGATTGTGTGCAGGGATTGCAGGCCTGATCGTGACGGCAAGGCTGAATTCGGCGGAGCCGCTGGCGGGTCAGGGCTATGAGATGGATGCGATTGCGGCTACGATTCTTGGCGGCACGGGCATGCAGGGCGGCAAGGGAAGTGTGACAGGTACAGTGATTGCCTGTTTTATATTGAATATATTAAAGAACGGACTGACACTTCTGTCGATTTCTTCCCATTACCAGGGGATTCTGACAGGTTTGATATTGTTGGTTTCGGTTCTCATATCCGAGAGCCGTCAAAGAAAAAGAAGCGAGGTGTAAAAGAGTATGAAGCTATTGTCACTGGGCGCGATCGCCATGGATATTGTCATTGACAGCCACGACCTTCCCAAGGACGACGGATTTGCGCTGATTCGGCATGAAGAGATGCTTCCGGGCGGAAGCGCTTCGAATGTATCGGTATCGGCCGCGCATCTGGGGTTCGAGGTTTTCCAGACAGGAAAGATTGGGGATGACAGTATAGGGGATGAATTTATGCGGACACTGGAGGCAGACGGCGTGGATGGGCGCTATGTGGTCGTGAAGAAGGATGGTACGACTCTGCATACCTATATCCTGACTGCACCGGGCGGAAGGCACTGCATTTTTGCAAATGCGGGCGACAGTGTATGCACGCTTGTTCCGGAGGAACTTCCGGAGAATATTATGGACGGGATGGATATTTTCTATAATGATATGTTCTCGCCAAAGGCTGCCCTCTGGCTTGCAGGAAGAGCAAGGGAACAGGGGAAGCCTGTGGTCTACAATATGCAGTGTGTTCCTTCTTTCATGGAGATGCGCGGGACATCCCGCGGTGAGATTGACAGGATGATGGGACTGTGCAGTATATTTGTCAGCGGAAGAGACGGGTACTACGAGCTGACAGGAGAGAGGGATTACCGCAGGGCCATGAAGCTTGTCTGGGAGAAGTACCAGATACCGGATGGGGTCATCTGTACCGCGGGAGATGAAGGCGCGGTATGGTATGACGGCGCCGAGTATACGGCGCCGGCTTATAAGATAGATCCGGTAGATACCACCGGGGCGGGGGACTGTTTCATCGGCGGTCTTCTGTACGCCTGCTTTGCAGAGCGGATGGACAAGGGGGAGGTCCTTGCGTTTGCCAATGCATCCGCGGCGGTAAAATGTATGCAGGCGGGGCCAAGAAGCCGGGCGGATGTAAAGACGATCCTGGAGTTTAGAGATTCTCAATGTAAGGGTCTTTAAAATATAATCACATACCATAAGGAGGAGATTTATTATGAAGAAAAAGATTGTCAGCGTATTACTGTGCATGGCGATGGCTGCGGTAATGGCGGCAGGATGCAGCTCATCTTCGAACGAGGAGAGCAAGGAAGATACGGCGAAGGAAGACACAGCCGGCAGTGAGGAAGCTACAGATGAGGCGGATGAGGCAGAAGATGCGGGAACCGCAGATACTGTATTTACGAAGGCGCTGGCACAGGTGGATGAAGATCTGGCGCCTCTGCCCAAGAAGGATACAGGCAAGAAGCTGGCGGCAATCGAGAGTACGCTGTCTAATTCTTTCTGGGTAACGATGCAGGAGGGGTATGAGGATGCGGCGAAGGAATACGGTGTGTCCATCGATGTACAGGCTACGGATTCCGATACGGATACGGTAGGGCAGCTGGATATCCTGAATAACATGCTGGTCAAGGATTACGAGGCGATTGCGGTATCTCCGCTGACTGAGGACTGCCTGATCTCAGGAATTGTTACGGCCAATCAGAATGAAGTCAAGATCATTACAACCGGCAACCAGGTGAATGAAGAGGCGTTAAAAGAGGCCAATGGAAAGATTGACGCGAAGATTACAGTGGATTTCTATAATCAGGGCGTTATGGGAGCGCAGTATATTATTGATAAAGCGGGCAAGGGAAAAGTAGCTGTTATTGCCGGCAATGAGGGCGGAACCCAGGCCGATGCACGCCGGGACGGCGCGAAGGATACTTTTGAAGATGGTGGAATGGATGTTGTAGCGGTAGAGCAGTGCGATTTCGACGCACAGAAGGCATATGACGCTGCAACGGCGATTCTCGAAGCCAATCCGGATGTGGTTGGGATTGCCTGCGGCAATGATGATATGGCTCTTGGCGTGGTTCGGGCATTAGAGGATAAAGAAGTGAAGGATAAGGTGATCGTTGTAGGCGTTGACTTTACAGAAGAAGCTAAAGCAGCGATCGAGGAAGGCACCTACGATGCAACGGTTGCGATGTCGCCGTACCTGATGGGAAGAGAAGGCGTCATCATTATGCTGAAGGCATTAGAGGGGCAGGATGTGTCCGAGGTCGGCGACAGCACGCCGATGGCTCTCGTTGATGCATCGAACGTAGAGCAGATGTCAGACTGGCACTAGTACAGCTTTCGCCTAGCGCCGGCACGAACCAGACAGCTTATTCGTTCAATTTCTGGCCGGATGGAGTACTGGGCTTTTCTTTCTAAAAAGAAAGAGTGTAAGTTTTGTAGAAAAAGTGATATAATGAGGTCAGACGATTGATTCCGCCATCGCCCCGTTTCGGGAATGCCTGGTATGTGCAGGCTGCGGTGGCGGAATTTATTTCTTCCTATGTGGTTGGGGTGTTGTTCAAGGACGGAAGTTTTAAGATGCCCTTCCTGACACAGACAGGGCAATAAAGAAAATGCGGAGGACAAAGAAATGTTGTATGACAGGATATTGGGAGGACTGATTGGAGCGGGGGCAGGAGACGCCATGGGAGCCGCGACTGAGGCGAGGACGACGGAACAGATTCTGGAGTATTTCGGGCATGAGGTGACAGATTTTGAGACGCCGCCCGCGGATACCTTCGGGGCAGGGAATATTCCGGGACAGCTGACGGATGATTTTAGTTCGGCTTATTTTGTGGCAAGGCATATTGCGGATCATGATGGTGCGGTGACAGAGAAGGTGGTACAAGAAGCCATGATCGAATGGTCAAAGCACAGCGAATTCTTCGATCGTTTCGCAGGACCGACTACAAGACTGGCAATCCGAAGATACAAGGGGGAAGAGATTGAAGAACCAAAAGGAGTGCAGCTGGTATCAAGGCAGGCCACAAACGGGGCGGCCATGAAGATATCTCCGATCGGCCTGCTGAATGCAGGGGATGTGGACGGGGCTATCCGCGACGCGGTGACAGTGACCAGGGTTACCCATGACAATTACCTTGCAATCTCCGGGGGCTGTGCAGTGGCTGCGGCGGTAAGCCGGGCGGTGATGCCGGATGCGGACGTATATAATATCCTTCAGGCAGGACTCTACGGCGCCAGGGAAGGGGAGCGGATCGGCAGGGAGACGGCAAGAGATGTGGCGGGTCCGTCTGTGGTCAAGCGGATGGAGATGGCGATAGACATCGGCCTTGGTCCGGGGACGGCCAGGGAGAAGATGGTTGAACTAGGGCACCGTATCGGGGCAGGGCTTCATGTGTCAGAAGCAATTCCCTGTGCATTTGGTCTTTTTGCGGCCAATCAGGGGGAGGCCATGGGCAGTATCATCGGTGCGGTGAATGTGGGATACGATACAGATACCATTGCCACGATGGCAGGCGCGATAGCGGGAGCGCTGGGAGGAGCGGATAAGTTCCCCGGGCATTTCCTGCCGATCCTGGAAGAGGTGAATCATCTGGATATCACGGGACTTGCGAAGGATCTGGCCAGAATTGCTGCGGAGAGGCTTTTCGCAGGAAAGGAGGGAAGATAGATGAACCAGAAGATATTAGGATGCATCCTTGGAGCAGCGACAGGCGACGCCATGGGGGCGGCGACGGAGACGAAGTCCGCCGGTCAGATACGTAAGCTGTTTGGAGGGCGGGTTGAGGAATTTATGACGCCTCCCGTGGATGTGCCGGCAAGAGGCAGGAAGGCGGGTCAGGTAACAGATGCATTCAGCATTCCTTATATTCTGACGGAGCATTTGCTTAAGACAGGTGGAAAGGCTTCGAGGAAGACAGGGGAGGAAGCTCTGATGGAATGGGGAAGGACCGAATATTTCGAGCCTTTTGCGGGGATGACTACAAGAAATGTGGTGAACCGGCTGAACCAGAATGATAAGATGGATCTGTGGTCTTACATTGGCCATCTTGGCAATAAACTGTACAAGGGACATTATTATGCATTGTCCTCGAACGGAGCCGCAAGCAAGGCATATCCGGAAGGACTCTTAAGCGGCGGGGATGTGGAGCGGGCGATTGCGGATACCGTAGAGATTACCATGTCGTCCCATGACGACCCATACAGTATCTCAGGGGCCTGTGCAGTGGCGGCGGCTGTCAGTGAGGCGTTGAAGGAAGGGACTTCGGTCTACGAGATTGTGAAGGCGGCTCATTATGGAAGTGTCAGGGGAGAGACGCTGGCACGCGCAAGGGAGGACATCTGGACTTATCCGGGTCCCTCAGTCACGAAGCGTATCGAGATGGCTGTGCAGATTGCCATGCATAGCGGAAGCAGCAGAGATATTGTTTCGGAGCTTGGGGAGAGGATTGGCAGCGGACCGGCTGTTGCGGAGACGGTGCCGGCGGCTCTGGGTATTCTTATTGCGAATCAGGGAGATACTATGGAGAGTATCTATGACGCGGTCAATATAGGCGACGAGACCTGTGCCATAGCCTGTATCACAGGCGCCATAGCGGGAGGATACAACGGCGCGGACAGTATTACGGAGGGGTATCTGGATATGATTGAAGAGAAAAACGGTATGTGTCTGAGAAGGCAGGCAGAAGAGATTGAGAAGCTGCTTGGTACTAGTACACGCGGTTAGGTGAAACAGTAGGAGAAACAAGGAGTCGGGAGAGATACAGATGGAACAGATGACATTATTTGACGAAAGGCCGCAGACAGCGCCCCTGGCGAGCCGTCTGCGCCCGGAGACGCTTTTAGAGTTCGCAGGTCAGGAGCATCTGCTGGGGGAAGGGAAGATGCTGCGCCAGTTGATTGAGCGTGATCAGATCTCCTCCATGATATTCTGGGGTCCGCCCGGAGTTGGCAAGACGACGCTGGCGAGTATTATAGCCGGAAGGACGAAAGCGGATTTTATCAATTTCAGTGCGGTCACCAGCGGGATCAAAGAGATCAAGGAAGTGATGAACCAGGCAGAGAACAGCCGGAGGATGGGGATTCGTACCGTTCTTTTTGTAGATGAGATCCACAGGTTTAACAAGGCGCAGCAGGATGCTTTCCTGCCCTATGTAGAGAAGGGAAGCATTACCCTGATCGGAGCGACGACAGAGAATCCCTCCTTCGAGGTTAACGCGGCGCTTTTGTCCAGATGCCGGGTGTTCGTATTAAAGGCGTTGGAGGAAGAAGACCTTGTGAAGGTTCTTATGCATGCGCTTAAGAGTCCCAAAGGCCTTGGCCCTCAGAATGTCCGGATTACGAAGCAGCAGGTGACGGCAATCGCCGCATTTGCTAACGGAGATGCCAGGACGGCTCTCAATACGCTGGAGATGGCGGTGACGAACGGGGAGATCAGCGCCGAAGGAATCCTTGTGACGGATGAAGGACTTACGCAGTGCATCAGCAGGAAGTCGCTGCTCTACGACAAGAACGGAGAAGAGCATTATAATCTGATTTCCGCCCTCCACAAGTCCATGCGCAACAGCGATCCCGATGCGGCCATCTACTGGATGCTCCGAATGCTGGAAGGCGGGGAGAATCCCCTGTATATCGCAAGAAGACTGATCCGTTTCGCCAGTGAGGACGTAGGGATGGCGGACAGCCACGCGCTGCAAGTAGCCGTGGCGGCCTACCAGGCGTGCCATTTCCTGGGGATGCCGGAGTGTGACGTACACCTGACTCATGCGGTCACATATCTTTCCATGGCGCCAAAGTCCAATGCACTCTATGCGGCGTGTGAGATGTGCAAGCAGGATGTGAAGAATCTCAGGGCAGAGCCGGTTCCGCTTAAGCTTCGCAATGCCCCCACGAAGCTCATGAAGGAGCTGAATTACGGCAGGGGATACGAATACGCGCATGATACAGAAGAGAAGCTGACGCATATGCAGTGTATGCCGGAATCCTTAAGCGGCAGGGAGTATTACCGACCGACCGTTCAGGGGGAAGAACGAGAGATTGCCGGCAGATTAGATAAGATTAAGGCATGGAGGAATTATGGTGGAAGAAAAGGAGAAGAATTCATTCCAGAAGATTTATGATGTGATCCGGCAGATTCCGGAAGGCAAGGTGGCGTCCTACGGTCAGATCGCAGCGCTTGCAGGCAACCGCCGCTGGGCCAGGGTCGTAGGCTACGCCCTTCATGCAGTCCCCTGTAACAGCGATTTGCCCTGTCACCGCGTCGTAACGAAGGACGGCAGGATGTCCTGTGCATTCGGAAGCGGGAGATGCAACCGTCAGACAGAGTTGTTGAAGGCGGAAGGAGTCGAATTCACAGACGACCGGGTGGATATGGGGAAATATCAATGGAAGAAGACGATATTCTAAACAATTTTCTGATTATGGTAGTTTTCAATGCGTATCTGAAAGAGATAAGAACAGCCCTGAGGAACCTCCGCTATGCGGCGCTCCTTAGGGCTGTTTTCAGACATATTTTACGGCATCACAAGTATCGTAGTCGCCAGATTGGATAATTCCGAGTCCGTCATACTTGCATCCAGCAGGGTAGAGACATTGATGGGTACAGTGACCGTCGTAGGCTCGCCGTATGTAGGAGCCGCCGCATATTTCTCCATAGCCTGTACAAGACCGGCCGAGACCTCCTCGATCGTATAATAAGTCCCGTTCTCGAACTCATGGTACGCCTCCAGGAAGCTTGTGTTCGGCGTCGTAGTGATATCGACCGTATAGCTGTAGATCCCGGCTTCCTTCTTAGGGACGCCCACCGTATACTGGCACTGCTTCATAATGCTCTTAAGCGCCTCCTGATACCTTGGTATGTACGCCTCAGAGAGGTCGGAAGGCGGGGTAAATACATCGGCCTCATACCATGCCATAGCCTCTTCTTCGGTGCGGTTCGTATGCACGGCGAAGCGGGCCACGTCCCCTTTAAAAGAAGCGTTCAGATATGCATTGATGAAATCATAGCTGTCCAGGACATCACAGACCGTGTTATAGGGTTCCATGTATCCGGGGATCGCCTGGGCGATGAACTTGTCAAGGCTCTCCTGCCCAAGCGCATACTTTTCACCGTCTTTGGTGACTTCCAGTGTGGAGATAATCTCCGTATCATAAGAAGGCGACGCCTCAATCGCGGAAGCATCCGCTTCAAGGATGGAAGAGACGGCGCCGGCAAGCTCCGTGGTCTCAAGCGTCTCCATCCATTCGGCGTTCGCAGTCTCTAGTGTATTCTTGATATTGAGCGGGGTATATGTAACCTGGACAGAGTAGGTTCCGTCGTTCATCTTCCGTGCCTTTGCGACCTCAAAAGTAATGTGCTGAAAGGAGTCTTTCATAAAAACCAGATACGGCTCCCTTAGTTCTTCTGGAAACTGAAGCACGAACTGCTCGTTACTCTCCGCAATCCCTTCGTCCAGAAGCTTCGTGAAGCTTACGCATCCTTTCTCCTTCATGGAGGTGATCTGTTCTCCTACATATTTCTCTGCGGTATCCTTGTTGCAGCCGGTAAGAAAGACCAGTGCAAGCAGACAAGGTATCAGTAGTGTTCGTCTACGCATAGTGCATGTCCCCCTGTGATTTTTATTATCCATATTGTATCACTCCCAAAACTTGTCTTCAATAGTAAATACTACTGGAAAAATGAGAGTATTTTATATATAATGATGTGGAAGGCAAAAAGTAGCATTTTTGCAGACAGGAGAAAGGGACACAGGTCAAACATGAGGAACTGCAGTATGGTCATGTGTATATTACGGTTCCAGTACAAAGAAGGAGATTTTATATGGAAATGTTATCAATCGAGAAAGAATTAATGGGGAACTCTTACCCGGGACGTGGCATTATCATTGGAAAAAGTGCAGACGGAAGCAAGGCTGTAACCGCGTATTTTATCATGGGGAGAAGCGTGAACAGCCGTAACCGTATCTTTGTGGAGGAAGGAGAGGGGATCCACACGCAGGCATTCGATCCGGCGAAGCTTACCGACCCAAGTCTGGTCATCTACGCGCCGGTACGAGTGCTGGGGAATAAGACCATAGTGACCAACGGGGATCAGACGGATACCATCTATGAGGGGATGGACCGGCAGATGACCTTCGAGCAGTCCTTAAGAAGCCGTGAGTTTGAGCCGGACGGGCCGAATTACACGCCAAGGATATCCGGGATCATGCATATTGAGAACGGGACTTACAACTATGCCATGTCCATCTTGAAGAGCAACAACGGAAGCCCGGACAGCTGTAACCGCTACACCTTCGCATACGAGAATCCGGCGGCCGGAGAGGGACATTTTATCCATACCTATAAGTGCGACGGGGATCCGCTGCCAAGCTTTGAAGGCGAGCCGAAGCTTATCGGTATCCCGGACGATATGGAGGCGTTCACCACGCTTCTGTGGAACAGCCTGAATGAGGATAATAAGGTGTCTCTGTTTGTAAGGTATATTGATATTGCGTCAGGCGCCTATGAGACAAGAATCGTGAATAAGAATCATGAATAAGAATCAGGAGGTATAGACATTATGAAAGAATTGGAATTAAAGTATGGCTGTAACCCCAATCAGAAGCCGTCTAAGATCTACATGGCAGATGGCGGCGAGCTTCCGATCCAGGTATTGAACGGGAAGCCGGGCTACATCAATTTCCTGGATGCGTTCAACGGATGGCAGCTTGTGAAAGAATTAAAGAGAGCGACCGGACTTGCGGCGGCCACATCCTTCAAGCATGTATCGCCGGCAGGAGCGGCGGTGGGACTTCCGCTTAGCGAGACCCTTGCGAAGATCTACTGGGTGGACGATCTGGGAGAGCTGTCACCCCTTGCCAGCGCCTATGCAAGGGCGAGAGGCGCAGACCGTATGTCTTCTTTCGGAGATTTCATCTCTCTGTCGGACGTCTGCGACGCAGATACGGCGAAGCTTATCAAGAGAGAGGTCTCAGACGGAGTGATCGCGCCCGGATATGAGCCGGAGGCTCTTGAGATCCTGAGGGGCAAGAAGAACGGCAATTATAATGTGATCCAGATCGATCCGGATTATGTGCCGGAGCCTCTGGAGCATAAGGATGTATTCGGCATTACCTTCGAGCAGGGAAGGAATGAGCTGAAGATAGACGATGAGTTCTTTGCAAATGTTGTGACAGAGAATAAGGAACTGACGGATCAGGCGAAGATGGATCTGGCCATTTCCATGATCACGCTCAAGTATACCCAGTCCAATTCCGTATGCTATGTGAAGGAGGGGCAGGCGATCGGTATCGGCGCCGGGCAGCAGTCCAGGATTCACTGTACCCGTCTTGCCGGACAGAAGGCAGATAACTGGTGGCTGAGACAGGCGCCGCAGGTGATGAATCTTCCGTTCGTAGACACGATCCGGCGTGCCGACAGGGACAATGCGATCGACCTCTATATCGGCGAGGATTATATGGACGTGCTCTCGGATGACGCATGGCCGGCGATCTTCAGGGAGAAGCCGGAGGTCTTCACAAGAGAAGCTAAAAGAGAGTGGCTTGACAAGCTAACAGACGTGGCCCTTGGATCTGACGCGTTCTTCCCGTTCGGGGACAATATCGAGCGCGCGCACAGGAGCGGCGTGAAGTATATCGCGCAGCCAGGCGGCTCGGTAAGGGACGATAACGTGATCGAGACCTGTAATAAGTACGGAATGGCGATGGCATTCACAGGACTCCGCCTGTTCCACCATTAATCGAACCAAAGACAGTTATAAGGTAGAACATCTAAGTACGAAGCGGCAGTTTTTGCGTTTTGTACTTAGATGTTTTGAATTTGTAACCGCATAAGGTAAAAATCTCTCTCCCTTGAACAGAACCCTGCCGTACAGTCAGAAATTTTTTAAACCACTTGAAAATATAGTTGTATATTAGGGAGAAAAAATATATAATAGTAAAGGCGCTTGCGATAATTGTGCAAAAAAAATGGTAAATAAGGCAAATGATGTGAAGGAGTTAATGACTATGGGAAAATATTTTGGAACAGACGGTTTCCGCGGAGAAGCGAACGAAGTCCTGACGGTGGAGCATGCATTCAAGGTTGGAAGATTCCTTGGCTGGTATTACGGGCAGAATCATAAGGCCAGGATCGTGATTGGCAAGGACACCAGAAGAAGCAGCTACATGTTCGAGTACGCGCTGGCTGCAGGTATCACTGCGTCAGGAGCGAACGCATACCTTCTCCATGTAACGACAACGCCCAGCGTATCTTTTGTAGCCAGAACAGACGATTTTGACTGTGGGATCATGATCTCCGCAAGCCATAACCCGTTCTATGATAATGGTATTAAGATCATCAGCGGCAAGGGACATAAGATAGAGGCCGAGGTGGAAGAGAAGATAGAAGCATACATTGACGGAGAGATAGGAGAACTGCCGCTCGCAAAGAGGGAGGAGATCGGACGTACCGTCGACTATGCGGCGGGAAGGAACCGGTATATCGGATATCTGATCTCACTGGCTACCCGTTCCTTTGAGGATATGCGGGTAGGACTGGACTGCTCGAACGGAAGCGCGTTCGCGATTGCGAAGAGCGTGTATGATGCGCTGGGCGCGAAGACGTATGTCATCAACTGTGAGCCGGACGGAACCAATATCAACGCCAACTGCGGTTCCACACATATTGAAGTGTTGCAGCAGTATGTGAAGGAGAAGAAGCTGGACGTGGGCTTCGCATACGACGGAGATGCAGACAGATGTATCGCGGTGGACGAGAACGGCGATGTGATCGACGGCGATCTGATCCTGTACATTTGCGGCAAATACATGAAAGAGAACGGACGCCTGAACGGAGACGCCATTGTGACGACGATCATGTCCAATCTGGGACTCTATAAGGCGTGTGATAAGGCCGGACTTAAGTATGAGAAGACAGCGGTCGGCGACAAGTACGTATATGAGAATATGGTGCATAACAACTACTCCCTGGGCGGCGAGCAGTCCGGCCATATTATTTTCAGCAAGCACGCAACCACAGGGGACGGAGTTCTTACATCTCTTATGATCATGGAGGTCATGCTGGAGAAGAAGATGAGTCTGTCGAAGCTGGCAGAGCCTGTCAAGATCTATCCGCAGCTGCTTAAGAATGTCCGTGTGGCCGACAAGAAGACGGCAAGAGAGAATCCGCAGGTTACGAAGGCGGTCGACGCGGTGGCGGAAGCGCTGGGCGACGACGGACGTATCCTGGTCAGGGAGAGCGGTACAGAGCCTGTGATCCGGGTTATGGTCGAGGCGGCGACAGACGATCTGTGCGAGAAATATGTGAACCAGGTGGTCGACGTGATCAAGGCGGAAGGACTCATGGTCGGATAGTATCCGGTACGGCGTAGACCGGCAGGTGAACGTGTCGAGGAGCCGGAAGCGGATCTGTAGATGCGAAGGTCGTGGTATACGGGAAGATATAGAATAAGAGCCGTCGGGAAATGTCATTCATACAGTCATTTCCCGACGGCTCTTTCTCTAGAACTTAATTAACCGCACATTTTGCTGGCTTGCTTTCCCGATAGCACACTGGTTTATACTGAATGGAAGCCCTTGCCTATGATCTCGCTGGTGTTGGAGATCAGGAGGAATGCATCCGGGGAGTTCTCCTTGATAAAATTACGAAGCCGCACGGCCTCCACACGATTCAGGACGGTGAAGATGATGTACTTATCCTCCCCGCTGAAGGCCCCCTGTGCGAGAACGATGGTTGCGCTCCGGTGAAGATCCTCCTTGATATACTCACAGATGGGCTTCGGATTGTTGCATACGACATTAAAATACTTGGACAGGTTCAGACTTTCGATAAATCCGTCGATCATAAATGAACGAAGGGTGAGTCCAAGGAAGGAGTAGAGTCCTGTCTCAATGTCGAATACGAAGAAGCCGGCCAGGGTGATGAAGAAATCCGTAACCATCAGCGCATTTCCGATATTGAAGCTGGTATACTTCCTCATGATCATGGCGATTACATCTGTTCCGCCGCTGGATGCCCCGATGTTAAACAGTACGGCGGAGCCGATGGAAGGCAGGGCGATGGCAAACGCAAGCTCCATCAGAGGCTGGTCTGTCAGCGGATGGCTCATAGGGTAGATACGCTCAAGCGCGGACAGCGTAACCGACAGAAGGATACTGCTGTAGGCAGTCTTCGCCGCAAACTTCTTCCCCAGTACGAAGAAACCGATGACGAGCAGTATCATATTGGCCACGAAGGAGAAATCACTCGCCGAGATTATGCCGGACTTGGCGATCAGTACAGCGAGACCTGTGATTCCTCCAAAGGTGAAGTTGTTGGAGAATTTGAAAAAGTAGACGCCGACTGCCATGATCAGCGTACTTGCAGTCAGGTAGATAAAATTCTTCAACTGGTCATTGTGTTTGGGTGAGTCTGCCGTCTGCAGACTCTGTGGTTTTGATTTCATGATAGAATCCCTCGACAAAATTTACTTATTTATTACCACACCCGATTGTAACGCGGGTGAATCAAAAAGTCAATGGTATTCTCTAATCTGCATTAGAATCAGAAATTCGGCGCATAATACCTTCATGAAGGCTGCGGATAACGGCCAAAAAGGAGGAAATGAGATGCATAAGTATTTACCGATTACGGATGTATACGCAAGAGAAATCTTAGATTCCCGCGGGAATCCGACTATAGAAGTAGAAGTCCTCGCCGGTGAAGACGTACTTGGAAGAGCGGGCGTTCCTTCCGGAGCGTCCACCGGGCAGTATGAGGCGTTGGAACTCAGGGATCATGAGAAACGTTACAAAGGACAGGGTGTAGAACTGGCGGTGGATCATGTGAATGCCAGGATTGCACCGGCAGTTATCGGGATGAATGTGTTCGGCCAGGCGATGATCGACCAGGTCATGTGCCGGCTTGACGGGACGGAGAACAAGTCGAATCTGGGGGCGAACGCCATGCTGGGCGTATCTATGGCCGTGGCCAGGGCTGCGGCAGAGGCGCTTCATATCCCTCTCTATTCTTATCTCGGAGGGACCAATGCGAAGCGTCTTCCGGTTCCGATGATGAATATCATGAACGGAGGAAAGCATGCGGACAATACCATTGATATCCAGGAATTTATGATCATGCCCGTAGGGGCGTGCTGTTTCAAGGAGGGGCTTCGGATGTGCGCCGAGATCTATCATACCTTGAAGAGCCTTCTGAAGAAGCACGGGCACAGCACGGCTGTGGGCGATGAGGGCGGATTCGCGCCGGATCTTCCGGATGCCCGGGAAGCGCTCCGTTTCATAATAGAAGCAGTACAGACGGCAGGGTATAAGCCGCGGGAAGATATCATGATCGCCCTGGACGTGGCGGCTTCGGAGCTGTATGATAAGAATACGAGGAAATATGTATTCGAGGGAGAGGGCAGGATGCACGGGCATCAGGTTGTCCGTACGACCGAGGAGCTGATCGAGTATTATGAGGAGCTTTCGGAGGAATTCCCGGTGGTATCCATCGAGGACCCTCTCGACGAGGAAGACTGGGAGGGTTGGGAACTCCTGACCACCCGTCTGGGAATCAACATGCAGCTGGTAGGCGACGACCTGTTTGTGACCAATGAAAAAAGGCTTAAGAAGGGAATCGAGAGGGGAGCCGCCAACGCAATCCTTGTGAAGGTCAACCAGATCGGCACCCTGACTGAAGCGTTTAACGCCATAGAGACGGCTAAGAACGCCGGATACCGGACAATTGTATCCCACCGCTCCGGCGAGACGGCAGATTCCATCATCGCAGATATTGCGGTGGCGTTTAACGCAGGCCAGATCAAGACAGGAGCGCCCTGCCGGTCCGAGCGGGTGGAGAAATACAACCAGCTTCTTAGGATTGAGGAACGGCTGGGAGACGTGGCGGAGTACAGGAATCCGTTCCGTTAAGAGCGGCGATTACTTTTCACAATTTTCATGTTTCCGTATCTTGCTATTTTAGACATCTTGTGGTAGAATGAAAAAGGTTTAGCCGTAGGAGGTGTGGAAGATGGAGATTCTGAAGACAGTTTTAATGATCATATTTGCAATAGACTGTATTGCACTCACAGCGATCGTTCTGATGCAGGAGGGTAAGTCTGCAGGACTTGGTACGATCAGCGGTATGGCGGACACTTACTGGGGACAGAACAAGGGCCGTTCCATGGAAGGCGCGCTGGTGAAGTCCACGAAGTTCCTTGCGATTCTGTTTATTGTACTGGCAGCAGTGTTGAATTTAAAAGTATTTGCATAACGGGCATATTTTTATGAGAACAGTGGGACACTCCTGTATGGGAGTGTCTATTTATATATAACCATACTAGTAGAGCAATCTGTACACCCTGCTTTGCAAGGTAATATGCGCTGGAATGAATCGACGCAGTCCGCCGCGGCTCATGATTCTGGGACAGATTCCCTGCAAATCGGGAGGTACATTTTGCGGAAGGTAGTTTTGGACAGTCTGCCAAAGGAGAAAGGAGGCAGGAAGAGGATGGATAAGACATTTGAGAAGCAGAAGAAGGTAGTCTATGATCTGATCTGTGACAGTCTGTATGTGCCTATGAAGTTCAAGGAACTGGCTATGCTTCTGCAGGTGCCAAAGGAGCAGAGGGATGAACTGAGAGAGGTTCTTGAGGCGCTGGAGGCAGACGGGAAGATCTGTCTTACAAAACGTGGGAAGTACTGTAAAGGTGAAGCGAAGCATCTGTCAGGAATCTTCCGGGCCAGCATGAAGGGTTACGGGTTTGTCGTTATGGAGGAGGAAGGACCCGATGTCTATATCAGCGAAGAGAATACCGGCGGTGCGTTCGACGGGGACAAGGTGGAACTGGCGCTGCTCCGGGAGGGTCAGGGACGAAGCCGGGAAGGGAAGATCGTGAAGATTCTCTTACGCCAGACGACCCGGATTGTCGGCACCTTCCAGAGAAGAGACAAGCAGAACTATGGATTCGTACTGCCGGATAATCCGAGATTTCCCTGTGATGTTTTCATCCCGGCCGAGAAGACAGGCGGGGCCGTGAATGGCCATAAGGTGGTGGCGGAGCTTACCTCTTATGGAGAACAGGGCAGGAAGCCGGAAGGAAGGGTGACGGAGATCATCGGACATATCAGCGATCCGGGCACGGATATCATGTCAATCGTCAGAGGCTATGATCTGCCGACTGCATTTTCAGAGAAGATACTGAACCAGGCGGACCGGGCGGCCAGGGATGTAAGCGAGGCGGATATGGCCGGGCGTAAGGACTTAAGGAACTGGCAGATGGTGACTATCGACGGGGAGGACGCCAAGGATCTGGATGACGCAGTTTCTCTTACGAAGGAAGGGGACAGCTATATTCTGGGCGTCCATATAGCAGACGTGACGAATTATGTGCAGGAGAACAGCGCAATCGACCGGGAAGCGAGGGAGAGGGGAACCAGTGTATATCTGGCAGACCGGGTGATCCCTATGCTGCCTCATAAGCTTTCCAACGGTATCTGCTCGCTGAACGCCGGCGAGGACCGTCTGGCCCTCAGCTGCATCATGACGGTGAATCAGAAAGGGATCGTTACGGATCACGAGATTGCGGAGACCGTCATTTGCGTGGATGAGAGGATGACCTACACCAGTGTGAAGAAGATTCTTGATGATCAGGATGCCGGGGAGACGGCACGTTATCAGGCTCTTGTTCCCCTGTTTGAGAGGATGCAGGAATTATCCCGGATTCTCCGGGGGCGCAGGCAGAGACGTGGCTCTATTGATTTTGATTTCCCGGAGTCGAAGCTGATACTGGATGAACAGGGAAAACCCCTGGAGATCAGGCCCTATGACCGTAATACGGCGACGAAGATTATAGAGGATTTCATGCTTCTGGCAAATGAGACCGTGGCGGAGGATTATTACTGGCAGGAGCTTCCGTTCCTGTACCGGACCCATGAGGCGCCGGATGAGGAGAAGATAAGGGCGCTGGCCACATTTATCAATAATTTCGGTTATTCCATGCATGTCGGGGTGAACGAGATCCGTCCCAAGGAGATCCAGAAGCTTCTGGCGAAGGTTTCGGATACCCCGCAGGAGGCGCTGATCTGCCGGCTGGCCTTAAGGTCCATGAAGCAGGCGCGCTATATGCCGGAGAATATCGGACACTTTGGTCTGGCGGCGAATTATTATACACATTTTACCTCGCCGATCCGGAGATATCCGGATCTGCAGATTCACAGGATTATCAAGGATAATCTGCGGGGGAGGATGGATGAGAAGAGGATCGGGCATTATCAGGATATTCTAAGGGAGGTGGCGAAGCATTCCAGTGAGATGGAGCGAAGAGCCGAGGAGGCGGAGCGGGAGACCGTCAAGCTCAAGAAGGTGGAGTATATGCAGCAGTACATCGGAGAGGAATTCGAGGGCGTGATCTGCGGCATGACTAAGTGGGGGATGTACGTGGAGCTTCCCAATACGGTAGAGGGTATGGTCCATGTGTCAAATATGACGGATGACCATTATGAATACTATGAGGACCGGTACGAGCTTACAGGAGCACATACGAACAGGACATATAAGCTGGGACAAAAGGTACAAGTGCGTGTGATCGGTGCAGACCGGATGCTGCGGACCATAGATTTTGAGATTGTATATTAGCACCTGCAAATCAGGACGCACATCTTGCGGAAAGCTGGCAGATAATAGAAAGGGGATTCGGTATATGGCGAAGACGAATGGAAAGCTGATAGCCAATAATAAGAAGGCATATCATGATTATTTTATTCTGGATACCTGTGAAGCAGGAATTGCCCTTCACGGAACGGAAGTAAAGTCTCTGCGGATGGGAAAATGCAGCATCAAGGAGTCATTTATCCGGGTGGAGAACGGCGAGGTCTACATCTATGGTATGCATATCAGCCCTTACGAGAAGGGAAATATATTCAATAAGGATCCTCTGAGGGTCCGTAAGCTTCTCCTCCATAAGGCGGAGATCAACAAGCTCCTTGGCAAGACGAAGGAGAAAGGAGTGGCGGTTGTACCGCTCAAGGTTTATTTTAAAGGAAGTCTTGTAAAAGTAGAGGTGGGTCTGGCCAAAGGAAAGAAGCTGTATGATAAGCGGCAGGACATTGCAAGAAAGGATCAGCAGAGAGAAGCGCAGAGAGATTTCAAGGTCCGCAATTTGGGCTAGTACATCTTTGCATTAATTCTTGAGTAATAAGCACTCGCTATCACTTCAAGATTAATGCAAAGATGTACTGGTACAGTCAGGGGGGAGAGCAGATGGTACCGACCAGGAAAGAAGATTTGAGAAAGATGGTTACACAGACGACAATTGAGATGTATGAGGAACTGACGCCTCAGCTGATTCAGCTGATAGAGACGACCAGGCATGACGATACGCTTAGCGAAGCACAGAAGCAGGATGAGATATCCTTACATATGCTGGGGTATGTGAAATCCTGTACTAATGAGATTATCATTGAAGTGCTGGCAAAGATACTGGGGTTGGATAATTAAGTAAAAAGGATTGCAGAACCAGAGAGACGAGAATACAATAGAATTAGAGAGGAAGGGATGGGAAGATGTCTTATTGTGTGAAATGTGGTGCAAAAGTGGATGACGGGATTAAGGTCTGTCCGCAGTGCGGCGCCCGGATACCGGATTTGTCCGGCAGCCGCCCGGGCAGTTACAATGACGGGAGCAGCAGTGCCGGCGGACAATCGGCGTGGGACGCAGTGGAGACACGGGCGCGAACAGGTTACAATGACGGGAGCAGCAGTGCCGGCGGGCAATCCGGCGGCCCGCAATATACATATGACCGGCAGGAATGTGGACCGGACAGTTATGAGAGAGCCGTATATCAGCAGAGCGAAAATAGAGGGTATTTCGACCAGAATGAAGTATATCAGAACAAGGCTATGGGCGTATTGTCTTATCTTGGAATACTTGTGATCATACCGCTTCTGGCCGGAGATAAGAGGTCTGAATACGTGAAGCATCATATCAATCAGGGACTTGTGCTGTTCCTTCTGTCATCATTGACAGACTTGCTGGAAGGGGAATGGGTGTGGGGCTTATATTCCATCATCCATTTCGGCGGAAGCATATTTTCCTGGGTGTTTGATATCCTTGGGCTTGTGTTCCTTGTGCTGACGATCATGGGGATTGTGGCGGCATGCAGGGGAGAGCGGAAGGAACTTCCGCTTATCGGAAAGATTAAGTTCTTCAAATAGAGAAAAGTCAACAGAAAAAGAGGGGCGCTGCAGTATTTTGCGGCGCTCCTCTTTTTCTGCTAATTGAAGATGGTACAAAGCAGTCCGTACGTTCTGCCTATTCAATAGTAATCAGCCTTGGCTGCTCTTCCTGCTTCTGGATCTCCTTAGGGAAGGACAGGTGGAGTACGCCGTCCTTGAAGGCGGCCTTGATATCATCCTGTGTCAGGGCGTCTCCAACATAGAAGCTGCGGTTACAGGTGCCGGTGTAACGTTCCTTATGAACACAATTACCCTTGGCGTCCTTCTCCTCTTTGGTCATGTTCTTGTGTGCGGAGATGGTAAGGTATCCGTCCTTCAGATCAGCCTTGATATCTTCTTTTGCATATCCCGGAAGTTCCATCTCTACCAGATAGTTGCCGTCCTTCTCGTGAATATCGGTCTTCATAATCTGTGCGGATGTGTGGTCGTAGGAACGGCTGAAAAACGGATCACTGAACATATCGTCGAATAAATTGTTGAAACCTCTGTTTGCTAATAACATAAATCATTCCTCCTTGAAAATTATCTTATGGTCTAGTATCCCATAAGGTATGAAAATTATTTATTGTTTTATTTGCTATATATATTATATAACACATATTGTTAGCACTGTCAATAGGTGAGTGCTAATTTTTTGAAAAAAATATATGATTACTTTTGCACAGTCATTAAATAAAAAAATAGCTTGACAAAGAGGAATAGCTGTTCATATAATAGGATATACCTGATGAAGAGACAGTCTGCAGCCAGAACACAGCATTTACATGCAGTATGTATGAATCAGGGCTTGTACTGGTTTCGACGGGGGTCTGGAAGTTGGAGAAGCCATCCGTAGCGGGACACTACGTTAAAAGTTCCACTTAAATATAAACGCAGACAATAACGAATTAGCGTACGCTGCTTAATTAAGCGGCAGTCGGCCTTAGGTAATCCGCTGCTTAAGTCACCGGCTTCAACGAGGCGGAGCACTTCGTTTCCGAAGCTTTGAGGGAATGGAAGAACTTATGAAGCTACTGAAACCGGAAGCCTGTCATTAGGCGGCCGGCAGAGGGAATGTCAGATTAATGACTGTGATGGGAGATGCTCTGGTGGATGGGCTTTCGGACGCGGGTTCAACTCCCGCCAGGTCCATTGGAAAAACCATCCGCTATTGGTTTATAATCAATAGCGGATGGTTTTTTTACTTCCAGGATAGTTGTAGCTTCGATACCATAGCGGACAACGTAAACCGTTGTCTCAGGTGTTCGACGAGCGATGCGGAAAGCCCATCACTAAAAATCAAAAATGACGCTTTGCACCACAATAACCAATTGATATAATGACGCATCACTTTTTCTATTCAGGCAGCAGACTTTATTTTTGTGTTATAATTCCACTAATATTTTTACGGACAACGGCATAGATTGAGACAAGGATCATAGAGTATGATGCAATTTTCGAATTTGTTTCAGTATTCCGGTTCCTGGACGGACAGAATGATGGGACAAGGAGGCGCAGATGGAGTGAAACGATATAGCAGAAGGACCAGAAATCAGCTGTTCCAGATAAGGGTTTCCGGATATATGAAGTATGGCCTGTGGATTCTTACCTGTCTTTTGATAATCGGAGGACTGCAGGCGGCGCTTACCCGCCGGGAAGGCGGCATATTGGGAAGAATGAAGAACAGGGGCGATACGCAGAAGCAGGATGAAGCAGTCCGGAAGGCGGAGGAGGGGAATCAGGACTCGAAGCCGGACATTGTAATAGATAATCCCGATATCCGCGTATTGATTATGACAAACGGCTATGCCAATGAGGTCCATCCAGCCGTAGAGGCAGTGGCGGCGGGCGGCCTTATCATCTCCTTCGGGGAAGAAAATCAGGAGGTTGAAGGCGGACAGCCGGCTGTCTTTGCACCGGACGACCAGAGATTTCAGAGCGGGCAGATCAGAATCCGTGCGAAGGACGGAGGGGAGGTTACCTTAAGCAGCGTGAAGCGAGCATGCGGAGCGCCTTCTTACGCAGGGATTCTGGAACTTCGGACGACGGCGGAGGGTATCGCGGTGGTGAACGAGCTTCCGGTAGAGTCTTACCTGTGCAAGGTAATACCAAGTGAGATGCCGGCCACCTACGAACTTGAGGCGCTGAAAGCCCAGGCGGTATGTGCAAGGAGTTTCGCGTATCAGCAGATACAGGATTACGGATATCCGGAGTACGAGGCACATGTCAACGACAGCACGGATTATCAGGTGTATGGCAATTCTCAGGCGCAGGATGGGACGAACCGTGCGGTAGAGGAGACAAAGGGACAGGTAGTCCGTTATCAGAACCGGATTGTCACGACCTATTATTATTCCACGTCCTGCGGAAGAACAGCCGGACTCGAGGCCTGGGGAGCCAAGGAAGATGAGAGTAATCAGTATCTTCGGTCTGTGGAGGTGAAGGACGGCGAAGGAGATTATGAATCGGAGATGCCGTGGTATCGCTGGGAGGCGAGGATACCGGCAGGCACATTGTCGAATCTTATTGGACTGAATACCGGAACGGACATAGGGACGGTCCAGAGTCTGGAGATTACGAATACCGGAGCGGGAGGCGTCGCGCTTCAGATCTGTGCCGTGGGGGATAAGGGTTCGGTGACGGTGGATACGGAGAATAAGATCCGCCGGGCTCTTGGAGGCGGCGGATATGAGATTACCAGACAGGACGGTACAAAGGTATCCGCCCAGAAGCTGCTTCCCAGCGCATTTTTCACGGTTCAGAGGGACGGGGATCTGTTTGTCCTGTCCGGCGGCGGATACGGGCACGGAATCGGAATGAGCCAGAACGGGGCCAATGAGATGGCGAAGAAAGGAAAGAATTACATAGAGATCTTATCACTCTTCTTCCAGGATGTGACGATTGAAGCCGGGTAAGGCGTTTCCGTGAAATCAACGGGGCGGATTCCTTCCGGCTTATATTTTTTGATATATTTTCATATACTATTAAAACCCGGATGGAATCTGGAGCTGCAGTAGTGCTCCATCCGTCCAGAAACCGAAGTCCTGAACTGTCTGTTTCGCACCATTGCGTTGTTAAAATTCCTAGTCGATGCGCCCACATCGCCGTCGAAATTTTACCTGGCACTGGCACGAACCAGACAGCCCAGTACTTCGATTTCTGACTGGATGGAGCACTAATAAATGCACCGGAAGTGTTTATCAAGACAAAAAGAAGAGATGGGATGGACAAAACAGATAAAATTAGGTAAAATATAGAGCAAATGTACGGGAGAATATCATGAAGAGAATAAAAGCCATCTATCACAGGATTAAGAATATCACTGCAGAGATTTCTGCGGCCCATGTAGGCGCATATGCCGCACAGTCGGCATATTTCTTTATGCTGTGTATGATTCCGATTATTTTGCTGCTTCTTACGCTGGTACAGTATACGCCGGTAACGAAGGCGGATGTTATGACCGCCGTGATTCAGGTGTTCCCGTCGTCGGTGGAGACGCTGGTTACGTCGATGGTGAATCAGGTCTATAACCAGTCCATGGGCATCATCCCGGTCACGATCCTGGTGGCGTTGTGGTCCGCAGGGAAGGGTGTGCTTGCCATGACGTCGGGACTTAACTGTATCTACGGCTGTCACGAGACACGTAACTATGTGGTCCTGCGGATCAGGGCGACGATCTACACGGTTCTGTTTATTGTTGTGATTATCCTGCTGCTGGTATTGTCGGTCTTTGGTAATACACTGAACCTGTTTATTGCGGCCCATGTGCCCTTTCTTAAGCGGATTGCGGACTGGCTGATTGAGACCCGGGTAGTGATTACTCCGACGGTTATGGTCGTATTTTCCCTGATGATCTACAGATTTCTTCCCAACAGAAGAGGCCGCTTCAGAGATCAGCTGCCGGGCGCGATGTTTACGGCGGTGGGATGGCTGGTCATATCCTGGATCTTCTCTGTTTATCTGGATATTTTCAAGGGATTTTCGAGTATGTATGGGAGCTTTACGACGATTATTCTGATCATGCTGTGGATGTATTTCTGTATGTATTGTATCCTGCTTGGCGGTGAGATGAATATGCTGCTTGCGCCCGGTTACAATAGTCACAATTCTTCATAGATGAGAAGAATAATTTCTTGACAACAGAAACTCTTGTGCTATAATTTAAAAATATAAGCAAAAAGCAATGACCGTGTAGAGGAAGCGGAGATTCACCCGGGGAACCTGCCAGAGGCGGGGGTATATCGGGAGCGTTGCCGCATTCCCAGTAGAGAGCCGTCTTCCATCAGAGAGAGGAGATCGTCGGGCTGTAAGTCTCCTTTGGTTCAGACAGTGATTGAATTTCCCACGTGAGCCGTATTTTTGAAATCATCTTGCCGGTACAGGCAGTTTTCTGCAGATGCAGCTTATGTTCTGCAAGAGCAGATGCCGGTAATATATAAGGAGATGAGAGTAGGAGATGCCGTCAGATGCACGTTACGCATGATTGAGTGCCCGCATGACAGTCTATATGCGGGAATCAGGGTGGTACCACGGGTAATTGCTCGTCCCTTTTTCGGGGATGAGTTTTTTTATGCGCAGACCCGCGCAGAGGAAATATGCCGCTGAGGCGGCGCACGGGCCGCGCGGCGGGTAAGGGGAATCCCCTCTGCCCGATTGATATTGGAGGAAAGGAAGAGAAGCGATGAACGAGAAATTGCAGAGCATCAAGGAAGAGGCATTGAAGGCAATCGAAGCAGCCGATGTGCCGGAGAAGTTAAATGATGTGCGTGTGAAGTTCCTGGGCAAGAAAGGGGAGCTTACCGCAGTATTGAAGGGAATGAAGGATGTAGTACCGGAGGAGAGGCCAAAGGTCGGACAGCTGGTGAACGAGACAAGGGCTTCTATAGAGAAGCTTCTGGAAGAGAGCAAGGTTAAGATGGAGCGCGCCATCCGGGAGGAGAAGATGAAGCAGGAGGTGATTGACGTCACACTGCCGTCTAAGAAGAATATGGTGGGACACCGCCATCCGAATACCATTGCGCTGGAAGAGGTGGAGCGGATCTTCATCGGTATGGGCTATGAGGTGGTGGAAGGACCGGAGGTTGAGTACGATCTCTATAATTTCGAGAAGCTGAATATCCCGGACGGTCATCCGGCAAAGGACGAACAGGATACCTTCTATATTAATAAGGATATCGTACTGCGTACCCAGACCTCGCCGGTACAGGCGCGTGTGATGGAGCAGGGAAAGCTGCCGATCCGTATGATTGCGCCGGGACGTGTATTCCGTTCCGACGAGGTGGACGCGACGCATTCTCCGTCCTTCCACCAGATTGAAGGACTGGTTATTGACAAGAACATCTCCTTCGCAGATCTTAAGGGAACCCTTGAGGTGTTCGCCAAGGAACTGTTCGGACCGGAGACAAAGACGAAGTTCCGCCCCCATCATTTCCCATTCACCGAACCAAGCGCAGAGGTAGACGTTACCTGTTTCAAGTGCGGCGGCAAGGGATGCCGTTTCTGCAAGGGATCCGGATGGATCGAGATTCTTGGCTGCGGTATGGTACATCCCCATGTGCTGGAGATGTGCGGAATCGATCCGAATGAGTATACCGGGTTCGCGTTCGGCGTGGGGCTTGAGCGTATCGCGCTGCTGAAATACGAGATTGATGATATGAGATTATTGTATGAGAATGATATCCGCTTCCTGAAGCAGTTCTGACGCCCGTTCCACTACGGCTCATGATTTATGGACAGTTTTGGAATACAGCGACAATTATTAAGTAAGAGAAGAGACCGGCAATACGGAACTGCAAATTGGGACGCACATCTTGCAGAAAGCAGTTTTCGGGCAGTCTGCCTGAATCAAGAATATAGTCTGCGCCGGACAAAAAGACGGGCAATGGCAAGATACGGTTGTGCAGGAGGCTGGAAGAGCGATGGGTCTTCAAGGAGTAATATATAGAAGGTTGGTGAATGTGCCGGCGTGCTATGGCATATCGGCAGGAAAGGAGTTAATAGAATAAGATGAATACATCATTATCATGGATAAAAGCATATGTTCCGGGGCTTGATGTGACCGCCCGGGAATACACGGATGCGATGACGCTGTCCGGAACAAAGGTGGAAGGATATGAGGCGCTGGACGCGGATCTTGACAAGATTGTCATCGGTCAGATTGACAGGATCGAGAAGCATCCGGACGCAGATAAGTTAATTATCTGCCAGGTAAATGTAGGCGGAGAGTCCGTACAGATCGTAACGGGCGCCAATAACGTACACGAGGGCGACAAGGTGCCGGTGGTGCTGGACGGCGGCCGTGTGGCTGGCGGACACGAGCCGGGAAGCCGCGTGGCAGGCGGCGTCAAGATTAAGAAGGGCAAGCTTCGCGGAATCGAGAGCCGGGGCATGATGTGCTCCATAGAAGAGCTTGGTTCGAACCGCGACATGTACCCGGAAGCGCCCGAGGAAGGGATCTACATCTTCCCGGCGGACGCAGAAGTAGGGGCAGATGCAATAGAAGCGCTGGGACTTCATGACGTGGTGTTCGAATATGAGGTGACCTCCAATAGAGTGGACTGCTATAGCGTCGTGGGAATCGCGAGAGAAGCCGCCGCCACATTCGGCAAGGAATTTCATCCGCCGATGGTGACGTCAACGGGCAATTCCGAGGATGTCAATGATTATATCAAGGTAACTGTCAGGGATCAGGACCTCTGCCCGAGATACTGTGCAAGAGTCGTGAAGAATATCAAGATCGGCCCGTCGCCGAAGTGGATGCAGAGACGCCTTTCCTCCGTGGGAATCCGTCCGATCAATAACCTGGTGGATATAACGAACTATGTAATGGAAGAGTACGGACAGCCCATGCACGCATACGATCTGGATACCATCGCAGGCCGTGAGATTATCGTGCGGACAGCCGAAAAGGGAGAGAAATTCACCACACTGGATGGACAGGAACGGGATATGGACGAGTCTGTACTGATGATCTGCGACGGTGAGAAATCCATCGGTATCGCGGGTATCATGGGCGGTGAGAATTCCATGATCACGGATGAGGTCAAGACCATGCTTTTCGAAGCGGCGTGCTTTGACGGGACCAATATCCGTAAGTCCAGTAAGAAGATCGGGCTTCGTACCGACGCGTCCGGCAAGTTTGAGAAAGGCCTGGATCCCAATAACGCCCAGGCGGCGATTGACCGCGCCTGCCAGCTTATAGAAGAACTGGGAGCCGGCGAGGTTGTAGGCGGTATCGTGGATGTCTATGGCAGGAAGAAGGAGCCGGTCAGAGTGCCATTTGACGCGGATGAGATCAACCGTCTTCTCGGAACAGACATTTCCAAGGAAGAGATGCTGGGATATTTTGAGAAGATCGGGCTTGACTATGACGAAGAGAAGAGCGAGGTGATCGCGCCCACCTTCCGTCAGGACCTGTTCCGTCTTGCGGATCTTGCCGAGGAAGTGGCAAGGTTCTACGGGTATGATAATATCCCGACCACACTTCCAAGGGGAGAGGCGACGACCGGGAAGTTATCCTTCAAGCTTCGCGTGGAGGAGATTGCCCGTAATATTGCAGAGTTCTGCGGATTCAGCCAGGGTATGACCTATTCCTTCGAAAGCCCGAAGGTATTCGACCGGCTCCGGATTCCGGCAGATTCCCCGCTTCGACAGGCGGTGGAGATTATGAATCCGTTAGGAGAGGACTACAGCATCATGCGCACGACCTCCCTGAACGGTATGCTGACTTCTCTGGCGTTCAATTATAATAGAAGAAATAAGAACGTAAGACTGTATGAGCTGGGAAATATCTATCTGCCGAAGGCTCTTCCGCTGACAGAGCTTCCGGAAGAACGGATGCAGTTCACGCTGGGGATGTACGGAGACGGGGATTTCTTCAGCATGAAGGGCGTGGTAGAGGAGTTCTTCGAGAAGATCGGGATGCATAAGAAGGAGGTCTACGATCCGAACTCCGGCAAGCCGTACCTCCATCCCGGACGTCAGGCCAATATCGTCTATGACGGGGGTGTTGTGGGATATCTGGGAGAGGTTCACCCGGATATTGCCGATGCATACGGAATCGGAACGAAGGCGTATATAGCGGTGCTTGATATGCCGGAGATTGTAGGGCGGGCGTCATTTGACCGGAAATATACCGGAATTGCAAGATTTCCGGCAGTGACCCGCGACATCAGTATGGTAATGCCAAAAGAGATCCTGGCAGGCCAGATCGAGGAAGTCATCGAGAAGAAGGGCGGCGCTTACCTGGAGAGTTACGCGTTGTTCGATCTGTATGAGGGCGCCCAGATCAAGGCCGGTTATAAGTCCGTGGCGTATTCCATCGTATTCCGCGCGAAGGATAAGACGCTGGAGGATGCGGAAGTGACAGAGGCAATGGGCAGGATCCTTAAGGCGTTAGAGGGCATGGGAATCGAGCTTCGCAAGTAAGGAGCCACAGCAGGCATAAATAAGAAATGGAGAAAAGAAATGAATAAAAAGCAGATAGGCGGTCTGGTGATCGCAGTGATTCTGTTTATCATGGTTGGCGTCTCCAGTGTGCTGACCAACGCATTTTCAAACAGGATCCTGATGAATAGTATGGAAGATCTGCTGACGGACAGTGATGGTTTCAATCCGCCGGTCAATGATTATATTGCAATCGTACGAGTGCAGGGAACGATCCAGGAGCAGACACAGACGGGCATGTTCGAGGTCCCGGTGGGATACCAGCACATTACAACCCTGGAGTATATTGATGATCTGATGAGCGATGACAATAATCAGGGAATCCTGCTGTATGTGGATTCTCCCGGCGGAACGGTATACGAGTCGGAGGAGCTGTATCTGAAGCTTAAGGAGTACAAAGAACAGACGGACCGCCCGGTCTGGGATTATATGGCTCACTATGCGGCTTCCGGCGGCTATATGATATCCATGGCGTCCGATAAGATCTACGCGAATCCGAATACGACGACGGGGTCCATCGGCGTGATCATGTCCGGATATGATATGAGCGGCCTGTATGAGAAGCTTGGAATCCGTTATATCAGCATCACCAGCGGGGAGAATAAAGACAGTTCCCAGATGACGGATGAGCAGATTGCAATCTATCAGGGACAGGTGGATGAGTATTATAATAAGTTTGTCGGCATCGTCTCGGAAGGCCGCGGTATGACGGAGGAAGAGGTCAAGGCCCTTGCGGACGGGCGTGTCTATACGGCTAATCAGGCCCTGAACAACGGACTGATCGATGAGATCAGTCTGTATGAGGATATGACGAGGGCCATGAGCAGTGAATTGGGTGTTTATGAATTCTATGAGCCGGAGAGTGAGCTGGATTTCTTTACCTCCTTATTTGCCAGGGTAGAAAGCGTGATCCCTAAGTCAGAAGCCCAGATTCTTAAGGAAACCGCAGCAGATATGGAAAGCGGGGTGCCGATGTATTATGCAGAACAGTTACGGTAATCCCGGAAGTCCCGGCGGCAGAGAGGCCGTGTATATGGAGGGAAATGGTTCTGGCGGCAGAGAGGCCGTGTATAGGAAGGGAAATGGCTTCGGCGGCCGGCAGAGTAGTACATCCGGAAGTTTGTTTGGACGGGAAAATAAAGATGTGGAAGATGTAGAATATGCGGGGTTCTGGGCGCGTCTGGCGGCCTATGCGATTGACCTGGCGATCGTCTGGATCGGCCTGCTGTTTGTCAGGCTTATGATTGGCGTTGTTTCGCTGGCAGTGGGAGAGGTGTTCCGTGCGCAGATCTTGTTTCACTATACACTCAGGGATATCATTTTGTATGTTCTGCAGGTTCTCTACTTCATCCTGCTTACGTACTATACGGGGACGACGCCGGGGAAAAGGCTTCTGAACCTGCGGGTGATCAATGCGGATGGAAGAGAGAGGCTGGAATTCATCAATGTCGTATACCGGGAGACGGTGGGAAGATTCCTGTGCGGGCTGTCTGTCGGGATTGGATATATCATGGCGGGAGTTGACCGCGAGAAGCGGGGACTGCATGATATGCTCTGCGATACCAGGGTAATCTACGGGAAGAAGATCAAGGTGTTCCCGAAGTACCAGGCTCCCAAGTATTATCCGCCGATTCCGCCGATGCCTCCGGCGGCGCCGCAGGGAGGGATGCCGCAAGGAGGATACGGCGCAGTGCCGCCGATGCCGGGAACGCTGAATGGAATGCCGCCGCAAGATGGGATGCCACAAGGAGGCACCGGTTCAGTGCCACCGATGCCGGGAGCGCCGAATGGAATGCCGCAGCAGAGAGAAATGCCGTTTCGTGGGGGGAGTCCAGCTGGCGGAGGTATCCCCATGCCATTGGATAATATGTCGCCGCAGGGAAACAGCCATGTTGAAGGAAATGCATCAGCGGTACAGCCGATTTCAGGAGAGTCGAAGGAGATGGTATTGCAGGACGGTAAGCCAGACGGGAAAGCGGCCTTTGACTTTGTGAATAGAGAGACTCATGAAGAAGTTACGTCAAGTGGAAGTACCGCTTCGGTAGAGTCGAACGAGAGAACAGGCCAGGAAGATATGGTTGTGAGCAGAGAAACTTCACAGGATGAGATATTGGCGGACGATTGAACCGAATCAGAAGAATCGAATGAGAAGACCCATCCGGTGGATTAGAGATGAATCTGACAATCTACGGTTGAGAATCAGAATTATATTTTAAGAAGGGATTCATATGAAAATGAAACGACAGGATTTTTACTATGAATTGCCGGAAGAATTAATCGCACAGGATCCCTTAGAGGATCGAGAAAGCTCCAGACTCCTTGTACTTGATAAGGAGTCTGGAGTTATTTCACATCATGTATTTCGGGAGATTACCGACTATCTTG
>CAMSTW010000014.1 GCA_947063855.1 uncultured Dorea sp.
AGCAGATAACGGGAATCGAACCCGCCTCTCCAGCTTGGGAAGCTAGCATTCTACCGATGAACTATATCTGCATGTCAGTTATTATAATACTTTTCCCGGTAAAATGCAAGTCTATTTTTTCTTTTTGCCGTTAAACATTTCCAGTGTTGACGTAAAATATGCAGACATCTATAATAAAGATATTATAAAAAGAGACGCCTTGATGAAGGAAGTTCATTGGATGAGTCCAAGAGGATGATAAGAAGATGAGGGTAGGTTTGATTTATCTTGCGGGTGGAAACAGCCGTCGTTTTGGTTCGAATAAGTTATTGTATGAGATGGAAGGAAAGCCTTTGTTCTGTCATCTGCTGGAGCGTTTGATTCATATATGCAGGCGCCATGACGAGTGGGAGGTTCTTGTAGTGACGCAGTATCAGAGCATTTGCGATGCGGCGGCAAAGATGGGGGCGGAGGCTGTGTTTTCACCAGAAAGCCATAGAGGCGCCTCCTATTCTGTCAAGGCAGGGCTTTGCGTGGCGAATGCGATGTCTGTGCGGCAGACGAAAGCAGAGGCATGTGCGTTTTTTGCGGCCGATCAGCCATATCTGACGGAGGAGAGTGCGGAAGGCTTTCTGGAAGAAATGGAGAGAAGAAAGGCGGGGCTTGGGTGCGTAGCGTACGGCGGCAGGCAGGGGAATCCGGCCTGGTTTTCGAGACGTTTCTTCCGGGAATTAATGGATCTGGAAGGGGATCAGGGCGGGAGGAAGGTTCTGAACGCGCATCCGGATGAGGTTCTGCATTTTTCGGTTTCAAGAGCATGGGAATTAGAGGATATTGATATACCTCCGGACTTGTAATGAGATGTTCGTTACGCGGAAGGATAAGTCGATCATAAGGGCAAGCGTCAGGATGGCGTTTTATAAGGCGCAAAAGCCTGACCGGATTATAACAGGCCCCAAAAAGCCGGGAACATTTGGGGCAAGTTATCTGTATCCGGTCTTCCTGCATATCGGGGTGATTGAGGGGAATGTTACATACGTTCAGGATATTGTATAGGTCAGTATATAATCATCCATCACGAATCCATTTCCGATATCGGCAACCTGCTCATCTGTGATTACAAATCCCAGATGGTCATATACCGCCAGTGTGTTGTCGTTGTGTTTGTTGCAGGTCAGCCAGATCTTCTTAAGTCCCCGTTCCTTACATAATCCAATCAGGAAGTTCAGCGCTTCTGTCGCGAGATGCTGTCCGCGGCAGTCTTTTTTTATGTAGAGCTTGCTCAGGAAGAGCGCGTCTGCTTCCGGGTGGATGCCGATGTATCCGGCAAGAGTGTGTGAACTGCGGATCTGGTAATACTCATAGCCGTCCTGATCGATCTGCGCCTTCAGGGCGGGATAGGACTGGAACTTGTCAACCATGTAGTTGACCTGGGCCTCTCCGATGATCGGGGTAAAATGCTGATGCCAGATCTCTTCTGCAAGTGCGGCGATCTCGTAGATCTCAGAGTCTGTGGCTGCCTGTTGGATGTTTAGAGTGTTCATAAATTTGCCTCCTGTGTATTCGCTGCTATTCCATGAACTGTCCATTGGTTTAAGTGTTGACCGGATGGAAGGCTGCTTTTTAGAATAGTTTTATAAATAATAGATTTCTCTTCTGGTATTATACGTGATATAATGGTTGCGTACAAGAAGGAAAATGAATTTGAGTAGAATTGCTGCTATCAGATCTAAAGAAAGAAGCTTAAGGAGGAGAGATTAATGGGACAGGCAAGGTTCTACTACAGGGATGCTCACGCCCCCAGGCCTAACAGGCCGAACCATATCGGAACTTCCGTTCTCATAGAGTACGGCGGGAAGGTGCTTATGGAGCATCGGCGGGACAGTGATACATGGGCTGTGATTGGAGGCGGATTGTGGACCGGTGAGACGCTGGCGGCGTGCGCGGTAAGAGAAGTTGCAGAAGAGACAGGCATAGTGCTTGATGAGACGGAGCTTTCCTTTTATAAGATATACGACGATCCGTCGCGGATAGCCAGTTATCCGGACGGCAATGTGCTGCGGGTGATTACGGTTGTGTACAAGGTCCGGCTTGACGATATGCCAAAGTTAAGCTGCAGCAATGAATCGAAGGAGCTTAGGTTCTTTACCAGAGAGGAGCTTTCCGGGCTTCGGATCGCAGATACGCATATTCCGATTATAGAGGATTGCCTGAGATGACAGGACAGTCTGAAAATTGTTCAACCTGTGCGCTGGAAGTGGATTTCCAACCGCACAGACGGAAATAGTTTATGGAGGAGATATAGATATATGGACGGATTTGTCACATTGGAAGACGTTAAGAAAAGATACCGTATGGGAGAGGTAGAGATTATGGCGGCGGACGGGATTGATTTTGAGATCAGCCGGGGAGAGTTTGCCGTGGTGGTCGGGCCAAGCGGTGCGGGAAAGACAACGGTTCTGAATATACTTGGGGGCATGGACACGGCGTCGGAGGGAAGGGTGACTGTGGACGGGCAGGATATCACCTCTTATTCACAGAAGCGGCTCACGGCTTACCGGAGGGATGATATCGGGTTCGTGTTTCAGTTCTATAACCTGATTCCCAACCTGACTGCGCTTGAGAATGTGGAGCTGGCGCTGCAGATCTGCAAGGATCCCATGGATGCGAGAGAAGTGCTGACAGAGGTGGGCCTGGGAGAGCGTCTCGATAATTTCCCGGCACAGTTATCCGGAGGGGAACAGCAGAGGGTGTCCATAGCAAGGGCGCTGGCGAAGAATCCCAAGATACTGCTGTGTGACGAGCCGACGGGGGCGCTTGATTACAATACGGGAAAGGCGATTCTTAAGCTTCTTCAGGACACCTGCCGGATCAAAGGCATGACGGTTATCCTGATTACGCACAATTCTGCGATCGCCCCTATGGCGGACCGTGTGATCAAAATCAAGAACGGACGTGTGTCGGATATCCTGAGAAACCGGCATCCG
This sequence comes from uncultured Dorea sp., assembly GCA_947063855.1. GTDB lineage: Bacteria > Bacillota > Clostridia > Lachnospirales > Lachnospiraceae > Sporofaciens. The sequence continues at coordinate 2,967 of CAMSTW010000014.1, forward strand.
GTGCCGGTTGAGACGATTGAGTGGTAGAGGCAGCAGTAGTATGGCTGAACGACGAAACAGCGGGATATGCGGGAGAAGAGGATGGAGAAGACGGTAAAAAAGGCGGGACGGAAGGTAAAGAAGGCTACAAGAAAAGATTTTTATATGGAGATCAGAAAGAGTCCGGGCAGATTCCTGTCGATTCTTTTTATTGTTGCGCTTGGAGTCGCATTTTTCTCGGGGATTCGTGCCTCTGAGCCGGATATGAGACTGAGCGGGGATTCTTATTTTGACGAGTCCGGGCTTATGGATATCAAGGCGGTCTGTACCTATGGCGTGACAAAAGAGGATGTCCGCGCTATGGAGCGCGCAGATGGCGTTGCGCTTGCAGAAGGGGCGTACAGTGCAGATTTCCTCTACAGTGCGAAGGATGAACAGCAGGTGCTCCATGTGATGTCCCTGCAGGAGAAGATGAACCGGGTGACGGTGAGCAAAGGACGGCTTCCAAAGAAATCCGGGGAGTGTCTCGCCGACGATAATTCAGAATTCAAGATAGGGGACAGGGTTGAACTGAGATCAGGTACGGATGATGATATTTCGGATACGTTGAAGACGGATACCTTTGAGGTGGTGGGACTTGGAAACAGTCCCTGCTACCTGTCTTACGGAAGAGGGAGTTCTACGGTCGGGGACGGCAGCATACAGGCGTTTCTTATAGTGCCGGAGGATACGTTCGACATGGATGTATTTACCGAGGTCTATCTTAAGGTGGAAGGCGCAGAGGATTTGCTTGCATTTACAGACGCGTATGACGACCGGATTGAAGAGGTCCTGACGCGGGTAGAGGATCTTGCGGACGAGCGTGCGGCGGTCCGTAAGGACAGCCTTATGGACGAGGCGGGCGAGAAGCTTGCCGAGGCGAAAGAAGAGCTGGAGGAAGGGAAGGAAGAAGCGAGGAAGGAGCTTGCGGATGCAGAAGAGAAGATTGCGGACGCAGAACGGCAGCTTGCGGATGCGAGGGTGCAGATCGAAGATGGAAGGAAGCAGATTGCGGACGCAAGATCGACTCTTTATTCGAAGCAGAAGGAATTGGATTCGGCGAGAGCCGAGTACCGCCTGGGACTTGCGCAGTTAAATGAGGGCAAGACGGCATATGAGAGCGGCCTTTCGCAGTTTGAAGCGGCGAGACCGGATGCGGAGGCGCAGATTGCGGCGGGAAGACAGCAGTTAGACGGCCTGCAGGCGCAGATTGCGGCGGATGAGCAGACGTATCAGGCTGTTTTGGGGCAGATTGCCGCGATAAAAGCGCAGATTGAGGCGATTCAGGGGCAGGCTCAAAGGACGGCGGAAGACTTAGAAGAAGACAATCCTCCGGGGGATACGGAAGAGGGGGATCGGCCGGGGGATTCCGAAGACGGGGATATCCCGGCAGAACTTTTAAGCCAGCTTGCCGAACTTGAGCAGACGGCGCAGATGCTGGCCATGAAGATAGAGGGGCAGCGTCAGGCATACGCGTCGGGGACTGCCGAACTTGACGCAAGCCAGAAGCAGCTTGCTGCTACGGCGGCGCAGCTTGCCGCCACGAAGGCGCAGCTTTCGGCGGCGGAATCAGAGCTTGCGTCCGTACCTGCGAAGCTTTCCTCGGGGCAGAAGCAGATCAATGCAGGATGGAGTGAGATAAAGGAGCAGGAGGCGAAACTTACCGACGGAGAGGCCGAGATTGTATCCAATGAAGCGAAGCTTGCCGATGCGAAGCAGGAATATGAGGAAGGCAAGGCGGAAGCGGAGGCCGAGATTGCCGACGGGGAAGAGAAGATTGCCCAGGCAGAGGCGGACATTGCGGATATCGGTCTGCCCAAATGGTACGTGTACGACCGCAGTACCCTGATAGAGTACAGCGGTTTCGGTGAGAATGCAGAGCGTCTCGGAGCAATCGGGCGGGTGTTCCCGGTGTTGTTCTTCCTTGTGGCGGCGCTGATCAGCCTGACCAGCATGACGCGTATGGTGGAGGAACAGCGCACGTCTATCGGGACGATGAAAGCCCTTGGTTACGGCAAAGGTGCGATCGCGTCCAAATACATCGGTTACGCGCTGCTGGCTACGGCAGGGGGAAGTATCTTAGGCGTCCTGACCGGGGAGAAGATCCTTCCGTATATTATCGTCTACGCCTACGGGATATTATATCAGCATTTACCGCGGATTCTTGTGCCTTACGACTGGGGCTATGCGGCGATGGCGTCCGGGGCGGCGATGTTCTGTACCATATTTGCCACGGTCATGGCCTGCTACAGGGAGCTGGACGCGCAGCCGGCGGTATTGATGCGTCCGCCGGCACCTAAGAACGGACGGCGGGTGTTCTTAGAGCGCGTCGGGATAATCTGGCGGCATCTGAATTTTACATGGAAATCTACTATACGGAACCTGATGCGGTATAAGAAGCGCTTCTTCATGACCATATTCGGAATCGGCGGGTGTATGGCGCTGATGCTGGTTGGGTTCGGACTTAAGGATTCCTGTTATGAGATTGCAAAGTTACAGTTTGCCGAGATCCAGTTCTATGACGGAAGCATTTATCTGGAAGAGGATGTCACCGGGGAACAGGTGGAAGCGTTAAAGGATGAGCTTAATGGCGAGGAGCAGGTAAGCCGGTATATGGATGCGGATATGCAGAATATCACTTTGGTAAATGGAAAGAAGGAGCGGGCGGCTTATGCATGTGTGTTTGGTACGGTGAAGGATATTCCTGAGTTTGTAGATTTTCATGACCGGAAGACGAAGGAGCGGTACGAGCTGTCGGACGACGGTGTGATTGTCAGCGAGAAGACGGCGAAGCTTCTGGAGGCCGAAGCGGGGGATACCATTGAGATTAAGGATGAGGAAAATGGCAATAAAAAGGTAAAGATCACGCAGATCTGCGAGAACTACATGGGGCATTATATATATTTTACGCCCAGGTGTTATGAATCTGTGTACGGCGAGAAGCCGGAGTATAACAGTATCCTGTTCAAGGCGGCAGATTCTGCCAAGAACGCGCAGATGGAGCAGGTCGGGCGGGATATCCTGAAAAAAGACGGAGCCTTAAGTGTCAGCTATACGCATGATATCGAGAAGCAGCTGGACGATATGTTAAGGAGTCTGAATCTGGTTATTGTGGTACTGATCATCTCGGCGGGGATGCTGGCGTTCGTGGTGCTATATAACCTGAATACTGTGAATATCGCAGAGCGTAAGCGGGAGCTGGCGACGCTTAAGGTTCTGGGCTTTTATAATATGGAAGTGGCAGAATACGTGTACAGAGAGAATATCCTGCTGACCTTCCTGGGGGCAGTCGTCGGGGTTGTGCTTGGGAAGTTTCTGCACCTGTTCATTATCGAGACGGTGGAGGTGGATTCGGCGATGTTCGGAAGGAATATCAATCTGCCGAGTTTTGTCTACAGTCTTGTACTTACAGTGGCGTTTTCGCTGATGATCAACGGGGTGATGTATTTTAAGCTTAAGAAGATCGATATGGTGGAATCGCTTAAGAGTATTGAGTAAAGTGATGCGGCGGTTCCATTATCGCCGGAGTATTTCATTGCATATCCGGCATAATTTCGTTATAATAGGAGACGCGGGTCATCGAAAACTCTGGAATATAGGAAGGCAGAAAGGGTATATAGTATGGATATTAATCAGAAGATTACAGAAGAACTGGGCGTGAAGAAGTGGCAGGTGGATGCGGCGGTCAAGCTGATCGACGAGGGTAATACCATCCCGTTTATCGCGCGATATAGAAAAGAGGCGACGGGTACGCTTGACGACGAGCAGCTCCGCAGGCTTCACGAGCGGCTGACTTACCTGCGCAGTCTGGAGGAAAAGAAGGAGCAGGTGCTGTCCAGTATCGAAGAGCAGGGAAAGCTTACGGAGGAACTTAAGGGGCAGATACTTGCGGCAGAGACGCTGGTGGTAGTGGAAGACTTATACCGCCCGTACCGCCCCAAGAGAAGGACAAGGGCGACCATAGCGAAGGAGAAAGGGTTAGAACCGTTAGCGGCGGTTATAACACTGCAGAAGATGAAGCAGCCCGTCGAGGAGGTTGCGGCAGAGTACATAGATCCCAAGAAGGAAGTCCATACGGCAGAGGAGGCTGTCGCGGGGGCGAAGGATATCATTGCCGAGAGTATCTCCGATGAGGCGGATTACCGTATCTGGATCCGCAAGATTACGGCGCAGAAGGGGCGTGTCGTCTCTGCGGCGAAGGATGAGAAGGCGGAGTCTGTGTATGAGATGTATTACGACTTTGAAGAGCCGGTGAACCGTCTCGCCGGGCATCGGATCCTGGCGCTGAACCGGGGAGAGAAGGAGAAGTTCCTGACGGTTAAGATCGAGGCGCCCCAGGAGGATATCATCCGCTATCTGGAGAAGAAGACCATACACGGGGATAATCCGTACACAACGCCTGTGCTGAAGGCTGTTGTGGAGGACAGCTATAAGCGTCTGATCGCCCCGGCGATCGAGCGTGAGATTCGTAACGATCTGACGGAGAAGGCTGAGGATGGTGCGATTGAGGTATTCAAGAAGAATCTGGAGCAGCTTCTGATGCAGCCGCCGATCGTAGGACAGACCGTCCTTGGATGGGACCCGGCCTTCCGTACAGGATGTAAGCTGGCGGTTGTAGATCCTACCGGTAAGGTGATCGGAACCACGGTCATCTATCCGACCGCACCGACCACTCCGCAGAAGATCAAGGCGTCCAAGGATCTGCTTAAGAAGATTATTCCGAAGTATGGTATTACGCTGATTTCTGTAGGAAATGGTACGGCGTCCCGTGAGTCGGAGATGTTTATCGTAGAACTGCTCAAGGAGATTCCGCAGAAGGTACAGTATGTGATCGTCAATGAGGCGGGAGCGTCCGTGTATTCTGCGAGTAAGCTGGCGTCCGAGGAGTTCCCGAAGTTCGATGTGGGACAGAGAAGCGCCACATCCATCGCAAGGAGGCTGCAGGATCCGCTGGCAGAGCTTGTCAAGATAGATCCGAAATCTATCGGAGTAGGACAGTATCAGCATGATATGAACCAGAAGAAGTTAACCGAAGCATTGTCCGGAGTAGTGGAAGATTGCGTGAACAGAGTAGGCGTAGATCTGAACACGGCATCCGCGCCTCTTCTTGCGTATATATCAGGTATCTCGGGGACGATTGCGAAGAATATCGTGGCATACCGGGAGGAGAACGGGAAGTTCACGACCCGCAGGCAGCTGCTTAAGGTAGCTAAGCTTGGCCCCAAGGCGTTTGAACAATGCGCCGGATTCATGCGGATCCAGGGCGGCGATAATCCGCTTGATGCAACCACTGTGCATCCGGAATCTTACGAGGCTGCAGAGAAGCTGTTGAAGAAGCAGGGATTCGAGGTTTCGGATATCAACGGCGGGAAGCTTGTGGGACTGTCGCTGACCATCAGGGATTACAAGAAGCTGGCGGACGAGCTGGGAGTCGGCGAGATTACCTTGAGGGATATCGTAAAGGAGCTTGAGAAGCCGGCCAGGGATCCGCGTGACGAGATGCCAAAGCCGATCCTGAGAACGGATGTGCTGGAGATGAAGGATCTGACAGAAGGAATGATCTTAAAGGGCACGGTGAGAAATGTCATTGATTTCGGTGCGTTCGTAGATATCGGCGTCCATCAGGACGGGCTTGTGCATATCTCCGAGATTACGGATAAGAAGTTCATCAGGCATCCGCTGGAGGTTGTGAGTGTGGGAGATATCGTGGATGTCAAGGTGCTGAGCGTGGATCTGAAGAAGAAGCGTATCCAGCTTACCATGAAGGGGATCTCGTAGGAGGTGCATGTGTAAAACGCCGTCGTCAGGGTAAGACGGGAAGCTTGATTTCATGAAAGATTCTTAGATTAGGAAAGGCTGGTAAGAAGATGAAAACGAACTGGAGAAAGAGTCTTGAGACCATACTATGTGTACTGCTGGGCAATATGATCCTGGCGGTTGCGGTGGGGGCGTTTATCGTACCGCACGGAATCATCATGGGCGGGTCGACCGGTATTGCCCTTACGATTAATCATTATGTCGACGGGAATCTGTCTGCGATTGTATTTGCCGTAAATATTATACTTTTTATCCTGGGGACGATTGTACTGGGGAAGAAATTCGCATTGACGACGCTGGTCAGTACGATTGTATATCCGGTCTTCTTGTCCATTGTGCAGGCGATTCCCGGGATCACAGAGCTTACGGATAACATTATGCTTGCCTCTCTCTACGGGGGAGCCGTGCTGGGTCTTGGAATCGGACTGGTGGTGCGCGTGGGCGCCTCCACGGGAGGTACAGATATTCTTGCACTGGTGCTTCACAAGTGGTTCCATATTGCATTGGCGGTGTTTATATACATTGTGGATTTTTCCGTACTTCTGTGTCAGGCATTTTTCTCCAGTTCAGAGCAGATCCTCTACGGTATCCTTGCGCTGGTGGTGACTACGATGATGCTGAACCGGGTCGTGCTGATGGGTCAGTCTCAGATCCAGCTTTTTATCATAACCGAGAAGTATGAGGAAGTAAAGGAGAAGGTGTTAAAGGAGATTGACGCCGGGGTTACCATGGTCCATATCGAGACGGGCTACGGCGCGAAGCAGCAGAAGGGTGTGCTGTGCGTGATACCGAACCGGAAGCTGTACTCCATTAACCAGACGATTCAGATGGTTGATCCCAGGGCGTTTATTACGATTACGCAGATCAATGAGGTGCGCGGGCGGGGATTTACCATGGACAGAGACGCCGGTATTCCTCAAAGGGAAGAAGGCAAAGAAAAATGATGCGTGATTTCAGGAGGAGAATTATCTGAATTGTTTGACAAAATATAAAGAAATAAAGAGCATACAAATAAATAAAAAAATATAAGTAAAAATTAAAAAAACATGTTGACAAATAAAGATAAGTGTGATATCTTATATTTAACAAATAACAGAGCCGGATTACAAGACAGACGCGAGCTGTAAGTAAGAGGATGTTATTTTAAGATCAACACAGGTGTTGAAAGACGGTTCTTGAGAAAGAAGGCGCTAAGTATCAGGAGTCGGAGAGTTTATGAAAAGGAGGTACAGACCACCAAAAGCTTAAACTTGTTTCAAAAATACCAGAATCGGGCAGTGAATTGGTAGAGCATCGAGAATCTGAACCGAAAAGAAAGAGGTAAAAAAGAATGATTGAAGTATCAGAGTAAAGGCGGATATCAATGAAGAGATTGGTATCCGTCTTTACATGATGTTAAGGAGTATGTTGGATATGCGTAAATGCTTTAACACAACGGGTGTATGTTATCCGAAAGAGCATTATATGGTAGATATGAATGTGCGTCTGGAAGAAATCCGGGGAATGATTGCCAGAGGAGAATATTTTGCTGTCAACAGGGCGCGTCAGTATGGGAAGACGACAACGCTTCATCTGCTTGCACAGAAGCTGTCTGCGGATTATGCTGTATTCGCGCTCAGTTTTGAGGGGATGGAGGATGAAGTGTTTGAGACATCGGCGCGGTTCTGTGATAGATTCTGCCGTCTGCTGTATCGGTATCTGCTGTATCATACAGTTTCGGGAGTTCCGGATTCTCTGAAAGGCGGTCTTGAGAAGATGCGCTCTGTAAATATGGACATGGAGGATTTGTCAGATTTTATAACGGAATTATGCGCAGACTCGGCGAAACCGGTTGTTCTTATGATTGATGAGGTGGATCAGGCAGGGAACCAGAAGATATTTCTTACCTTTTTAGGAATGCTCAGACGCAAATACTTGTCAAGAAGAGCAGAACCTACATTTCAATCTGTGATACTGGCGGGCGTTTATGATATCAAGAACCTGAAGCTGAAGATTCGCTCAGAAGAAGTATTTCAATACAATAGTCCGTGGAATATTGCGGCTGATTTTGGTGTGGATATGAGTTTTTCTATATCAGACATAGCGGATATGCTTATGGAATATGAGGCGGATACCTGTACTGGGATGAATGTTGGCAGTATGGCAGAACTCATTTATGAATATACTTCCGGATATCCGTTTCTGGTATCACGGCTCTGTAAGATTATGGATGAGCAGATTCCGGGAAAAGACGAATTCCCCAACCCGGCTTCTGCATGGACAAGAGATGGATTTCTTGAAGCTGTCAAGGTATTGCTGGCAGAATCAAATACCTTATTTGATGATATGGTGAAGAAGCTGGCTGATTATCCGGAATTGAGGCAGGCACTTTACAGTATTTTATTCCGGGGGGAGCGGATACCTTATAATATTAATAATCCGGCAATTAATCTGGGGGTTATGTTCGGATTTATAGAAGAAATGCATGAAAGTGGGAATATTGCGATTTCGAACCGGATATTTGAAACAAGGATATATAATATGTTTATTTCTGAAGAAGTACTCGGCAGTACTCTATATAAAGCAGCGTCTGTAGATAAGGACGGGAATCGTTTTATTAGGGATGGGAAACTTGACATGGAGCAGGTACTTAAGCGTTTTGTAGAATCCTTTACAGATATTTATTATGATGCGGATGAGGCTTTTGTGGAGGAGAATGGGCGTCGGTTTTTCCTGCTCTATCTGAAGCCGATCATCAATGGCGTTGGGAATTTCTATGTAGAGGCAAGAACCAGAAATATGCGGAGGACAGATGTGATCATTGATTACAGAGGACAGCAGTTCGTGTGCGAACTTAAGATCTGGCATGGACAGGAATATAACACACGCGGAGAGGAGCAGCTGGCGGACTACATGGATTCCTACCATCTGACAACAGGATACATGTTGAGTTTTAATTTTAACAGGAATAAGAAGGTTGGAGTGCACAAGGTATGGTTGGGGGACAAATTACTTATAGAAGCGGTTGTCTGAAAGAGAGCGCTGTGTTACAATGTTTTAAAATTTTTACGGGGATGTGTTGACAAAAGAATTTCTGGAGGATATACTGATAATTAGAAGAGCAGTTGCGAATTATATTTTTATAGTTTGCGGCTGTTTTTTTGTCATATTATACGAAAAAGGCGTCAGATTCAAGATAGGATGAATGGAAGAGGAATATCAGGAGGTGTATTATGATGAAGCATCAGATGAATTGGAAAGAATTGGGGATTGACCTGCTGGTCGATATCGCGGCGAGTATGTTGATTGCGCTGGGAATCTATAATTTTGCCCTGCATGCGAACTTTCCCGTGGCGGGATTCTCTGGAATCGCAATCATCCTGTACCACCTGTTCGGATTACCGGTCGGTGCAGGGACGCTGCTTTTGAATGTGCCGGTCGCCATATTCTGTTATAAATTCCTGGGAAGGACATTTTTCTTAAAATCCGTCAAGACGATGATCATATCCTCTGTCTTTCTGGATTATATTGCGCCTATGTTCCCTGTATACGCCGGCAACCGCCTGCTGGCGGCTCTCTGCATGGGAGTGCTGGCCGGCGCGGGGTATGCGATCGTGTTCATGCGCGGTTCCTCCACCGGAGGACAGGACTTTATCAGCATGGCAATCAAGAAAGTAAAGCCTCATATGTCGCTTGGAATCATCACATTCGTGTTAGATACCACGACCATTGTGCTGGGAAGTCTGGTCGTATTCAAGGATATCGACGGATTTATCTATGGAATCATAGTGACCTATCTCATGGCGATCGTCATGGACCGCATCCTGTATGGAATTGACGAAGGCAAGATGACTCTCATCGTGACAGAGCATGGCGCAGAGGTCGCAGAATGCATAGACGAGTATTCCGGAAGAGGATCCACCATCCTCAGAGGAATGGGAAGCTATTCGAAGAAGAACAAGGATGTCGTCATGTGCGCCTGCAACAACAAGCAGATGTATACCATCAAGAAACTCGTCCGTCAGATCGACCCACTGGCCTTTACAATCATCATGGAGTCCAACGAAGTCGTAGGAGAAGGTTTTAAAGAGGAGATATAACCCACACGAATTAACCGTATGTTTCGTCGGCCTGCTTTCCCAAGCGCACATGTGTAAAAGTCTTGATGCGGTCCGCTGCACCTGCGTTTTTACACATGCACTCTCGAAAAAGCATGCTCGCCGAAACGTATGGGTAATTTGTCCCTTGAACAGTATACCAACGGTATAAACATATACACCTACCTGGCGTATAGTTTCACAAGTTCAACCACAACATCCACAGTCTTATCCATTCCTTCCACCGTGATGTGCTCATAAGGTCCGTGATATGCGTGTCCGCCGGTTCCGAGATTGGGGCACGGCAGACCCATGAAGCTTAACTGACTTCCGTCAGTGCCGCCGCGGATCGCACTTACAAGCGGCGTAACGCCGGCGTTCTCACAAGCGGTCTTGGCGCTGTCGATCAGGTGCATGCAGCCGGCAATGATCTCTGCCATATTCTTGTACTGTTCGGTGATCGTTAGCGTAACGGTCCCCTCTCCCCACTTCGCATTCAGGTTCTTCTCGATCAGGCGCAGGGTACGCTTCCTTGCTTCGAAGAAATTCTTGTCATGATCCCTGACGATATAGTTAAGCTGTGCCTTTGCACATTCTCCGGACATGCTCATGAGGTGATAGAAGCCCTCGTATCCTTCTGTCCCGCGGGAAGTCTCCATACCCGGAAGCATCGCATTGATCTCCATGGCAACCAGACTTGCATTGATCATGGTATCCTTCCCGGAGCCGGGATGTACGTTGAAGCCCTTCACGTCAAACCGTGCCTTGCACGCGTTGAAGCTTTCGTACTGGATCTCGCCTTCTGTATCGCCGTCCAGTGTATAGGCGTAATCCGCCCCGAATCTCGCTACATCAAAATGCGACGCGCCGGTTCCGACCTCCTCGTCGGGCGTGAATGCAACGCAGATGGTCCCATGCGGGATCTGCTCTGTCTGAATCCGTTCGATCATGGTGAGGATCTCGGCAATCCCGGCCTTGTCGTCTGCGCCAAGGATCGTGGTACCGTCGCTGGTGATCAGTGTCCGTCCGGCAAGGCTCTTTAGATGCTGGAAATTGTCCGGACTTAAGGTAAGGCCGCTGTCGCCCAGTGCCAGTTCGCCGCCGTCATAATTCTCTGTGAGAACAGGCTTGATCTCGTGGTCGCAGAAGTCGGCTACCGTATCCATATGGGCGATAAATCCAATCGCCGGCTTATCCTCGAGTCCCAAAGTCGCAGGCAGCTTCCCATACAGATAGCACTGGTCATGGAGAAAGACGTCGGATAACCCCATCTCCTCCATCTCCTGCTTAAGAAGTCTTGCGAGGTCGAACTGACACTGGGAAGAAGGGACAGTGCTGCTCTCTTCGTCGCTTGGTGTGCGGACAACTACGTACTTTAATAATCGTTCATACGCTTTCATAATTTGATTTCCCCTTTGTATATTTTTAGATGGACCGCGGGTCCGATACAAAGATTGTAGCACAAATTGCCGGCTGCTGCATTAATAAATACTTCTGCTGTGGAAAAATAATCCGAAGTGTGATACAATTCATTTGGCTAAACTGTAAGAGCCGGTGCTGCGGCAGACCGGCCTCTTAACACAGGAAGTTATCGTGAAGGGTTTCATATAGGAACAGTTGTATCATAGAATAGAAAGTAGAAGTGGATGTTCGACCGTACAGGTGGAAAGAGTCCATGGAAGCAGTCATGAGAGAAATCAGAGAAGAAGTTAGGAAGATTACCAGGAAAGGAGAGGCTGTCCGGATATCGAAAGAGCGGGATATACGTATATAGCGGTGTCCCTGTTCTCTAAGCCGGCGGCAGGCAGTGAGATTATGAGATTAACCCAGATGCTGGAACATCTGCAATACGAGGTGGTTCAGGGAAATGATGAGATTGAGGTAACAGAGCTGATCAATGATTCAAGGAAGGTAACAGAAGGAAGTGTGTTTGTCTGTATCAGCGGCGCGGTATCGGACGGCCATGCTTATGCCGGGGATGTGGCCGATAAGGGAGCCGCCGCGCTCATCGTTGAGAAGGAAGTAGAGGTCCCGGAGGATGTGGCCGTGATTCGTGTCACGGATACCCGGTATGCGCTGGCGCTGATGTCGGCGGCTTATTTCGGATATCCGGCCAGGAAGCTTAAGGTCATTGGTATCACCGGAACGAAGGGGAAGACCACCACGACCTATATGGTTAAGTCAATTCTTGAAGGAGTCGGACATAAGGTGGGGCTGATCGGGACGATTGAGGCGCTGATCGGGGAGAAGTCCATACCGGCAAATAATACAACGCCGGAGTCCTACACGATCCACCAGTATTTTGCAGAGATGGTTGCGGCAGGGTGTGACAGTGTGGTGATGGAGGTTTCTTCCCAGGGACTGATGCTCCACCGCACGGCGGGGATTCCATTCGAGATCGGAATCTTCACCAATCTGGGAGAAGACCATATCGGACCGAACGAACATAAGGATTTTGAGGATTATAAGCGGTGCAAGGGAATCCTGTTTACCCAGTGCAGGCTGGGAATTGCGAATGTAGACGATCCGTGGTATGAGGATGTGTTCCGGGATGCAACCTGCAGGACGGAGACCTTCGGATTTTCCGAGAAGGCGGACTTAAGGGCAACAGAGATCGAACATATCACGAGGCCGGGGTATCTGGGGGTGCGTTACCATGTGGGCGGACTGATGGATTTTGATGTGGAGATTGACATACCGGGGGATTTCAGCGTATATAATTCTTTGACAGCGATTGCCGTGTGCAGGCATTTTGACGTTCCGGCGGCGAAGATCAGGGAGGCCTTGAAGGCGGCGAAGGTGAGAGGCCGTATCGAGATGGTAAAGGTGTCGGATGATTTTACCATGATGATTGATTATGCGCACAACGCCATGAGTCTTGAGAGCCTGCTGCATACGCTCAGGGATTATAAGCCGGAACGGATTGTGACCATATTCGGGTGTGGCGGCAACCGGTCGAAGACCAGGCGGTATGAGATGGGTGAGGTATCGGGGCGCATGTCGGATTTTACCATCATCACGTCGGATAATCCGCGGTTTGAGGAACCGCAGGATATTATCGACGATATTATCACGGGGATCAAGAAGACGGATGGGGAATATATTGCCATCTGTGACCGGAAAGAGGCGATCCGGTACGCGATCCGTCACGGAAGGCCGGGGGACGTCATTATCCTGGCCGGGAAGGGGCATGAGACCTACCAGGAGATTAAGGGCGTGAAGTATGATATGGATGACCGTAACCTGATTAAGGAAGTACTGGAAGAGATCAGGTGATAATTAGGTTGAGGGAATCTTGAGGGTTATAAGGTAATATATGAGGCTGGGGGGAGATTGTGTACGCGGATATTATTATAGACATCACGCATGAAAAACTGGATAAGGTATTTCAGTACAGCATCCCCTCTGAGCTTGAGGGGGTGCTTCAGACTGGAATGGGGGTTGTGGTTCCTTTTGGAAAGGGAAATAAGGAGACCCGGGGATATGTGACGGGTTTCTCTGAAAAGGCGGAGTATGATGAAGCGAAGATCAAGTCCATCCTCCGGATTGCCGAAGAAAGCGTGGCCATCGAGGCGAAGCTTGTGGCTCTTGCGGCGTGGATGAAGGAGCATTACGGAGGGACGATGATACAGGCGCTTCGGACAGTCATTCCCATCAAGAAGCAGGAACGTGCGAAGGAGAAGAGAAGCATCCACCTTCTGCTGAGCGAGGAGGATGGGAAGCGTCAGCTTGATATCTTCCTGCATAAGAACCAGAAGGCCCGGGCAAGGCTTCTGGCGGCGCTTCTTGATCAGCCCCGGCAGGAATACGATCTTGTGACGAAGAAGCTGAATGTAACCCGGTCGGTCGTCCGCTCCTTAGAGGAGCAGAAGATCATTGCCCTTGAATCGGAGCAGGTGTTTCGAAGTCCCCTGAGAAAGAAGACGGACTTAAGAGAGGCGGCGGATTATACCCGGGAGCAGCAGCATGCCATCGACATTTTCTGGGAAGACTATGAAAGGGACATCAGGAAGACCTACCTGCTGTACGGCGTTACGGGGAGCGGGAAGACAGAGGTATATATGGAGATGATCGGAAGGGTTCTTAAGAGAGGATATCAGGCGATCGTCCTGATTCCGGAGATTGCCCTTACGTATCAGACGGTGATGCGTTTCTATGGGAGGTTCGGGGACCGGGTATCCATCCTTAATTCCAGGATGTCCCAGGGGGAGCGTTATGACCAGATGGAACTTGTGAAGGCGGGAAAGACAGACGTGATGATCGGGCCGCGCTCGGCGCTCTTCACGCCATTCCCACGTCTGGGCCTGATCGTGATAGATGAGGAGCATGAGACGACGTATAAGAGCGAGCAGGCGCCGCGGTTCCATGCCAGGGAGACGGCCATTGAGCGTGCAAGGATCGAAGGGGCAAGCGTGGTGCTTGGTTCTGCAACGCCGTCTCTGGAATCCTTCTACGCGTGCAGATGCGGCCGTTTTCAGATGTTGGAATTGAAAAAGCGTGCAGGGATGCACGAATTGCCGGCAGTCTATGTGGTGGATATGCGCAGGGAGATGCAGGCGGGGAACCGGTCGATCATAAGCGACCGGCTGCGCGGTCTGATAGAATCAAGGCTTGATCGAGGCGAGCAGATCATGTTATTTTTGAACCGCAGGGGATATGCAGGTTTTGTTTCTTGCAGAGCCTGCGGATATGTAGTAAAATGTCCTCATTGCGATGTTTCACTGTCGGCCCACCGGGGCGGGAAGCTGGTCTGTCATTACTGCGGCCATGAAGAGCCGCAGGTGAGTCATTGTCCTTCCTGCGGTTCTCCTTATATCGGCGGATTTAAAGCAGGAACCCAGCAGATTGAGGATCTGGTCCGGCGGCAGTTTCCGGGGGCGAGAGTCCTTAGGATGGATATGGATACGACCAGGACAAAGGACGGGCATGAGAAGATATTAGAAGCATTTGCAAGTGAAGAAGCGGATATACTGATCGGGACGCAGATGATTGTGAAGGGGCATGATTTCCCTAATGTTACGCTGGTGGGGATACTGGCGGCGGATATGTCGCTGTATTCGAATGATTACCGGGCCGGGGAGAGGACATTTCAGCTTCTGACCCAGGCGGCAGGGCGCGCGGGCCGGGGGAAGAGTGCGGGCGAGGTTGTGATCCAGACCTACAGCCCCGAGCATTACAGCATCGAGATGGCGGCGGCGCAGGACTATGAAGGCTTCTATGAGGCGGAGATGAATTATCGTAAGCTCATGGGGTATCCGCCGGCAGAAGAGCTTTTAGCGGTCCTGATGACGGGACCGGATGAGGGTCTGCTTGAGACGGCGGCCAGGTATCTGAAGGAATTCGCCCTTCGGATTGACCGGAACCGGCGCCTGCAGATCATCGGGCCGGCGAGCCCCTACGTTGCGAAAGTCAGCGACGTGTACCGGAGGGTGCTGTATCTGAAGGGAAGTGATTACAGATTGCTGATTGCGGCGAAGGACCGGATGGAGCAGTATATAGAGATCAATAAGGGATTTGATACGATGCGGATCCAGTTTGATTTTAATCCGATGAATGTATTTTAGATCTGCAGCCACAAAGATTTTAACAGGAGGAGAACTGGTTATGGCGATAAGGAAGATCCGGGAGCTTGGAGACGAGGTCCTGACAAAGAAATGTAAGGAAGTAACAAAGATGACGTTGAGGAACAAGATTCTGATCAATGACATGCTGGACACCATGTATGAGTCGGAAGGGGTAGGTCTTGCGGCCCCTCAGGTGGGGATACTTAAGAAAATCGTGGTGATTGATATCGGGGACGGCCCGATTGTTCTGATTAATCCGGAGATTCTTGAGACATCCGGTGAGCAGACAGGAGAAGAAGCGTGTCTGAGTGTTCCCGGGAAGGCGGGGACGGTGACAAGGCCCAATTATGTCAGGATCAGGACGCTTAACGAGGATATGGAAGAGGTGGAACTGGAAGGAGAGGAACTTCTTGCAAGGGCGTTCTGCCATGAGATCGACCACCTTGAAGGGAAGATGTATGTAGAGATGGTGGAAGGCGGCCTGCGTGATGTGGCGTATGAGGAGGAAGAATAGATGAAGGTGATATATGCAGAGATGGTGGAAGGCGGCCTGCATGATGCGGCGTATGAGGAGGAAGAATAGATGAAGGTGATATTCATGGGAACGCCGGATTTCTCGGTGGGAACGCTTGAAGCCCTGATTGAGGCGGGGCACGAGGTGGTGCTGGCAGTCACCCAGCCGGATAAGCCGAAGGGGCGCGGCGGAAAGATGCAGTATACGCCTGTGAAGGAGACGGCGTTAAAGCATCAGATTCCCGTGTTCCAGCCAAAGAGGGTACGGGCGCCGGAGTGTATCGGGGAGTTACGGAAGTATCAGGCGGATATCATGGTGGTGATAGCCTTTGGACAGATTCTTCCCAAAGAGATTCTGGAGATGACGCCCTATGGATGCGTGAATGTCCATGCGTCCCTGCTTCCGAAGTACCGCGGGGCGGCCCCGATCCAGTGGGCGGTCATGAACGGGGAGAAGGTCTCCGGCGTCACGACGATGCAGATGGACGAGGGACTTGATACCGGAGATATGCTGCTTAAGGCGGAAGTGGTCTTAGATGAGCGGGAGACCGGAGGGAGCCTTCATGATAAGCTTGCCCTTCAAGGAGCCAGGTTGTGTGTGCGTACGCTGGAAGGCTTAGAGGCGAAGACGATTACTCCTGTGCCCCAGGGGGAGACTACGACAGAGTATGCCAGGATGCTCGATAAGAAGCTTGGCAATATCGACTGGAGCCGGGACGCCGTGTCGATCGAACGACTGATCCGGGGGCTGAATCCCTGGCCGAGCGCATATACGGACTGGAACGGTAAGGTCATGAAGATCTGGGAGGCCAGAGTTGTGGGGCAGGATAAGAAGACGGCGCCGGGAAGGTCTGATTCAGGGCCGGACATGAAGGGAGCGGCGGGGACGGCTGGTTCAAAAGAAGATACAAAGGCAGCGCCGGGAACGGTTGTCAAGGTTGAGAAGGATGGATTCTGTGTCCAGACGGGGGATGGAGTGCTGAAGGTTCTGTCTCTCCAGATTCCGGGAAAGAAGCGGATGGATGCGGCTGCATTCCTGAGAGGATACCCGATGGAGGAAGGTGGAATTTTTTCTTAACAATTGTTAAATTTATATGAATAGCAGGTAATTTTCCTGTTTTTCATATATAATACTCTGTGTAGATTGACGAAAGCGTGCATATCGTATAAGCGTTGCGCGTACAGTCATTCAGGAGGTGTATGGTATGTATTATGGTTATGGATATGGTTATGGTATGAGTTCCTCGTATCTGCTGGTGCTGATCGGGGTAGTAATCTGTATGCTGGCGTCCTTCAGGATGAACGCTACCTTCAGGAGATATTCCCGTATGAGGAATCATTCGGGGATCACAGGCAGAGAAGCGGCGGAGCAGATCTTAAGGCGGGCCGGGATCTACGATGTCAGAGTCGAGCATGTCGCCGGTAATCTGACGGACCACTATGATCCAAGGTCCAAGGTTCTGAGATTATCGGATGCAACTTACAATTCTGCTTCTGTGGCCGCATTAGGCGTAGCGGCGCACGAGTGCGGACATGCGATCCAGCATGATACAGGTTATATCCCGCTTCAGATTAGAGGGGCTCTGGTTCCGGTTGTGAATTTCGGAAGCATGATTGCGTGGCCGCTGATTCTTCTGGGCCTGTTTTTCACAAGCCGTTCCTCCGGTATGTTCCTGAATCTGGGAATCCTTGCATTCTCTCTGGCAGTGCTTTTTCAGATTGTGACGCTTCCGGTGGAGTTCAACGCCTCGGGCCGTGCCATCCGCATATTGGGCGGGAGCGGGCTTCTCTATGAGGATGAAGTGCATGCGACGAAGAAGGTGCTGTTCGCGGCCGCCCTTACCTATGTGGCAGGTGCGATATCATCCATCTTACAGTTGATTCGTATTCTGATGCTTGCGAACCGGAGGAATTAATCCGTTACTTTTCACATCTGCGCCAACAGTTACACGGCCAAAGGGGCTGTCCCCCGCCAAAGGCGGCTCTAAACAGGCAGCGGAGCGTTTGTTTCCGGCGCAGTCAGAATCGTGTTAGAGATCGGAGGAGATGAAAATGGCAGAAGCCCAGACTTCACGGGACCTGATTCTCGAGATCCTGCTTAAGATTACCAGGGACGGGGAATACAGCCACATTGCCCTTAAGAATGTGCTTGACCAATACCAATATCTGGATAAGAAAGAGCGTGCGTTTATCACAAGGGTGGTAGATGGCACGCTTGAACGCATGATAGAACTGGATTATATCATAGACCAGTTCTCCAAAGTGAAGGTGAATAAGATGAAGCCGGTGATCCGGACCATCTTAAGAAGCGCGGTCTATCAGCTGAAATATATGGACAGCGTGCCGGACAGCGCGGTGTGCAACGAGGCGGTGAAGCTTGCCGTAAAAAGAGGCTTCTATAATCTGAAGGGCTTCGTGAACGGAGTGCTTCGCAGCATCAGCAGGAATCTTCCAAAGCTGGTTTACCCATCCGGAGAGGATCCGGTCTATCCGCTATCTGTCCGGTATTCCCTGCCGGAATGGATGCTCAGACAATGGATTGCAGAATACGGTGAAGAGACGGTATGCCGGATGGCAGAGGAATTCCTGAAGGTCAGACCGGTTACGATCCGGTGCAACCCGGACAGGATGTCCAGAGAGGAACTGACTGAGGTGCTGCGCTTAGAGGGGGTATGTGTGCAGGAGGACGAGGATCTGCCTTATGCCCTGCATATTTCCGGCTTCGATTATCTGATGGGTCTTCCAAGTTTCCGTAAGGGGCTCTATCAGGTTCAGGATATCAGCTCCATGCAGGTGGCGGAATGGGCGGAGGTAAGAGAGGGCGATTATATCATAGACGTCTGCGCCGCACCGGGAGGCAAGGCCATCCACCTTGCCGAGAAGTTAAGAGGGACCGGACATGTGGAGGCGAGAGACCTGACAGAGTATAAGGTCGGGATGATAAGGGACAATATCAGACAGAGCGGACTTGCCAACATAGAAGCCATACAGTGGGACGCCTTAGAGCCTGATGCTTTTGCCAGAGAGAAGGCAGATATTGTAGTGGCGGATCTTCCCTGCTCCGGCCTTGGCGTGCTTGGCAGAAAGCCCGATCTCAAGTATAAGATGACAGAAGACGCACAGAAGGAACTGGTACTTCTGCAGCGGCAGATTCTGTCTGTTGTGACAGAATACGTGAAGCCGGGAGGAAAGCTTGTCTACAGCACCTGCACCATCCACCGGGGAGAGAATGAGGAGAATGCCAGATGGACTACGGAGCATTGTCCGGGATTTCATCTGGTCCGCGAGCGGCAGATGCTGCCGGGACGCGACGCGGGCGACGGATTCTATATTGCGCTGTTTGAGAAGACGCGGTACAGATAAAGGAGCGTTATGAAGAAGGATATCTGTTCATTAAACTATGAAGAATTAGCGGAAGAGATTGGCGGTCTTGGGGAGAAGCCTTTCAGGAGCCGTCAGATCTATGAGTGGCTGCATGTGAAGCTGGCGGACAGCTTTGACGAGATGACGAATCTGCCCGGGAAGCTTCGGGAGAGGCTTGGCCGGGAATATGAGATTCCGGGACTTAAGGCGGCGGCTCATCAGATTTCACAGGAGGATCCTACGGAGAAGTTCCTGTTTGAGCTTGCGGACGGCAACATGATCGAGAGTGTCCTGATGAAGTATTCCTACGGGAATTCTGTATGTATCTCGTCACAGGCGGGATGGCGGATGGGGTGCAGATTCTGTGCGTCGGCCATCGGCGGGCTTGAGCGGAACCTGGCTCCTTCGGAGATGCTAAGGCAGATCTACCGGATCCAGAAGATGACGGGCGAAAGAGTCTCCAACGTAGTCATAATGGGAACCGGGGAGCCGCTTGATAATTACGATAACTTTGTGAAATTCATCCGTATGCTGAGTGATGAGCATGGATTACATATCAGCCAGCGCAATATCACGGTCTCCACATGCGGGATTGTGCCGAATATGCGAAGGCTTGCCGGGGAAGGTTTCCAGATCACCCTTGCATTGTCGCTTCACGCTTCGAGTCAGGAGAAGAGGGTCCGCCTGATGCCGGTTGCGAACCGCTATGGCCTGGAAGAGGTCTTAGGTGCATGTGATGCTTATTTCCTTAAGACCGGCAGAAGGATCACCTTCGAGTACAGCCTGATTGCAGGAGTGAACGACCGGCCGGAAGATGTAAGGGAACTTACGGAGATCTTAAGAGGCAGAAACTGCCACCTGAATCTGATTCCGGTGAATCCGGTCAGAGAGAGGGATTACAGAAGGCCGGACAGGAAAAAAGCAGAGGATTTCAAAAATAAACTTGAAAAAAACGGAATTAATGTTACTATTAGAAGGGAAAGAGGCTCGGATATAGACGGAGCCTGCGGTCAGCTGAGAAGGCGTCATACGGCCGCTAAGTAAGGAGAAACAGATGAAGATATATGCAATGACTGATGTGGGGAGAAAGCGTGAGGTCAATCAGGATTATGTATTTGTGACGGACAAGCCGATTGGTCCATTCCCGAATCTGCTTGCGGTAGCCGATGGAATGGGCGGCCACAAGGCAGGAGATTTTGCGTCCAAATATACGGTAGGCGTGTTGAAGGAGGAGCTTGCGAACACGCCGCTTAATAAGCCGGAAGAGATTCTGCGTAATGTAGTCAGCATTGCAAATGACAAGCTGATCGAAGCAGCATCTGCGGATATCAAGCTGGAAGGGATGGGGACGACACTGGTGGTGGCCACAGTTGTGGGGAATACACTGTATTTCGCCAATGTAGGAGACAGCCGGCTGTACCTGATCAATGAGAAGATCAGGCAGATATCAAAGGACCATTCTCTGGTGGAGGAGATGGTCAGGCTTGGGGGCATCAAGGCCGAAGAAGCCAAGAATCATCCGGATAAGAATATTATCACGAGGGCGATCGGAGTCAAGGAAGGCGTCGAGGCAGACATCTACGAGTACCGTCTTAAGAGAGGCGATATCATACTGATGTGTACGGACGGCTTAAGCAATATGGTGGAGGATGAAGATATGTTCGACATCGTGAGGGGTTCCAGGGACGTCGTGGAAGCAGTGCAGATGTTGATTGAGAAAGCAAACAGCAATGGCGGCAGAGATAACATAGGGGTTGTTATAGCGGAGCCACTTGCAGATGAGGTGAGTGTATGAGTGTCAAAGATGGTATAGTTCTAGGAAAGCGGTATGAGGTGCTGAGTAAGGTGGGGGCAGGCGGTATGGCTGACGTCTACAAGGGCAGAGACCGTATGCTGAACCGTTACGTGGCGATCAAGGTACTGAAGAGGGAGTATAAGGAGGATGAGAATTTCGTCCGCAAGTTCCGTTCAGAAGCCCAGGCGGCGGCCGGATTGATGCACCCCAACATCGTGAATGTCTATGATGTAGGCGAAGACCGCGGGTTATATTACATGGTGATGGAGCTGGTCGAAGGGATTACGCTGAAAGAATATATTGAGAAAAAGGGCAGGCTGTCACACAAGGAAGTGATCAGTATCGCGATCCAGATGTGTACAGGGATCGGGATTGCGCATAATGCAGAGATCATCCACCGTGATATCAAGCCCCAGAATATCATCATTTCCAAAGAGGGTAAGGTGAAGGTGACGGACTTTGGGATTGCCAAAGCCACTACGTCGAATACAGTCAGTTCCAATGCGATGGGGTCGGTCCATTACACGTCGCCGGAACAGGCCAGAGGCGGATTCAGCGACCAGAGGAGCGATATCTACTCGATTGGTATCACGTTGTTTGAGATGGTTACCGGGCAGGTTCCTTTTGACGGGGATTCTACGGTATCTGTGGCAATCAAGCATCTGCAGGAGGAGATTACGCCTCCGTCCGATATCGTGCCGGATATTCCGTACAGCCTGGAGAGGATCATACTGAAGTGTACGCAGAAGAACAGCGAGAGAAGATATAAGAGTACGGACGATCTGATTAAGGACCTGAAGCGGTCGCTTGTGGATCCGGACGGGGATTTTGTCGTGATACCGCCGCTTGGTAATGCAGATACGGTTATCATCAGAGGGGATGAACTTGATATTATCGGCAGTAAATGCGGGGAAGACGAGTTTGATGAGTATGACGGACATGACGGCGGGTATGATGAGTACGGTGATGATGACTATGATCATGACGAGTACGATGATGACGATTATGATCATGACGGGTACGACGACGATTATGATCATGACGGGTATGATGATGACGACTATGATCATGACAGATACGATGATGACGATTATGACCACGACAGGTATGACGATGATGACGACTACGGCCGGGATGGCAGGAAAGGAGCGGGCGACGTCAATCCGCGCATGAACAAGGTGATGAAGATCCTGACCATTGTGGTTGCGGTCATTATCGTGTTTATCGCTGTATTTGCCATAGGAAAGGCAGCGGGAATATTCCGGATCGGTCCGGGACTTAAGACGGAAAAGGAAGATGATATGGTAAAGGTTCCGAATGTTGTAGGCAAGACAGAGCAGGAGGCGCAGGAGGAACTGAATAAGCTGGAACTTGGGTTTGGAGTTGCCGAGCGTAAGGAGTCTAATAAATACGAAGAAGGGACCGTATCGGAACAGAAGACCGAGGCCGGCAAGAAGGTGAAGAAGCATACCAAGATTATGCTGGTGATAAGCTCCGGCCTGATGGGGGATAAGATCATCGTCCCTGATGTCAGCGGGCGCAGCGAGAGTGAGGCCCAGAGTATGCTGAACCAGCAGGGATTCCCCAAGGTGAAGTCTCAGTTCGAATTCAGCGATACGGTTGAGCAGGGCAAGGTGATCGGTACGACTCCTGTGGCCAATTCGGAAGCAACCAAGGAGACGGAGATTGTGATGATTGTCAGCAAGGGTCCGGAGAAGCGGATGACTTCGGTTCCGGGCGTTGTGGGCATGGCGGACGCAGATGCGCAGAATGCAATCAAGGCAGCTTCTCTGGAGGTTGGCACAGTGACCTATGATTACAATGACAGCGTACCGGAAGGACAGGTGGTATCCCAGAGTGTTGACGCCGGCAAGCAGGTGGAGGAAGGCACGGCGGTCGGGCTTGTGGTCAGCAGAGGACCCAAGCCGCCGGAGAAGGTGAGCGTTCCTCCGGTGACGAATACTTCTCTTGAGAATGCGAGAAAGCTGCTTAGCGGCGCGGGGCTTCGAACGGGGAATGTCACCTATCAGAATCATGAATCAGTCCCGTCCGGCAATGTTATCAGCTGCAGTCCGGGCGTTGGGAATAGTGTTGACGAGGGCACTTCGGTGAATCTTGTAGTCAGCCAGGGGCCGGCTCAGAGTACGGATCCGGGGACAACAGATCCCGGAGGTTCTTCGCAGGATCCGGATCAATGATTGAATCAGTGCAGAAGATGTTGGACGGAAAAGCTATGCAGGGTAAGATTATAAAGGGAATCGCCGGATTCTACTACGTACACGTAGTAGAATCCGGTGTTTATGAATGTAAGGCCAAGGGTGTGTTCCGCAAGGAGAAGATCAGGCCCCTGGTAGGAGACAATGTTGAGATAGAGGTAACGGATGAGGAAGAGAAGACGGGCAATATTGTCCGTGTGATGCCAAGGCACAATGAACTCGTACGTCCGGCGGCTGCTAATATTGACCAGGCGCTGGTGATCTTTGCCATCCAGAAGCCTGCGCCCCACTACAATCTTCTTGACCGTTTTCTGGTTATGATGGAGAGTAAGGGGATTCCGGCGGCGCTTTGCTTCAACAAGGAAGACATCGCGGATGAAAGCCAGGTGGAGGAACTGCGGGCGGTCTATGGCGCCTGCGGATATCCTATGATATTTGTCAGTGCGCAAAAGGAGAAGAACATAAACCAGGTCAGGGAGATTCTAAAGGGAAAGACAACCGTGGTTGCCGGTCCTTCCGGCGTAGGGAAGTCTTCACTGATTAATGTACTGCAGCCTGAAGCCAATATGGAGACAGGAGCCATCAGCCGGAAGATTGAGAGAGGACGGCATACCACCAGGCATTCGGAATTATTTCCCGTCGGTGAGGATTCCTTTATTATGGATACGCCCGGCTTCAGTTCACTGTATGTCGGCGATATTGAGAAGGAGGAGCTTAAGGCGTATTTCCCTGAGTTCGCCGGATATGAAGGGACATGCAGGTTTCACGGGTGCGGCCATGTACATGAACCGGGCTGTGGAGTGAAGGCTGCGGTGGAGGAAGGGAAGATCCATCCGATACGTTATCAGAACTATATAGGTATATACGAGGAATTGAAGAGCAGGAGGAGGTACTAAGTATGGATTATATATTGGCGCCGTCGATTCTGGCGGCAGATTTTAAGGAACTTGGCCGTGAGATGAAGAAGACGGCGGATCACGGAGCCGCATATCTTCATTTTGATGTTATGGACGGTATGTTTGTGCCCAGCATATCTTTTGGTATGCCTGTACTGGCGTCCATCCACGGGGTAACGGAGCAGGTGATGGATGTCCATCTGATGGTGCAGGAGCCGGCTCGGTATATCGAGGCATTTCACAAGGCAGGAGCCGATCTGGTGACCGTACATCTGGAAGCCTGTGAGGACGCAGGGGCGACGATTGGGAAGATCCGGGAATGCGGATTGAAAGCGGGACTTGCTATCTGTCCGGAGACGCCCGCGGAAGCGGTAGAACCTTTTCTTAAGGAAGTGGATATGATACTTGTCATGAGTGTGCATCCGGGATTCGGCGGACAGAAGTTCATCCCGGAATCACTGGATAAGATCCGCCGTATCCGCCGGATGAGTACGGAACAGGGGCTGGAGGTGGATATTCAGGTGGACGGAGGAATCTATCTGTCCAATGTCCGGGAGGTGCTGGATGCAGGAGCGAACGTGATTGTTGCAGGATCGGCCGTATTCGGAGGAGACCCTGGGAAGAATACGAAAGATTTCATGGAGATATTGAGAGAATATGAGTAAGAAAAGCGTAATTATCAGCGGCGGGGATCTGGATGAGGAATTGACGCTTTCCATACTGGGAGAGCTGCAGGAGAAATGTGTGATCGGTGTGGACAGGGGCGTGGAATTCCTGTATTACCATCAGATTATGCCGGATTATATCGTGGGAGATTTTGACAGTACAAGCGACGAGATCAGAGATTATTATAAGAATGAGACTCATGTTCCGGTGCGGGAATATAATCCTGTGAAGGACGCCTCGGATACAGAGATTGCGATCAGGCTGGCTATGACGCTCGGAAGCCGGGAACTTATCATACTTGGAGCGACGGGCGGACGCATTGATCATCTCTGGGCAAATGTGCAGAGCCTTATGATTCCCTTTAAGGCAGGGATTGACGCGAAGATCTTAGACCGTAAGAACCTGATCACCATCATAGGGGGAGGAGAGACCCACATCAGGAGAAACGAGGCTTTCGGGCCGTTTTTCTCGGTATTTCCGCTGGGAGAGGAGATCTTTGGGTTCAATATCACGGGGGCGAAGTATCCGCTTAAGAACCATACTCTGAAGCCCTGTGACAGTCTGTGTGTCAGCAATGAGATTGCGGACGGGGCGGATGAGGCGGTGATCAGCTTCCGGATGGGGCATGTGATATTGATGCAGACGCGGGATTGAGCGTATATGTGAACTCGATGATTAATAGAAGATTGAGGAGAATGTCAAAGGATCTATAGGAGGAATATAGAAGTATGAAACTAGGAATCGTAGGTTTACCAAATGTAGGAAAGAGCACCTTGTTCAATTCACTGACCAGGGCGGGGGCGGAATCAGCCAATTATCCGTTCTGTACTATCGACCCCAATGTGGGCGTCGTGACCGTACCGGACGAGAGACTCAACGTTCTGGGGGAGATGTATCACACGAAGAAGATCATACCTGCCGCGATTGAATTCGTAGATATCGCAGGTCTGGTTAAGGGGGCTTCCAAGGGAGAGGGCCTGGGGAACCAGTTTCTCGCCAATATCAGAGAGGTGGATGCGATTGTCCATGTGGTACGGTGCTTTGAGGACAGTAATATCGTTCATGTAGACGGGAGTATTAATCCGCTGCGGGATATCGAGACCATCAATCTGGAACTGATATTCTCCGACCTTGAGATCCTGGAACGAAGGATTGCCAAGACCGCGAAGTCAGCGAGAAATGATAAGGCGGCTGCAAAGGAGCTGGCGCTTCTTGAGAAGATCAAGGCTCATCTGGAAGAAGGAAAGCTTGCCAAGACTTTTGAGGGCGCGGACGATGAGGAGGAAGAGACGTGGCTGTCTGGTTATAATCTGCTGACCTATAAGCCTGTGATCTATGCCGCTAATGTGGCGGAGGAGGATCTGGCAGATGACGGAGCATCCAATGCAGGCGTGCAGGAAGTGCGGGAGTATGCCAGAGAAGAGTTAAGCGGGGTGTTCGTAGTGTGCGCTCAGATCGAGCAGGAGATTGCCGAACTTGAGGACGATGAGAAGAAGATGTTTCTGGAGGATCTTGGTTTGTCCGAGTCAGGGCTTGAGAAGCTTATCAAGGCAAGCTACCGGCTGCTTGGACTGATCAGTTATCTGACGGC
Source organism: uncultured Dorea sp. (assembly GCA_947063855.1). Classification (GTDB taxonomy): domain Bacteria; phylum Bacillota; class Clostridia; order Lachnospirales; family Lachnospiraceae; genus Sporofaciens. The sequence continues at coordinate 29,482 of CAMSTW010000014.1, forward strand.
AGGAGAGCCGGAGGTACGTGCGTGGACGATTACGGAAGGGACGAAGGCGCCCCAGGCGGCGGGGAAGATCCACTCTGATTTCGAGAGGGGGTTCATCCGTGCGGAGGTGGTGTCCTACGACGACCTGATGGAGTGCGGCAGCCACAGTGCGGCGAAGGAGAAGGGACTTATCAGACTGGAAGGCAAGGACTATGTTGTGAAGGACGGGGACATTATGCTGTTCCGGTTTAATGTATAGGAAGGAAGACATTAGATATGCATACGACCATAGAATTTCCTCATATCGGAATTCATCTGGAATCTGTGGGGAATCACATAAGTGTATTTGGATTTGACATCGCATACTATGGAATTATTATAGGACTTGGTATACTGGCGGGCATCGTGATTGCCGTGCTGGAAGCCAGACGGACAGGGCAGAATCCGGAGGATTATTATGATCTTGCAATCTACGCGGTGATATTTGCCATCATAGGGGCAAGGCTCTATTATGTCATCTTCTCCTGGGATATGTATAAGGATAATCTCTTAAGCATCGTGAATATCCGGCAGGGCGGACTTGCAATCTACGGAGGGGTCATTGCGGCGGTGATCACAGTTATCGTATTTGCCCGGATTAAGAAGCTGTCGGCGCCGCTTCTGATGGATACGGCAGGGCTGGGCCTGGTGGCAGGACAGATGATCGGACGCTGGGGGAATTTCTTCAACAGAGAGGCCTTTGGCGAGTATACAGACTGGCTTCTTGCCATGCGGCTGCCTGTGGATGCGGTACGGGGATCTGATATCACGGAACGGATGCGGGAGCATATGGAGACGGTGGAAGGAGTGTCCTATATCCAGGTGCATCCGACATTTCTCTATGAGTCGTTGTGGTGCCTGCTGGTACTGGTTCTGCTGCTTGCCTATCGGAGGCATAAGCGGTTTGACGGAGAGGTATTCCTGATGTATCTGGCAGGGTATGGTTTCGGGAGGTTCTGGATTGAACAGCTGCGGACTGACCAGCTGCTGCTGCCGGGCGTCGGCTTCCCGGTATCACAGCTCCTTGCGGGAGTGCTTGTGGTGGTATCGGCAGGGTTGATTATCTATAAGAGACGGAAGGCCAGGTTCTTTGATTAAGGACTTCCGGCTTTTAATCAAAAGAGGGGGGCATTCCCCAACTTGTTGCAAGGAAGTTTATTGGAAAGGAGCACACGTGGGAATATATTTGAACAGTAAGAGTCCGTCTGACGCTTATAAGGCGGCGGCTTCGGAGAAGTATTTTGTAGATAAGTCGGCGCTCATCGCCGAATTAATTCCGGCTCTTGGTACAAGCCAGCGTTTCTTCTGTATCACCAGACCCCGCCGGTTCGGCAAGAGCGTTATGGCGGACATGGTTGCTGCTTTCTTTGGAAAAAAAGCGGATTCAAAGGAATTGTTCGACTCTCTTGAGATTGCGTCGCCAAGAATTATGAAGCAGCTTAAGCGCGACTCCGGCAAAGATTACGATAGATATCTGAATCAATACGATGTGATATATATCGATTTCAGTGAGATACCAGAACATTGTAACTCGTATCATGCTTATATCAACCGTATTCTGTCTGTGCTGAAGAGAGATATCCAGACTGCGTTTCCAGAGTACTATACAGATTCAGCTGACTCCATCTGGGATATCCTGACAGCGATATATCAGGAGAATCGCCAGCGTTTTGTCTTTGTGCTGGATGAATGGGACGCTATATTTCATATGGATTTTATTGCAGAAGCTGATAAGAAGGCTTACCTTCTGTTTTTAAAATCTCTTTTGAAAGGACGCGTCTATGCGGAACTTGTCTATATGACTGGAATCCTTCCGATTGCTAAATACTCAGACGGCTCTGAATTAAATATGTTCGTTGAATATAACATGGCAACGACCGAACGTTTCAGCCAATACTTTGGATTCTCAAGTTCTGAGGTGGACAGACTCTATGCAATCTATCAACAGTCTACAGATACGCCACGGTTTACCCGTGATGATCTGCGCATCTGGTACGACGGATATTACAGCGCCGGTAAGGAGAGACTATACAATCCTCGTTCCATTGTATGTGCATTGACAGATAATCAATTGAGAAATTACTGGACCAGTTCTGGAATCTATGATTCTATCTTCCATTATATCAAGAATCATGAAAACGATATGCAGGATGATCTTGCAATTTTATTTGCCGGTGAATGTATTCCGTCAGATATACAGGAATACGCCGCAACTGCCATGCAGCTTGATACGAAGGATGAGATATATTCGGCGCTGGTTGTCTATGGTCTTCTGACCTATAAAGAGGGATTAGTATCCATTCCGAATCATGAGTTGATGGACAGTTTTGCCTCTATGATGAAGAAGGAGCGTTCTCTGGGATATATTTACAACCTGGCGAATGCTTCCAGAAAGATGCTGTCTGCCACATTATCCGGTAATACACAGGAGATGGCTGAGATACTAAGCTTTGCACATAATACGGAATCCCCGATATTCTCCTACAACAGTGAGATAGAATTGTCAGCCATCGTGAATCTGGTGTATTTGGCGGCGCGTGACAGTTATCGTGTCGAACGGGAGGATAAAGCAGGGGAAGGGTATGTTGATTTCATCTTCTATCCTGACCAGAAGAATCAGGATGCATTTATTCTTGAATTGAAAGTAGACAGTACGCCGGATGATGCAATCCGGCAGATTAAGGATAAGGAATATGCACTGCGTTTCAAAGGAAAGCTGGGTGAGAGGACGAAATATACCGGACGGATCCTGGCAGTCGGAATCAGCTATGATAAAAAGACGAAGAAACATTCCTGTAAGGTTGAAGAATTGAGTGAAATCTAAAAGACTCAATCCTCCAACTCAGGAGAAACGAGTGTAAATGATATATTCTCGGCAGAAAGTTCCTTCTGCATATCTACAGAAAGTCCGTCGTCCGTAATAATCTCGTCAATATCGTGCAGGGAACATACATGCGTCATGGCGACCTTCCCGAATTTGGAGTGATCCGCTGCCAGGTAAACATACCGGCTGGAGCGGATCAGCTCTTTTTTTATGTCCACTTCATCAAAACTCGCATTAGATACCCCAAATCCGATATCAACCGAATCTGCCGTCAGAAATGCCTTGTTAAGACGGACTTCTCTGATAAAATTCAGCACAAGAGAACCAGTCAGTACTCCAAAATCAGTCTTGCGCACGCCTCCTGTGACAAGCAGGGAGGACGACGCATCCAGTATGATAGAATTTGCAATAAAGAGATCATAGGTAATGACCGTGATCTTCTTCTTATCTGCCAGATTCATGCCAATCTGCAGGGATGTGGTTCCCGAATCAAGAAAAATGGTATCGCCGTCCTGGATGTGCGATGCCGCGAATCTCCCGATCGCCTTCTTCTCCAGAGTCATAAGTTTCGACTTTTCATGATAGACACGTTCGAAAGAAGTGCTCTTCTCATAGGGAAGGATGGCGCCGCCTCTGGTACGTTCCAGAATCCCCTCTATGCTCATCGCATCCAGATCTCTGCGTATCGTAGCCTCGGATACATTCTGCAAAATAGACAGATCCTTGATGGAAGCGCTGCCGTTCTCTTTTATATAGTTCAGTATAAAGACCTTCCGTGCCGCAGGAATATCCTGCAGAGTATTATTTTCCACGATTTTTACCTTTCATCTGAATATTCTGATTAAAATAGTTCATAACAAGTATAGGAAGACATTAATTTCATTATAAGTTCTGAAGCCGGGTTTGTCAATAAGCTGAAATAGCGAAATGTACAAAATATTGCAAATTAAATCAAATTATAGCATTGTCTAAAATAAAAATGTTAAAATTTGGAAATAATCATGATATATAATGCAATAATATGAAAAAATATGTAAAAATTAAAAATGAAACTTGCAAATTATTGCATATAGATATATAATGTAACAAAAGTTGACACATATTAACAATAACAGGAGAGAGAAAAGGAGAAGTATGTATGAGCTGGTTAAAAGAAGTGATTGGAACTGAGAAAGCGATTATTGCTATGTGCCATATGCAGCCGATGCCGGGAGATCCGTATTACTGCAAGGATAAGGGGATGGAGTATGTAGTGGAGGCGGCCAGAAGGGAACTGCTTGCATTGCAGGAGGGCGGTGTGGACGCGGTGATGTTCTCGAATGAGTTCAGCCTTCCTTATCTGACGGATGTAAAGACCATCACGCCGATTGCGATGGCAAGAGTGATCGGCGAGCTCCGTTCCGAGATCAAGGTTCCATATGGGGTCAATGTTCTCTGGGATGCAGAGAAATCCATTGATCTAGCCAGCGCCACCGGGGCATCCTTCGTAAGAGAGATATTTACCGGTGTGTACGCCTCGGATTTTGGCATTTGGGATACGAATTGCGGAGAGACGGTCAGACATCAGAGAGAGGTCCATGCGGAGAAGGTGAAGCTGTTGTTTAACATCATTCCGGAAGCAGCCAGATACATGGCAGACAGGGATATTGCCCAGATTGCAAAGACAACCGTATTCAACTGCAGACCGGACGCCCTCTGTGTCTCCGGTATCACGGCCGGAAGCGAGACGGATGTACAGGTACTTAGGATTGTGAAGGAAGCGGTGCCGGAAACGGTGGTATTTGCCAATACAGGAGTACGGGTACATAACGTGGAAGAGCAGCTTAAGATTGCAGACGGTGCGGTTGTCGGAACCACCTTTAAGGTTGACGGGAAATTCGAGAACCATGTCGACACAGACCGCGTGAAGGAGTTCATGAATAAGGTGCGTGCGATCCGGAAGAGTGCGTGAAGTTCATGGATGATGTGCGTACAATCCGGGAGAGTGCGTAAGGGAGTTCATGGACAGGGTGCATGTAACAGAAGTACAGGACAGACTGGATCTGAGAAAAGGAAAGGAGTGGATGGTATGGAGACGATCATACAGATTGCGCTGGATGTTACGGATAATGAGAGGGCCGGATATCTGGCAGGCTGTGCAGTAAGGGCCGGAGCGGACTGGCTGGAGATTGGGAATCCGCTGAACAAGTTCGAAGGAGTACATGCAATCCGGCATATATCCTCCAGATTCCCCAGGCAGTATATTCTTGTCGATTTTATGATCATGGCCGGGGCAAAGAGATATGTGACTGCTGCAAAGGAGAGGGGAGCCCGTAATGTTACAGTCACGGCTTTATGTCCGGACATTACCGTGCGTGAGGCAATCGAAGAGGGAAAGCGCCAGGGGATAGAGGTAACTGTGGATCTCTTCAATGTCTCCGATCTTGTGGAAAGCGCGAAGAAGTATGCCGGTATGGGTGCCGATTATATCATGGTTCATTTTGGGGTGGATCAGAAAAGGGAGAATCCGGACGCGTCACCTCTTGACATGCTAAGAGCGGTGCATAAGGCGGTAGATACGCCGCTGTCCTACGCCGTATATGATGCAGAGGAAGCAAGGAGGGCAGTACAGAACGGGGCAAAAGTAATCGTTGTGGGAGAACCTCTTCTGTCGGCAAAGGATCCGGAAGAAGCAATGAGAGAATTCATAGAGAGTGTAAAGGCGGTGAGATAAGATGACGGTTTCTGGCGGTAAGATGAAAGCGGCAGTCATACGGAACAATCCAAGAAGAATCGAGATAGAGCAGATGGATGTACCGGACTGTGGAAAGGATGAGGCGCTTGTAGAAGTCAGAGCGTGCGGGGTGTGCGGTTCGGATGTTCATGGATTCCTGGATGAAGAATCGAAAGGCCGTGTGGACGGCCTGGTCATGGGACATGAACCAAGCGGAGTCGTGTCTGTATGCGGCGAAGCCGCCCAAAGCTTCCGGCCGGGCGACAGGGTCGTGATCGATCCGCAGTTCTCCTGCGGTGAATGTTACGCATGCAGGCACTCCTGGTTCAATATCTGTGAGGAAGGAGGAATCATAGGTTCCGGACTGCGCGGTTTCCGCCAGGGGGCAATGGCAGAATATGTAGTGGTTCCCGAGAAGAACCTACACAGACTGCCGGACGGTTTATCCTTCGAGGAGGGGGCGTTGATTGAACCTGTGGCGAATGCGATCCATGCAGTGAACCGGGCGAATATAAGGCTTGGGGATAAGGTTGCGGTCATGGGAGCGGGAACCATCGGGCTGTGTATGCTTCAGGCGGCCAGGCTGGCAGGGGCCGGAACCGTTGCAGTGATAGATGTGTCTGATTCTCATCTGAAGATTGCGAAGGAGCTTGGGGCTGATCTGCTAGTCAACGCTTCCAAGTGTGATCCGGTTGAGACGGTCAGGAAGCATTTCGGCGGAATCGGTGCGGATGTGACCCTGGAGGCTGTAGGACTGGGGGAAACCTACCGGCAGGCGGCGTTGATGACAAGAAAAAGAGGAACCCTGACACTATTTGGCGCGGCAAAAGAGACGGCGCTTATGCACCTGTATCCGTTTCTCCACAGAGAGTTAAACCTGGCAGGGTGCACGGGTTTTGATGTGGAAGTGGATATCGGCCTTCATATGCTCGAGAAAGGACAGATGAAGGTACAGCCGCTGATCACGCACAGATTTCCGCTGGAAGAGACGGCGCTTGCCATACGAACAGCGGTTGAAGAAAAAGACCGTGTGCTGAAGGCGCTGATTATGAATGAATAGATTTCCGGAAGCCTGCCGGGCGGGGATCCGGAGATTCTGAGAGATTAGAGAGAGAAGACGGCAGGGATTCGGAGATTTAGAGAGATTAGAGAAAAGACGGAGGGATCCGGAGATTCTGAGCAATTGGAGAGAAGACCGCAGAGATCCGGAGATTCTGAGAGATTAGAGAGAGAAGACGGCAGGGATCCGGAGATTCTGAGAGATTAGAGAGAAGGGAGGTAACGAAGGATGAGGAAGATACTTAGAGATCTCTGCACACTTCCGGGATTGTCGGGGTGTGAAGAGAGTGTCGGGAGGTATCTGTATCAAAATTTTACAAGATACAGTTCTTCTGTAAAGACCGATACGGCCGGGAATATTATCGCACGGTTTGCTTCCGGGACGGAGGGTGCAAAGAAGGTTATGATCTTCGCGCATATGGATCAGCTGGGGTTTGTGGTCAGGAAGACAGAGCCGGACGGGTTCTTGAGAATCGAGAGACTGGGAGGAATTCCGGAGAAGATTCTTCCCGGGATGGAGGTTCTGGTACGGAACGACCGCGGCAGGTGGATGAACGGGGTGATTGGGAATAAGTCCCATCATGTGACGCCCGCGGCTGATAAGTACCAGGTGATACCGATACAGGAGCTTTATGTGGATCTGGGGCTGACTTCCGCCGAAGAAGCAGAAGAAAAGGGGATCTGGCCCGGATGTCCGGTGGTGTACAAGCCAAGATTCGAGGAACTGTCCGGGACAAGGTGCTATGGAACGGCCATGGATAACCGGGGAGGCTGCGCCGTACTGCTTGACCTGGCAGAGCGGTTCGCGGCTGCGGCCTGTGATCTGGATGTGTATCTTGTGGCGACCGTACAGGAGGAGTTCAATCTCAGAGGAGGCCTTCTTAGCTGCGCGTCCGTAGAGCCGGATTTTGCGATAGCAATAGATGTAGCTATCACAGGGGATACTCCGGATATGGCAGGGACGCTTCCGGCTGCGCTGGATAAAGGACCGGTGGTCAGCATGTACAATTTCCACGGGAGAGGCACGCTGAACGGGACGATTCCGCATCCCCTGCTGGTGAGCATGGCGGGCGAGGCGGCCGGGGAACTTCAGATTCCGATTCAGAGAACGGCGTCCTGCGGTATCCTGACGGACGCATCCTATGTCCAGCTCTGGCATAAGGGAGTGCCGGTGATCGATCTGGGATTCCCGTGCAGATACACGCATACAGCGGTGGAACTTTGCAGTCTTACGGACTTAAAGGAGTTGTCCTGCCTGGTTGAGCGGATGGTGAGAAACGCACCGGCGGATATATGTTTTGAACGACATTATGGGTAAGCGTATGAAGAAAAGATATTATATGGGGATAGATATCGGCACCTCACAGTCCAAAGGAGTCCTTGCAGACCGTGAGGGAAGAATCACTGCATTTCAGACTGTGGATCATGATACGGTAAGTATACGGCCGGGATTCTTCGAGCATGATCCCGAGAAGGTATGGGTCCGGGATCTCGTATACCTGATACAGGCGCTGTTTAAGGAAAGCGGCGTCTCTGCACAGGAGATTGTATCCATCGGAATCAGTGCGATCGGACCTTGCGTGGTGATGACAGATCACGAGGGAAGACCTCTTAGGGATGCAATTCTTTATGGAATTGATACCCGGGCAGAGCAGGAAATCGGGATTTTGAATCAGAAATACACGGAAGAATATTTTATCCGGACATGCGGAAATACACTTTCCTCGCAGGCGGCAGGGCCGAAGATTCTGTGGGTGAGGAATCATGAACCGGAAGTTTTCAAGAATACTAAGATGATCATGACTGCTTCGTCATATCTGATATACCGTCTGACCGGAAGAAATGTAATGGATTATTATACCGCATGCGCGGGCTATACGCCGTTATTCTCTTATGAAAATATGTGCTGGGATGAGGGTATGACAGATGCGTTCGGTATAAGCGGCAGGCTGCCGGAATTGATGTGGAGCTGCGACATTGCCGGAAGAGTGAGCCGGAAAGCGGCGGAATTGACCGGGCTTTCGGAGGGGACGGTCGTGAGCGCCGGAACCAGTGACGCGGCGGCGGAGGCAGTGAGCGTGGGCGTGATGCGTCCGGGGAAGACGTTTTTGATGATGGGAAGCACAGCATTCCTGATCAAGGTTCTAAAGGATCCGGCAAAAGATGTCCGTATGTGGTCTGCCCCCTTTCTTTTCCCGGGAGCGTACTGTATGGCCGGGGGAATGAGCGCGGCAGGATCGCTGACAAAATGGTTTCTCGGGGAGTTGGCGGCGGATATGCAGGAAGAGGCCAAAAGAGAAGGGGAGAATGCGTATGCCAGGCTTGCCGGGATGGCTGAAAAGATCCCGCCCGGATGCGAAGGACTTCTGGCGCTGCCCTATTTCTGCGGAGAGCGGACGCCGGTTTTTGACAGCAGGGCAAAAGGAGTGTTCTTTGGCCTGACCCTGAACCACACGAAGATGCATCTGTACCGGGCGCTGCTGGAAAGTGTGGGATTTGGCGTCAGGGATAATCTGGAGGTTCTGGATTGTTTCGGGCAGACCTGCGAAGAGATTACGACGGCGGGGGGCGGCTGTAAGAACCGGCTCTGGCTGCAGATCATCAGCGATATAACCGGAAAGAGCCAGGCGCTTAAGGAGATAACGGTCGGAGCGGCATATGGGGATGCATTTCTGGGCGGTATGGCGTCCGGTGAGATTGGGAAAGATGAGATAGAAGAATGGAATCAGGAGAAAGAGAGGGTAAGCCCCGGGGCGTCCAACCGGGAAATCTATCACCAGTGGTATGGCATTTATAAAGGAATCTACAGAAATACGAAGAATTACATGGAAGAATTGGATCGGAAGATAAAAGAAGGTTTCCCGGAAGCCATAAAACCAGAATCTTAGGAAGTCTGGTGAAATGAGGTTTGGAGATTCCGGGAGACGATAAAGATGAAGAGGAGGAACATCTATGAAGAAACGAGTAGTTGCGATGTTGACGGTAGTTACGTTGCTGGCGGGCCTGTCTGCAGGGTGTGCGAAAACGGGCGGTCAGGACGACGGTTCGGGGAATGCAGGGAAGACGGACAAAGAAGCGGTGACGCTGAATGTAATCCTCTCGGAGAATGAGCAGACGAAGGATATGCTGAATTATTTTGATCAGTTTGAAGAAGAGACCGGAATTAAGATCAACTATGAGATTATGGCCGAGTCAAGCTATATGGACAAGATGATGCTTGGACTGTCGTCCAATAACCAGCAGTATGACGTGGTAATGGCCTCTCCGGCAACCATCGGTACGATCCTGGACGGAGGCTGGGTACAGCCGCTTGACCAGTATATCGAAGACGACAGCGTCACAGATAAGGCGTGGAGGGAAGGACTGGCAGATTCCATGCTGTCACTGGCCGTCGTGGACGGGAAGCGTTACGCCGTGCCGTATAATATGGGCGTCAACATCCTCTATTATAATAAGGCGATGTTTCAGGATGCGGGACTGGATCCTGAGAATCCGCCGACTACACTGGAAGATATACTGAAAGCAGCAAGGACTTTGAATGCTCCGGATAAGAATCAGTACGGCATATCCTTCAGAGCCAGCAGAGAGGGGAATGCGAATACATTCCTGTGGGCGATGCTGTGGATGATCTGCGGCGGCAGCTGGGAGGACGCCGAAGGGCTCGTGGATTACTCGCGGATCGGAGGAAAAGAGGCAGTGGAAGCCACAGACTTTTTCGCAGAATTTCACGAATATGCTCCGGCGGGAATCAGCAGCTACGGATATGAGGAGGCGCAGCTTGCATTCCAGCAGGGTCTGTCGGCGATGTGGATTGACACCTCTATTCTGGCAAATGGCGTTCTGGACAGTGAGGAATCCCAGGTAGCAGAAGATGTGGGCTTTGCGGCGTTTACAGAGGGGCATGCGATCGGTTCCCCGTGGATGTTTTTGATGGCGTCTAAGACAGAGCATCCAACGGAAGCATGGAAGTTCCTTCAGTTTGTATCCGGATATGAGCTTCAGATGGAGCAGGTGAAAAGCGGAGTACAGACAGGACCGGTGCGCACAGACGTATTGGGGGATCCAAAGATCGGCGAGTATTTTAACGAAGATCTGGCGGAAGCAGTCAATTATGCATTAGAGCATGATCCTATCAGCAATTATTTCCCTGCAATCAATGAGATGACGGAGATACGGAGCCTGCTCGCCATCCAGATTGCAGATGTGGCGTTGGGGAAAACAGATTCGCAGTCTGCCATCGACCAGCTCTGGAAGGATGTGGAAGAGCTTCTGAAACGAGAAGGCGTAATCGAATAGATCCGGTGATACGTGGATAAGAATAGGTGGGATGCTATGTATAAAATAAAGATGAAGATAATAAACGGATGTCTGAATATCCTCACCGGTATGATTGTTCTGGCCTCGCTGTTTCCGTTATATTGGCTGATCTCCACGTCTATGAAGAGCAAGGCGGAGGCCTTCGCTATGCCGCCCAAATGGCTCTTTACGCCGGATTTCTCCAACTACAGCGGACTGCTTGGAAATCCTTCCTTCTTAGAGAGCCTTAAGAACAGCCTTGTGATATCGGCGTCGGCCACCATATTTGCAGTAGTGCTGGGGGTAATGGCAGGCTACGCCCTCGCGAGAAATAACAGCAGATCCGGGAATGCGATGGGGATTGGGATCATACTGGCGCGTATGATCCCGCCGATGGGGATCATCATTCCGTTCTATATGATATTCAATTACCTGTCCCTTACAGACCGCTATGTCAGTGTGATTCTGATCTATCTGACGACGGTTCTGCCGTTCGTGACGTGGCTGATGATGGGATTCTTTCAGGGAGTTCCGGCGGAGATTGAAGAGGCGGCCCTGATCGACGGATGTAACCGGATCGGGACGTTCCTGCGGATTTGTCTGCCTGTGGTGAAACCAGGAATCGCCACCTGCGCCATGTTTGCGTTCATGATGTCGTGGAACGAATATTTCTATGCAGTCATCATGACGGGGAACGCTACGAAGACGGCTCCGATCTATATCCAGTCGTTCGTAAGCAGTTCAGGGACGAACTGGGGAGCGTTATGCGCGGCGTCGGTGCTGGTGGTGCTTCCGATCCTGGTATTTACAATCTTCTGCCAGAGAAGTCTGGTGCGTGGACTGATGGGAGGGGCGGTGAAAGGTTAAGATATGAGAAAATTACATCAGAATAAGAGGCCGGAGAACTTTAAGAAAAAGGACCGCAGATCCTTATACCTTCTCACAATGCCGTCCTTCCTGGTGCTGATCGCACTCACGGCCGTGCCGCTTATATTTTCCTTTGGGATAGCATTGTTTGAATATAATATCACAAAACCGCAGGACGCGGCGTTTGCAGGACTGGGTAATTTTGTCCGCGCGGTTGAGGATGAGTATTTCAGGTCGGCCATAAAGGTGACGGTGATACAGGTGGTTTCCACGGTTACCGGGCAGATGGTTCTTGGTATGCTGATTGCGCTGCTTCTATCAAGAGAGTTCCGGGGAGTAAAGCTAATGCGCTCCCTCTATATCATACCGATGATGATCACGCCTGTGGTTTCCGGTATCATGTGGCGGATGATGTTCAACGCGGATCTGGGAATCATCAACTATCTGCTTGGAAAGCTGGGGGTTCCTGCCATAAACTGGCTGGGGTCGCCAAAGACTGCGCTGGTTACCATCATAGCTACAGACATATGGCTGTCGACGCCCTTTGTGACAATGATCCTGCTTGCGGGAATACAGGGAATCAGCCAGGACTATTATGATGCGGCGGTGGTGGACGGGGTGAATACCCTGCAGAAGTTTTTCTACGTGACGCTTCCTCTGGTCAGGCCGATGGTTCTTCTGGCGCTGTTGTTTCGGATTATGGACGCCATCCGGAGATATGATTCGATCATGGCGATGACCGCCGGAGGCCCGGGAGTATCCACCCAGACCCTGAATATATATGCATATTACCAGGGGTTCAGCTATTTCAATATAGGGTACAGTTCGGCGCTGTCCATGATCCTGCTGATCTGCATACTTGCAATATCACTGCTGCTGCTTAAGATGATCAGAAACGCCCAGCAGGATTAAAAAGCCGGCGGATCGTCCGGGATAATCGGAAACGTCCGGCAGGGCTAAGAAGCAGGCAGGCTAAAAACGACGATTGGAAATACCAGACAGAATTAGGAGGAAAAGCCGTGGGCGAAGTAAAGAAGCTTTCATATTATGTAAATGGCAACTATAAGATTTCAAGTACGGAGAAATATACAGACGCATTCGATCCCAGTACGGGAGAGGTGATTGCAAGGGTTCCCTGTTGTACGGAGGAAGAGATTGAAGAGGCGATTGGCGCGGCGCGGGCAGCGTATCCGGGATGGGCGGCTACGCCTGTGCGGAAGCGGATGGAGATCCTCTACCGTCTGCGGGGGCTGCTGGAGGCGCACAGGGAAGAGCTTACCATGTCCGTAGCGCTTGAGAATGGAAAGGCATGGGCGGAAGCTGAGGGAGATGTGCTGAAAGCCCAGGAAGGAACCGAACAGGCGCTTTCGGCTCCGTCCCTGCTCATGGGAGACAGCCTGATGGATACATCGAAAGGTTTTGATACCGTGCTGTACCGGGAACCGCTGGGAGTATTTGCAGGGATTGTCCCGTTCAACTTTCCGGCGATGATCCCGATGGGATGGATGGCGCCCATGTGTATCGCCTGTGGAAATACACTCGTACTGAAGGCGGCAACCTTCACTCCCCAGACCTGTATGCGTATTGCAGAGCTTTATAAAGAAGCCGGGCTTCCGGACGGAGTGATCAATATCGTAACCTGCTCCCGGAAAGAGGCAGAGATATTCCTTCGCCATCCAGATATCAGAGGGATTACCTTTGTTGGCTCCACGTCTGTGGGAAAACATATCTACTCCACTGCCGCGGCGAACGGCAAAAGAGTGCAGGCGCTCTGTGAAGCCAAGAACCATGCGCTGGTTCTTAAGGATGCGCCGCTTGAACGGACGGCGGCAGGTATTATCAACGCGGCCTTTGGCTGTGCGGGCGAACGCTGTATGGCCCTTCCGGTGGTAGTCGCAGAAGAGGAGATTGCAGATGCGCTTGCAGAGCAGATTGTAGAAAGGGCAGAAAGGCTCAGAGTCGGACCGGCCTATGACCGGCTGACCGAATTAGGGCCGGTGGTCAACGCCGGGCACAGAGAATCCATATTGCAGTGGATAGAGACGGGTATCCGGGAAGGCGCAAGGCTTGTTCTGGACGGCAGAGGGGTGAAGGTAGAAGGCTACGAGAAGGGCTTCTATGTCGGTCCGACCATCTTCGACCATGTAAAGCCGGGGATGACGGTGGGCGAAAGGGAGATCTTCGGGCCGGTTCTTTGTATTAAGCGGGTGAAGTCCTTTGAGGAAGGACTTAAGATCATGAACGCCAATCCCTTTGCCAATGGATCCGTCATCTATACGCAGAGCGGGTATCATGCAAGAGAATTTGTCCGTCATACAGACGGCGGGATGGTCGGCGTCAACGTGGGTATACCAGTGCCGGTGGGGATGTTCCCCTTCAATGGTCACAAGCAGTCCTTCTTTGGGGATCTGCACTGTCTTGGGAAGGACGGTTTTCACTTCTATACGGAAGGAAAGGTGGTCACAAGCCGGTGGTTTGATGAAGAAGAGAAGAAGGCGGCGGCGGTCTCCACCTGGGATGGGACGATATAATTAAAATCTTGAATAGTTTTCAGACAAAATACAAATAACTAAAAGTACCCTCAGTATTTTACATGAATAAATGCTGAGGGTACTTTCAGATATGGAAAGAAGTAACTTACTGTTGTGCAACATTACCAAAAAATCAGGTAAAAATTATCTGTTTAAAAGGTCTGTTTTGAAAAGAATGAAAGAAGTTTCAGAACGTCTGGAACCTATTGAAAACATATTTTCCGGTGCGTATACTGAGTGCCAGAAATCAGAAACCAGAAACCCAGAATCAGAACCCGGAAACCAGCCCCCTCAAAATCAGAAATCCCGAACGGGAGATGAGAAGAATATCAAATCAGCCTGGCGCTCCATCCGGCCAGATGAGACGCCGGTGTAAGGACCGGTGTAAGGAAAGGAAGAATATCAAACCAGTCTGACGCTCCATCCGGCCAGATGAGACGCCGGTGAAAGGAAACGGTGTAGGGACACGGTGAAAGGAAAGAGAAGAAAGGAGTTAAAGGAGTATGGAGGAAAGTGTAGAACAATTGAAGGGCAGGCTGATCGTATCCTGCCAGGCGCTGCAGGACGAACCGCTCCATTCGTCATTCATCATGGGAAGAATGGCTCTGGCGGCAAAGGAAGGGGGAGCGGCGGGAATCCGCGCCAACACCAGGGAGGACATCAGGGAGATACGGTCGCAGGTGGAACTTCCGGTCATCGGAATCGTCAAGAGGGACTATGAAGACAGCGAGATCTACATCACGCCGACGATGAAAGAGATCGACGAACTGATGGAGGTTAAGCCGGAGATCATCGCAATGGACGCAACCGGAAGGTTGAGACCGGGAGGACTTACACTGGATACATTCTTTGGACAGGTGAAGGCAAAATATCCGGACCAGCTTCTGATGGCGGACTGTTCCACGATAGAGGAAGCAGTCTGCGCGGATACGCTTGGGTTTGACTTCATCGGAACAACGCTGGTGGGTTATACGAAGCAGAGCGCGGGAGACAGGATTGAGGCGGATGATTTCGGGATGATCAGGAAGATTATCTCACAGGTAAAACACAAAGTAATCGCGGAGGGAAATATCGACACGCCGGTGAAAGCCAGACGGGTGATTGAGCTTGGCGCATTCTGTGTCGTGGTAGGCTCGGCGATTACAAGGCCGCAGCTGATTGCAAGGTCATTTGCAGAGGAGCTGGGCAAAGCCCGCTGCACAGTCGGTTAGCAGACGCACAGCTGACACGAATATCGAGCACGATTATATCAAGATTAATGCAAAGATGTGGAACTGTATGAGCCAGAGTAAGACAAAGAGACGGTCTCTTGGAAACTTATGTTTTCAGAGGACGGCAGAGCTTCACGGGCAGATGGAGAAGGGATGAAGCAGGCCGCCGCGCTTTGAAATAAGAGACTGCAGTCAGGAAAGGAGAAAAACAATGAGAGAATTAAGTAAGTACAAAGGTGTGATCCCGGCATTCTATGCGTGCTACGACCAGGAAGGAAACATAAGCCCCCGGGGAGTGCAGGCGCTGACCAGATATTTTGTGGAAAAGGGCGTGAAGGGCGTCTATGTGAACGGTTCCTCCGGGGAGTGTATCTACCAGAGTGTAGAAGACCGGAAGATTGTCCTGGAAAATGTCTGTGAAGCAGCCGGCGGCCGCCTGACGATCATTGCCCATGTTGCATGTAATAATACGAAGGACAGTATGGAACTGGCCGCACATGCGGAGAGTCTGGGCGTAGATGCGATTGCGGCGATTCCGCCGATTTATTTCCGGCTGCCGGAACATGCGATCGCCCGGTACTGGAATGACATCAGCGGCGCGGCGCCCGATACGGATTTCGTTATCTACAATATTCCGCAGCTTGCGGGGGTTGCCCTCACCATGAGCCTGTTTGAAGAAATGAGGAAGAACCCCAGGGTGATCGGCGTAAAGAATTCCTCGATGCCGGTGCAGGATATCCAGATGTTCAGACAGGCGGGCGGTGAGGATTATGTGATCTTCAACGGGCCGGACGAGCAGTTCATAAGCGGCCTGGCCATCGGAGCAGAAGGCGGGATCGGCGGGACTTATGGGGCGATGCCTGAATTGTTCCTGAGATTAGAAGAATATGTGAAGGCAAATGAGATGGAGAAGGCGAGAGCGCTTCAATATACGGTCAATGAGATCATCTACAAGATGTGTTCGGCGCAGGGAAATATGTACGGCGTTATCAAGGCGGTCCTTGAGAGGAATGAAGGGCTTAAGCTTGGAGGAGTAAGAGAGCCTCTGCCGCCGCTGGTTGAGAGTGACATGGCGGTGGTTAAAGAAGCGGCGCATTTGATCCGTGAGGCGAAGGAAAAATATGCAGTTTAAGACTGCTGGTGACGTGAAGGAGAAGAGAATATGCAAGGTTTTACGATCATAGATCTGGTTATTTTAGTAGTATATCTGGCGGCAGTATTATTCGCCGGCCTTCATTTCGCCAAGAAAGAGATGAAGGGTAAGGAATTCTTCAAAGGCGACGGAACCGTACCCTGGTGGGTGACCTCCGTTTCCATATTTGCAACTCTCTTAAGCCCCATATCCTTCCTGTCGCTTGCGGGAAATTCTTATGCGGGGACCTGGATCATGTGGTTTGCACAGCTGGGCATGCTGCTGGCTATCCCGCTGACCATCCGGTTCTTCCTGCCGGTCTACAGCAGGCTTGACATTGACACGGCGTACCATTATCTGGAATTAAGGTTTGGAAGCAAGGGCTTGCGTGTGCTTGGCGCAGTGATGTTCATCGTCTATCAGGTGGGACGTATGTCGATCATCATGTACCTTCCGTGCATGGTGCTGGGAAGCCTGACCGGAATCAGCGTGAATCTTCTGATCGTCATCATGGGTGTGATTGCAATCATTTATTCCTATACAGGGGAACTTAAGTCGGTACTCTGGACGGACTTTATCCAGGGATCTGTGCTTCTGATCGGAGTTACATTCTCACTGATCTTCCTTCTGGCGCATATTGACGGAGGGATCGGAGCCATATTTTCCGCATTTGCCTCAGAGCAAAAGTTCCTGTCTGCCAGCCAGCCGGTCTTCAACATCAATATCCTGAAGGACAGTGTATTTATACTGATTGTAGGAGCAGGCTTTAACACCATGGGTTCTTACGTGTCCAGTCAGGATATCGTACAACGGTTTACGACGACGACGGATACGAAGAAGCTTAACAAGATGATGCTGGCAAACGGCGCGCTCTCCATCTTTATCGCAACCGTATTCTACCTGATCGGGACGGGCTTATATGTATTCTACCAGCAGAATGCGCTTCCTCCGGCAGCGGCGCAGGATCAGATCTTCGCATCCTACATCGCGTTCGAGCTTCCGGTCGGTATCACAGGGCTGCTTCTTGCGGCGATCTACGCGGCCTCACAGTCTACGCTGTCCACAGGCCTTAACTCTGTTGCGGCAAGCTGGACCCTTGACATCCAGGCGCGCCTTACGAAGAAGGAATTAAGCTTTGAGACACAGACGAAGATCGGGCAGTATGTTTCTCTTATCGTAGGGATCTTCTCTATTGCAGTGTCCATGATTCTGGCAAATGGAGGCGTGAAGTCCGCATACGAATGGTTTAACGGATTCATGGGGCTGGTCCTTGGTATTCTGATCGGCACCTTTATCCTTGGGGCGTTTACGAAAACGGCAAATACGTTCGGGGCGTCGCTGGCGTTTGCTGCGGCCTCCCTGGTCATGATAGGGATCAAATACTTTGTCCCGGCGAAGGAGGTATCCATCTGGTCCTATTCCCTGATATCCATAGCGGTGTCGCTGGCGGTGGGGATTCCGGCAAGCGTGGTCTACAGGAAGGTTACGGGCGATACAAGCGTTCCGGCGCCTTACACGACGATTTACAAGAAGTAAGCAGGAGAAGAGAATATGATATTTGGAAATGTACAGAATCTTAAGGAGTATTTTTTCCTTGAGGACGGGGTGTTCGAGTGCTTCAGATATGCAAAGGAGCATGAGCTGAACGAATACGGCAGGGGATGCTACGAGATAGAGGGAAAACGGTTATTTGTCAATATCGTGGAGTATGAGACGGTAGATGCAAAGGAGCGTTTCTGGGAAGCGCACAGGGAGTATCTGGATATTCACCTGATGCTTGACGGCGCAGAGCAGATTGATATGAATTTCATCCAGAATATGGATGTGAAAAAATATGTGGAGAAGGATGATTTCCTGCAGATGGAGGGAGAAAAGAATGGCTCCGTCGTATTGCGGGAGGGGGATTTTCTGATCTGCTATCCAAGCGACGCACACCGCACGGCGGTTGTCGCAGACGGGCAGGAGAAGATCCGCAAAGCAATCTTTAAGGTGCGGATATAGTGTTGCAGTGATTGCACAATCCACAGGAATATACTATAATTATGAGGTACAGATATGAAGAGATATGTAAGCATGGATATAGGCGGGACGGCTATCAAATACGGGGTTTTGAACGAAGACGGGGAAATGGTATGCCGGGATGAGATGCGCACAGAGAGCTATAGGGGCGGCCCGTCCATTCTGGCGAAGGCAGCAGGCGTCGTAGAACGGTATCAGAGGACCGGCGCGGTGGATGGAATCTGTATCTCGACAGCAGGCATGGTAGATACAGAGAAGGGAGAGATCTTCCATTCGGCGCCTCTGATTCCCGATTATACGGGAACACGGTTCAAGGAGACGATGGAACAGCGGTTCCATGTTCCGTGTGAGGTGGAGAATGACGTTAACTGCGCGGGGCTGGCCGAGTCGGTTTCCGGAGCATCGAAGGGGTGCGATCCATCTCTCATGCTGACGGTCGGGACGGGCATAGGCGGATGTATTGTGGCGGATGGTAAGGTGTTCCATGGATTTAGCGGCAGCGCCTGTGAGGTAGGCTATATGCACATGGCGGGAAGCGACTTCCAGACGCTGGGGGCGGCGAGTATTCTTTCGAGGAAGGTGGCAGAGTGGAAGAGGGGGCCTGCCTGTGTATGGAACGGCCGTCATATATTTGAAGCGGCCGGGAAAGGGGATGAGCTGTGCATCAGGGCCATTGACGAGATGGTGGATGTGCTTGGACAGGGTATTGCCAATATCTGTTATGTGATGAATCCGGAAGTGGTCGTACTGGGCGGAGGCATCATGACACAGGAGGAATATCTAAGGAGCAGGATAGAGAAAGCGGTAGAAAAATATTTGATCCCGAGTATTTCATCATGTACAAGGATTGCATTTGCAAAGCATAAGAATGATGCGGGGATGCTGGGAGCTTTCTATCATTTTATG
The DNA here is from genome assembly GCA_947063855.1 of uncultured Dorea sp. Classification (GTDB taxonomy): domain Bacteria; phylum Bacillota; class Clostridia; order Lachnospirales; family Lachnospiraceae; genus Sporofaciens. Next base: position 49,058 of record CAMSTW010000014.1, read on the forward strand.
CAGAGGCAGCAAAAAGGAGACTTTTGCCGTGCAGAGACAAAAAGAGGGATGAAATACAATGGAGTATTATGTTAAGTCTGTAGTGCCGATGATTGAATCGAATTATGACAATTTTACGATGGTAGAGAAGACCATTGCCGAGTTCTTTATACGAAACCGTAAGCGGATGGATTTCTCGGCGAAAGCCATAGCCGGAATGCTGTACGTATCGGAGGCGTCGCTGTCCCGTTTCGCAAAGAAATGTGGTTACCGTGGATATCGGGAATTCGTGTATCAGTATGAGGAGACCTTCGTGGAGAAGCAGGAGTCCATGACAGGGAATACAAGAATGGTCCTGAACGCATATCAGGAACTTCTGAACAAGACCTATAATCTTGTGGATGAGGCTCAGATTGCCCGGATCGGGAGGTATCTGAACCAGTCGGAGCGGGTGTTTGTGTGCGGGATCGGCAGCTCGGGACTCACCGCAAAAGAGATGGAATTGAGGTTTATGCGGATCGGCGTGGACATTGATTCCATAAAGGATGTAGATCTGATGCGGATGCAGGCCGTTTTCCAGGACCGGAAGAGTATGGTATTTGGGATCAGCATCAGCGGTGAGAAAGAGGATGTGCTGTACCTTCTGAATGAGGCGCACAAGAGAGGGGCGAAGACGGTGCTTCTTACGGCGAAGAACAAGGGAATCTTCGAGAAGTTCTGTGATGAGATTGTGCTGCTGCCGTCCCTTCGGCACCTGAATCATGGAAATGTTATATCGCCGCAGTTCCCGATCCTGGTTATGCTTGACATCATCTATTCCTATTATGTGGAGCAGGATAAGTTCGCCAAAGAGATCCTGCACGATAATACATTGCGGGCGCTTAAGGAAGGAACGGGGAGAGCAGTATATGGGCGCGCCGTGGAGTAGCTGTATAGTATAAGGAGGCAATATATGTTAATCAGAAACGTTAAGGTTTACACAGAAGATAAGGAATTTGTGGAAGGTGAGATTGTGATTCGCGGCGGCAGGATCCAGGCGGTTGAATTCTGCAGTAAAGCAGGGGAATCGGCGGGATGCGGCCGGGGGGATGCATCTGTATGGGAGCCGGCTGCAGGAGCGCGGGGGCAGAGGTCTGTATCGCCGGATGCTTCAGCCAGAGAAGAGTACGGCAGAGTGGCATCTGAGACGGGCGCCGCGCCGGATGCTTCAGCCA
>CAMSTW010000015.1 GCA_947063855.1 uncultured Dorea sp.
ACCTTTTCGACGGATAATACGAAGCGTTCGATTGAAGAACTGATCAATATCCGTCCGGAGTACGCGACCCGTCTTGTGCGCGGCAGGGAGTTTAAGGTGGATCCTTCCTCGCTGCGGCCGGGACATGCGATCATCATCAAGCCGGGAGAGCGCATACCGGCGGACGCCCTCATTACCTATGGCATATCGGATATAGACACCAAGGCGCTGACAGGAGAGGCTATGCCAAGATCTGTAGGCGCAGGGGATAAGATATACAGCGGATGCATCAACTTAAGCGCGGCCGTGGAGGCCATGGTACTTGGCGTGTATGAGGATTCGGCCGTGACACGGATTATGAAGATGGTGGAGGAAGCCCAGGAGCAGAAGGCTGGCAGCGAGGACTTTATCGGCCGTTTTTCAAGGATATATACGCCGCTCATATTGCTGCTGACACTGGCGGTCATATGTTATCCGCCGCTGTCATTTTCCTATGGGAACTGGAATACCTGGATCTACAGAGGCCTGGTATTTCTGGTGGCGGCATGCCCCTGCGGGCTGATATTGTCCATTCCGCTTGCTTTTCTCGGAGGGATTGCTTCTGCGGCGCGCCAGGGGATTGTAGTCAAGGGAAGGAATTATCTGGAAGATCTGTCGAAGGCGGATACATTTATATTTGATAAGACGGGTACGCTGACAGAAGGCGTGTTTAAGGTCACGGATGTCAGGGCTTTTAATATGACGAGGGAAGAGCTGCTGCGGATCGCGGCGCATGTGGAGTGCCATTCCAACCATCCGATCGCCCAGTCGCTGCTTGTGGAGTACAGAAGGCAGGTCGATAAGAGAAAGGTATACCGGATGAAGGAGATGCCGGGCTTCGGCGTGAGCGCCATGTTCGAGGGCGCGCAGGTCTTCGTTGGGAATAAGAAGCTGATGGACTGGCAGAATATAGTCTGTACGGATGTGAATCAGGCAGGCACGGTGCTCTATGTTGCGGTAGAGCGGCGGTATGCCGGATATATTGTGATTGAGGATTCGGTGAAGGAGAACACGAAGGATACCTTCCGCTATCTGAAGGATAAGTGCAACGCGGTGTTGGTGATGCTGACGGGAGATACGGAGAAGGCCAGTGTGCCGGTGGCCAGGGAACTGGGGATGGATTACGCCTACATGAATCTGATGCCGGAGGAAAAGCTTGAACATGTGGAGGATTTCCTGGGACTTCAGGATGCTTCGGAACGTCTGGTGTGCGTAGGAGACGGGATTAATGACGCGCCGGTGCTGGCACGGGCAGATGTGGGGATTGCCATGGGAGCATTGGGCTCTGCGGCGGCGATTGAAGCGGCGGATATCATCCTTCTGGAGGATGAGCTGCCAAGGATTGTAGATGCGATTAAGATTGCGAGAGAGACCGTCAAGGTGGTGAGCCATAATATATCGTTTGCGTTGCTGGTCAAGTCGCTGGTATTGATTCTTGCGGTTACCGGATATTTCGGATTGTGGGAGGCGATTCTTGCGGAGGTGGGCGTGATGTTCATGGCGCTGATGAATTCCGCGTGGGTTGCGAGGTATACGGTCTAGAGTATGTCGGCTCTTGCTGGATGAGCGCCGCTGGCGCGGATATCAAGCACATTATTCACTGTTAATTATGCAACGCTGTACTAGATTCAGGGCGTGTATCCCGCATCGGCTATATGGAGGAAGATATGAAGAAAGGTATAATTGGATTGTTTGTGTTCCTGCTTGGCCTGTGTCTTTCAGGCTGTGAGAATCCTTCCGAAGAAGGCGTGGAGTATCTCAGGAGCGGTCAGTATGAGGAGGCAATTGCACAGTTCGAGCAGGCGATCGAGGATGAAGTGAATGTGGGAGACGCCTACAGAGGGATTGGCATTGCCAGATGGGAGCAAGAGAACTATGAAGGAGCAAGAGAAGCATTTCTTAAGGCAGTGGAAGCAGGAGCCACGGGCACAGGAACGCTCTACAACTTTATCGGAAGCTGTGAGATGAAGCTCAATAACCCTTCATCAGCGCAGAATTATTTCCGTCTGGGGATCAGTCAGGAAGGGAACAGCGCCGAGCTTCTAAAGGAGATGAAGTTCAATATGGTCGTTGCATATGAACAGCTTAAGGACTGGGAGAGCGCAAAGGTGGAGTTAAGAGAGTATGTGGCTTCTTACCCGGAGGATGAGGCGGCGCAGAAGGAACTGGAATTTTTAGAAACGAGATAAGATATGATTGAATTAGAGAAGGAAACAGAGCGGGTGATTCTGGTTGGCGTGCGTACATCAGATGAGGATGACATTTTCATGTCACTTGAAGAACTTAAGGATCTTGCAGAGACAGCCGGAGCCGTGACGGTAGGCAAGGTAGTGCAGAATCGGGAGCAGATTCATCCAGGAACTTATATTGGAAAAGGTAAGATTGAGGAACTTAAGGATCTGTTGTGGAAATTGGACGCCACGGGCGTTATCTGTGACGACGAGCTTTCGCCGGTGCAGATGAAGAACCTGCAGGACGAGCTTGATGCCAAGGTCATGGACCGTACCCTGGTGATTCTTGATATTTTCGCCGCAAGGGCGTCCACCAGTGAGGGGAAGATCCAGGTAGAGTTAGCGCAGCTTAAGTACCGCCAGTCAAGGCTTACCGGCTTCGGGACGGCGATGTCAAGGCTTGGAGGCGGTATCGGGACCAGAGGCCCGGGAGAGAAGAAGCTTGAGGTGGACCGCAGGCTTATCAAGAGCCGGATCGCCCAGCTTAACAGGGAGCTTAGGGACGTCGGACGGCACCGGGAGATTACAAGACAGTCAAGGAGCCGGAACCATATTCCGGTTGCGGCAATCGTAGGCTATACCAACGCCGGGAAGTCAACCTTACTGAATACGCTGACCGGCGCGGATATTCTGGCAGAGGATAAGCTGTTCGCGACGCTGGATCCTACCACCAGGGAGAGGAAGCTTCCCGGTGGACAGGAGATACTCCTTACGGATACGGTCGGATTTATCCATAAGCTTCCCCACCATCTGATCGAGGCTTTCAAGAGTACGCTGGAAGAAGCGAAGTACGCGGATCTGATTCTGCATGTGGCGGATGCTTCGAATCCCCGGATGGACGAGCAGATGTATACGGTGTATGAGACCCTGAAGAGCCTTGAAGTGGGGGACAAGCCGGTTATTACAGTCTTCAACAAGCAGGATAAGGTGGAGGATGACAAGGTTATCCGGGATTTTCATGCGGATTACACGGTGAAGATCTCCGCGAAGACCGGTGAAGGGATCCCAGAGCTTCTTAAGACCATAGAGGCCGTACTGCGGAATCAGAAGGTATTCATCGAGCACCTGTATTCCTATCAGGAGGCAGGAAAGATCCAGGTGATCCGCAAGTACGGAGAACTGCAGGAAGAAGATTACCGTGAGGACGGGATCTTTGTGAGGGCGTATGTCCCTGCAGAGATTTATTCTAGAGTATATCCTTAAGAGTCTCCTTGAAGAACTTCTTATAAGCCCGCGAGAAGGTAGAATAATCTTTAAACCCGCAGTCAAAGCAGGCCTGCGTGCCCGGCACGCCGGATAATACCAGCTCTTTTGCAAGCAGGAGACGTTTCTGTGAGATATACTGTCCAAGGGTATATCCGGTCTCCTGCTTGAACAGCCGCATCATATAGTATCTGCTGATATAGAAATGCCTTGCAAGGGTATCAATATCCAATTCCCCGCCCAGATTCTCATTAATATATTGAAGGATATCCAGAACCCTGGAATTGCAATTGTCTGTATCGATGAATTCCAGCCGGTTCTTCTGCGCGGCTCTGTTCAGATGGATCATGAATTCCAGAAAAAGCACCTGCCGGAACAGCTCCGCCGCATACCCATCATCCAGAAAAGACGTCTCAAGCCGCGAGATAGAGCGGAAGAGAGAACTCTTCTCCAGTGAAGGAATCCGCAGCACGTTCGAGTGCTCTTCCCTGGCCTTCTGGAAGCAGTAGCTTAAGTCATAGGAATCCGTCCGGTAAGCATTCATAAAATTTACAGAGATATACACAATGATCCGGTCATAAGGCATAGAATTGTCCACCGTCAGCTTGTGGATATCATTATGGTTGACCAGCACAATATCATAGGGCTTCAGATCATAAGACTTTCCCTCCACCATATAGCTGACCTTTCCCTTTAGAAATATGGTGATCTTATCAAAATCATGATAATGATACTCCACCTCCCGGGTCTCCTGATCCGTCAGATGAAACAAGCGGAATTCACTATTCAGATACCCCTTCTTCACATACTGTTCCATAATCTTTACCCCATATCCTATCATTTCATCTACATAGCCGCAATGCAACTCGTTATTAGTCAGCAAGCGCTAGTGCGGGCAGACAGCGTACGCTGTCTTCAAATGTGGACGGAACTGCTGATAATTTCGTTAGCATACCCGCTGCCAGCACATCCATCACGATTCCCACCCTATATGATTCATCAGTCATTGCCAATACACAGGAGCCTTCCCCAACTGCCGTCCGCATTGAAGTAATCATATACCAGAAGAGCACTATTTGCAATAGAATTGGCATGAATTGTATTGAAATGGGAAATAATGCCTGTTATGATAGATACAGAATGATTCGTAACTCAATAGAATATAAAAGAGCAGAAGTAATACGGAGGTTTAATTATGAAGGTTGTATTAGAGCGTTACCACGGACTTGGCAATGATTATGTCGTATTTGATCCAAATAAAAATGAACTGAAGCTGACGCCGGAGAATGTGAAGATGATCTGCGACCGCAACGCAGGCCTTGGCTCCGACGGAGTCTTAGAAGGCCCGATCTTAAGCGAGGACGGGATGCATGTCAAGGTATGGAATCCGGATGGAAGCGAGTCTGAGACCAGCGGAAACGGAGTCCGGATCTTTGCCAAGTATCTGAAGGACGCAGGCTACGTGCAGAAGAAGAATTTCAGATTATTTACCGGAAACGGTCCGGTGGAGGTGACCTTCCTGAACGAGGACGGAAGCCGTCTCAGGGTATCCATGGGGCGTCTGTCCTTCAGAAGCGATGATATTCCGGTGACTGGGGAGAGCCGTGAGGTGATCAATGAGGATATGGTATTTGGAAGAACGCTGTATCCGGTTACCTGCGTATCCATTGGTAATCCCCACTGCGTCATCCCTATGCGCGAGATCTCCAAACCGTTGGTGTGCAAGATCGGAGACTATGCGGAGATGGCGAGATATTTCCCGAACCGTGTGAACACACAGATCATGAAGGTGGTTGACAAGGAGCATGTAGCGATTGAGATCTACGAGCGGGGGGCGGGCTATACCCTCGCGTCGGGAACCGGTGCCTGTGCGGCAGCAGGAGTCGCCTATAAGCTGGGCATGACGAATAATAAGGTGATTGTGCATATGCCCGGCGGAGACCTTCAGGTAGAGATAGAGGATGACTGGACCGTCTATATGACCGGAGACGTATTCTATGTTGCGAAGATTACGCTGAGCAGTGAATTTGCAGAGAAGTTAAGAAGTGTGTAGGAAAACTGGTGCATGCATATGTATGAGATACAGAACTGTAATGGAGAGGAGAAGCAGGAGATCATCGACGGGCTGGTCTCCTATAACCTGTCACGAGTCCCATCCTTGCAGGAAGAGCGGTTCATTGATCTGAGCAGGAAGGCGGTCTCGGAATCCGGCGGCATCGTCGGCGGTATCATAGCCAGAATGTACTGTTGGAACTGTGCGGATATAGATGTACTGTGGGTCTGTGAGTCCGGCAGGGGAGCCGGGATTGGGAAGAGGCTTCTTAAAGAAGTGGAGGATGAGGCGCGAAAGAGGGGCGCACATCTGATCCATCTGGATACCTTTGATTTTCAGGCGCGCGGATTCTACGAGCGGCAGGGATACGAAGTGTTTGGGGTGCTTGAAGACTGCCCGGCCGGACATAAGCGGTATTATATGAAGAAATTGCTTCGTACTGCTGCCGGTCCGTCATGTAGTTAGACGAAGAAAATCCATGAAAATATATCAGAAAGGAGTAAGCTCTTGATTTGGAAAATACAAGTCCTTACTCCTTTTGTTATAGATGATTTAACTATTATTGCCGTCTAGCGGCGGTTTCTGATAGAGCTTTCGATTGATTTCATTTTTCATAATTTCGATTTCTTTTTTGGCAGCTTCAATCCCGCCTCTTTCAATCTCACGTTCTATTCTTTCTATTAAGGTTAATTGATCAAATAGAGATATATTAATTTCTTTTTCGATTGGCATATCTTCACCTGCTTTCTATTAAAAATGACGTTGATATGATGTTTTTATTATATCAATTAGTAATTTACGTGTAAAGGGTTTCATTGGATTTTTGGGTTGGCGGAATAAATATATAATGTTAATATATACAAGAAAGAAACAGATCAGCGGTGTCAGGACACATCGAACAGGAGGAGACAGGATGTCATTACAATTCATATTCGGCCCTTCGGGCTCAGGGAAATCATACCATCTGTACCGGCACATTATCGAGGAATCCATCCGCCATCCGGACCAGAACTACATCGTTCTTGTACCGGAGCAGTTCACCATGCAGACCCAGAAGGACCTGGTGGATATGCATCCCAGACACGGGATCATGAATATTGATATCTTAAGCTTCGGCCGTCTGGCCTACCGCGTCTTCGAGGAGACCGGAAGCGAGATGCTGCCGGTGCTGGATGACGAGGGAAAGAACCTGATCTTACGCAAGATTGCGGGAGATTACGAGAATGAACTGTGTGTGCTTAAGGGAAATATGAAGAAGCTTGGATATATCAGCGAAGTGAAATCCGTCATCTCGGAGTTCACACAGTACGACATAGGAGAGGATGAACTCGACCAGGTGATGGAGTCTATTGGCAGTGATTCCAGGCTGTACTACAAGCTTAAAGATATCCGCGTCCTGTACCGGGGATTTACGGAATACCTGAGAAAGAGATACATTACGAAGGAGGAGCTGTTAGATGTCTTAAGCCGGCTGGTTGTAAAGTCCCGGATTCTTAAGAACAGCACGGTTGTGCTGGATGGCTTCACGGGCTTCACCCCGGTGCAGAACAGGCTGGTCCTGGAACTCATGGTTCACTGCCGTAAGGTCATGGTTACAGTAACCATGGATGAGCGGGAGAATCCTTACGCCTGCCGCCACCCATACCAGTTATTTGCGCTCAGCAAGCATATGGTGACTACCCTGGTCGGACTGGCACGGGACAACCGCATAGACATAGAAGATCCTGTCTGCAAATACGAAGCTCCGCCATACCGTTTCCGGGGAAATGCCGCCCTTGCATTTCTGGAACATAATCTGTTCCGGTACGGGGCCGGTGTATTTGAAAAAGAGCAGGACGCGATCGGTATCCATGTGGCAAGGAATCCCAGGGAAGAGGCGCTTGCGGCGGCAGGGGAGATCCGCCGGATGGTGCGCGCAGAAGGGATGCGGTATCGGGAGATTGGCGTGATCGTCAGTGATATGGACGTATACGGGGATTATCTGAAGCGTGCCTTTGAGGTGTACGATATCCCAGTATTCATGGATCACAAGAGGAATATCCTGCTTAATTCCTTCGTGGAGTATATCCGGAGTCTTTTGAATATGGCGGAGCAGAACCTGACCTACGAGAGTGTATTCCGGTTTCTCAGGACGGGGCTGGCAGGCTTTTCCTTTGATGAGGTGGATGAACTGGAGAATTATGTCCTGGGACTTGGAATCAGGGGCTATAAGCGGTGGCAGGAGAAATGGGTGCGGCCGCTTAGGGGGATGAAGGCAGAGGAACTGGAACGTATGAACCATTTCCGGGTGGCGCTGGTAGAGAAGATAGATCCGTTGATGTTTGTGTTGAAGCAGCGGAAGAAGACGGTGAAGGATATCACCGTCGCGGTATATGAATTCATGGTCTGCGAGGATCTCCAGATCCGTCTGAAACGGCAGGAGGAGGAATTCCAGGCGGCAGGGGAGCTTGCCCTGGCGAAGGAATACGCCCAGGTATACCGGATTGTTGTGGAATTATTCGATAAATTCGTGGAACTTCTGGGAGATGAGAAGGTGGGACTTTCAGAATACTGCAAACTCCTGGATGCGGGTCTTGAAGAAGCGAGAGTCGGGGTGATTCCCCCAAGCCTTGACCAGGTGGTTGCCGGAGACGTGGAGCGGACCCGTCTTAAGGATATCCGGGCCCTGTTCTTTCTTGGAGCCAACGACACCTGGCTTCCGGGTTCGCTTTTGCGCACGGGCCTTCTGTCAGAACGGGACCGGGAGCATTTCCTCAAAGAGAAGCTTGCCCTGGCGCCGGGCGGAAAGGAGCGGGCGTATATCCAGAAGTTCTATCTCTACTCCAACCTGACAAAGCCGTCGCAGAAGCTTGAGGTCTATTACAGCAAAGTATCTCCAGAGGGGAAGAGTATGAGGCCCTCTTATCTGATTCAGGAGCTTAGAAGGAGGTATCCGCTGATCAGTGTCCGGGATGAAGAAGAGAAGCCGCTTGCCGGCAGAGAGCTGACGGAGGAGCTTGGGCTTGACGACCTGATCGGCAGACTGCGCGAAAGAGACGGCGTGGACGCCGTGTTCCTTGAGCTGTACAGCTGGTATAAGCGGGATGCGAAATGGAAAGAGAAGGTGGAGAGCCTTATGGCGGCAGGATATTACCGGCGGCCGATGGATGGTCTGTCGCGTGAGGCGGCGCGGCGGCTGTATGGCGAGGATTTTGAGAACAGTATTACAAGGATGGAGAAGTTCTCGGCCTGTGCCTTTGCACATTTCCTGGCCTATGGGCTGAATCTTAAGGAACGGCAGCAGTATGAATTCCAGGCGCTGGACCTTGGAAATATATGTCACAGTGCGCTGGAGCGGTATTCGAAGAAGGTGGCCCGGGAAGGGTGCGGCTGGACGGAGATTTCAGAGGAAATGAGAAAGCAGTACATAGAGGAAAGCGTGGAAGAAGCGGTGACGGCTTACGGAAGCTCCGTTCTCTATAGCTCTGCCCGCGACGAGTATATGATCGTCCGTATGAAACGGATGCTTGTAAGGACGGTCTGGGCGCTCACGAAACAGCTTGAGGCAGGGGATTTCCGGCCGTCGGCGTTCGAGCTTCGCTTCGCAAATGGTAAGATTGACCGGATTGACACCTGTCAGGAGGATGACAGAGTCTATGTGAAGATTGTGGATTACAAGACAGGAAGCAGGGCGTTTGATGTTGTTTCTCTCTATCATGGACTGCAGCTGCAGCTGATGGTTTATATGGACGCGGCGGTCCGTCTTGAGGAGTCGCAGCATCCCGGCAAGGAGATTATCCCGGCGGGTGTGTTCTATTATCGGATTCAGGATCCGCTGGTGGAGAAGACAGAAGAAGGCGGGGAGGAAGAGCTGATTCTTAAGGAACTCAAGCCGGACGGGATTATTAACCGGAAGGAGGAGGTATTAGAGCATCTGGATTATCAGAAGGCCGGGGAATCGCTTGTGATTCCGGTCAGATATAATAAGGACGGAAGCCTGGCGAAGGGGTCTAAGTCGGCAGTCAGCGAGGAAGAATTCCAGCTTATGATGCGCCACGCGGCAAGGAAGGTTGTGGAGGCCCGCCAAAAGATCATGGAAGGGCGGACGGAGGCCGCACCTTATAGGAGGGGCCAGGAGACTGGCTGTGATTACTGCCCTTACCGGCATGTCTGCGGTTTTGATGTGAAGATTCCGGGATATGAGTACCGTGAGATCGGGAAGATGAGCCGGGGAGAAGCGCTGGCGGCCATGGCAGCCGGGGATGGGAAGGATGTAAAAGAATCGCAGGACGCCGGAGCGTGGAATGCAGAAGATTTTCAGAGACTAAGGGTAACGAAGGAAACAGAGAAAGCGCAGGATGCAGCATTTGACAGAAAGGAAGGTGTGTAGGAGATGGGCGTGGTATGGACGAAAGAACAGCGGCAGGTCATAGACCTGCGGGACCGGAATATTCTGGTGTCGGCGGCGGCAGGCTCCGGCAAGACGGCGGTCCTGGTGGAGCGCATCATCTCGATGCTGACCTCCGACACGGATCCGGTGGATGTAGACCATCTGCTGATCGTGACATTTACAGACGCGGCGGCGGCAGAGATGAAGGAGCGCATCCGCGGCGCCATAGAGAAGAAGCTTGACGAATATCCGGATAACGAGCATCTGAAGCGGCAGGCTACCCTGATTCATAATGCACAGATCACGACGATCCACAGCTTCTGTCTGTCCGTCGTCAAGGATCATTTCCACGCGATTGACATCGACCCGGGCTTTCGGACCGGGGAAGAAGGAGAACTGAAGCTTCTTCGCCGGGACGTGATCGGAGAGGTCCTGGAGGAGAGATACAGACAGGGAAGCCGGCGGTTCCTTGATTTTACACTGGCATATGGAAATGGAAAGGACGACCGGAAGATAGAGGAGCTGATTCTCAAAATCTATGAATTCTCCCGCAGCTATCCGGACGCAGAGGAATGGATCGGCAGATGTGTGGACGCATACCGGATCAACGACGTACAGGAATTGGAGAACAGCGGACCGGTCCGTCTGATCATGAAGAATACGGCAAATTATCTGAAAGAAGTAAGGACCCTGCTGGATACAGGTCTTGCCATCTGCCGGGAGCCGGACGGTCCCGCGGCTTATGAGGCGACACTTCTTAAGGACTGGCAGATTGTGGACCGGCTGTCGTCTGCGGATACGTTTGGGGAGATGACGCAGGCGGCGAAGGAGGTCTCCTGGGCTCGTCTTGCCGCGAACCGGGATAAGACGGTGTCAGAGGATAAGATCAACCAGGTCAAGATGCTCCGGGATGAGGTGAAGGATATCGTAAGCGATCTGGTAAAGCGGTATTTTTTCCAGGACGCCAAAGCGATGCTTGAGGATATGAGCATCTGCCTGCCTGCCATGGAAGAACTGGCAGAGCTGGTACAGGAGTTTGCGGTAAGATTCGAGGAGAAGAAGAGGGCACAGAATATGATAGATTTCTCCGATATGGAGCAGTATGCCCTTAGGATCCTGACGGAAAAGCAGGAAGACGGGGAAGGCTTCGTCCCCTCTGCCGTGGCAAGAGAATATCAGGAGCAGTACAGGGAGATTATGATTGACGAATATCAGGACAGCAACCTGATCCAGGAGACTATACTCACCAGCATTTCTACGGTATCAAAAGGACGTTATAACATATTTATGGTCGGAGACGTGAAGCAGAGCATCTACCGTTTCCGTTTGTCAAGACCGGAGCTTTTTATGGAGAAGTTTCACACATATTCACTGGCAGATGAAGGCGTCCGCCCGGAGGAGGCCGGAGGGTCACAGAACCAGGCTGGTGTGAAGGACGGTTCAGACCCTGCAGATGCGGCGGGACAGGCAGACGGCGATGCATATACAGAGGGCAGAGAGAATTGCAAGAAGCAGAGGATTGACCTGCATAAGAATTTCCGGAGCAGGCGGGAGGTCTTGGACAGTGTGAACTATATCTTCCGGCAGATCATGACCCGGGACCTTGGCGGGATTACCTATGACGATCAGGCGGCGCTGTATGTGGGGGCAGATTATAAGGAGGCCGAAAACGCAGAGACGGAGGTCCTTATCATCGACAGCAATATGAAGGAATGGGAATCTTCTTTTTCCGGGGATTCGGACGCGGGAGGGAATCCGGCAAAGATCAGCGACCGAGAACTTGAGGCGAGAGCCATCGCCGGACGGATCCGCGAGCTTAAGGCGGGGCACCAGGTTGTTGATAAGAAGACAGGGGAGTTCCGGGCGGTCCGCTATTCTGACATCGTGATCCTGACAAGAAGTGTGAAGGGATTTGCAGATGTGTTTACAGAAGTACTGAACCGGGAAGGAATCCCGGCCTATGCAGGCACAAGAGAGGGATATTTTGCAGCCCGGGAGGTTGGAGTGCTGCTGGATTATCTGCGGGTGCTTGATAACCGGCGTCAGGATATACCGCTGGCGGCAGTTCTTGCATCTTCCTTTGGAGGATTGACAGAAGAAGAGCTGGCCGGGATCCGTGCGGCGTATAAGGATGAACCCTTCTGCTGCGCCGTGAACAGCTACCGGGCGGAAGGGGCGGATACAGTCATTGTACAGAAGCTTGAGAAATGTCTGGGTCAGATGGACGCATTTCGCAGAATCGTGCCATATACGCCGATACATGAGCTGCTCTGGAGGATTCTCAAGGAGACGGGATACGGGGATTATGTATCGGCCATGCCGGGAGGCGTGCAGAGGAAGGCGAATCTTAATATGCTGGTGGAGAAGGCCAGGGTGTTCGAATCTACCAGCTACAAGGGGCTGTTCCATTTCGTCCGTTATATCGAGGAGCTTCAGAAGTATGATGTGGACTACGGAGAGGCGAGCATCGAGGATGAGCAGTCAGATACCGTGCGCGTGATGACCATTCACAAGAGTAAGGGACTAGAATTCCCCATTGTGTTTGTGGCGGGCATGGGAAAAGGGTTCAACCTGCAGGATGCAAGGAGCAGTGTGGCCCTCCATCCGCGGATGGGCGTGGGCCTTGATGCGGTGGACCTTGTAAGGAGGACGAAGAGCCCAGGTATCATCAAGAAGGTCATGCAAAAGGAGGAGACGCTTGACAGTTTTGGAGAGGAACTGCGGGTGCTGTATGTCGCATTTACCCGTGCAAAGGAGAAGCTGATCATCACCGGAATCCTGCCGGATCCAGAGAAGAAATGTTCCGGATTTGAGATCATAAAGTCCCGGAAGGAAGAGGCGCTGTCCTTTGGTCTGCTGAGTAAAGCCGTGACTTACTGGGACTGGATTCTTCCGGCGCTTGTAAGGGCTTCGGAGGATGTGCCGATTACACGCAAGGTTCTGACATTTGAGGATATTGTGAAGGAAGAAGTGACAGAAGAGAGCGCCGGAAGGATCGGCAGGACTGTGCTGGAGCAGTTGGATACGGAGGCAGTCTATGATTTTGGACTGCGTGAGGTCCTGCGTGAGCAGTTTGCTTATCGTTATCCTTATGCGGCAAGCCGGCAGCAGAAGCTTAAATTCACGGTATCCGAATTGAAGAAACGGATCTATCAGATGGAAGTCTTTGGCAGTGAGGCCGAAGAATGCGGGGAGATGCCCTACGAGGAGCCGGATGTCGTGCCTCTTCTTCCCAGGTTCCTTGGGAAAGAGGAGGAACTGACCGGAGCTTCCAGAGGTACGGCGTATCACAGGCTGATGGAGCTTCTGGATTTCTCGAAGGCATACGATCAGGGAGAACTTCGGATTCTTCTGGATGAATTCGTGGAAGAAGGGCGGATGAGCCGGGATATGGCCGAGTGCATCCGTATAGAAGATATCCTGGCGTTTCTTGAGAGCCGTTCGGGGAAAAGGGCGGCAAAGGCGTCAGGAAAAGGGTTGCTCTGGAAGGAACAGCCCTTCGTCCTTGGTGTTGATGCGAAGGAGATCTATGCAGGCGAACCGGACGGCGGGCAGATTCTTGTGCAGGGAATTATAGATGTGTATTTCGAAGAAGAGGACGGCCTTACCCTGCTGGACTATAAGACCGATAAGGCTTTTTGTGCGGAGGATCTTACGGAGCGGTATCACGCGCAGCTTGATTATTATGCGAAGGCTCTGGAGCAGATGACGCAGAAGAAGGTGAAGGAGAAGATCATCTATTCCTTTACCCTCCGGGAAGAGATTATAATGTGATCAGATTACTATTGCATCCATTTCTGAAATAGGATTTATATTCGGTTGTTTTCCCGCAGATCCTAAGCGCTGAACAACGAGATATGGCAGATGTGAAAGGGCAGGGCCGGGAGCTGTTACAGTTTCCGGCTCTTTCCATGCCTATGCCAGACAGTAATCTTTAATTGGAAAAATTTTCTGTGCATCGGAAATAAATTTACGGCCGCATAGGCAGAAATTATTTATAATATAGGTTGACAAATCATATTATATAACATATAATATGAGCATGGAAATAATATTACACAATATGATATTATTATATTACATGCAAAGGAGTGAAAACATGGTATTTAACACCGGAGCAGCTCTCCTTGATGCTATCGTACTGGCAGTCGTATCCCGGGAGAGAGAAGGAACCTACGGATACAAGATCACTCAGGATGTCAGGAAGACGATCGAAGTATCAGAATCCACGCTATACCCTGTGCTGCGAAGGCTCCAGAAGGACGAGTGCCTGGAAGTATATGACAGGCAGATTGACGGACGGAACCGCCGATACTATAAAGTGACGGTGAAGGGCACGGCACAGCTTGACCTGTACCGTACAGAGTGGAAGAGTTATTCGATCAAGATCAACGAATTATTTGAGGGAGGGATATCTGTATGAACCGCATAGAATTTATGACAGAGTTGGCAGCATTGTTACAAGATGTTCCGCAAGAGGAACGGCGGGACGCCATGAAGTATTATAATGATTACTTTGATGACGCGGGAGAGGAGAATGAGCAGCAGGTGATCGCTGAGCTTGGAGATCCGGCGAAGGTAGCCGCAACCATCAAGGCCGATCTTGGAAGCTTCACCGGCGAACAGGGAGAATACACGGAGAAGGGCTATCAGGATTCCAGATTCGAGAATAAGGAGATGCCTGCCGGCAGAGACTATCAGGAAGGATATCACTATGGCGGCAGCTATCAGGACAGCAGCCGGGACGGCGGATATGACAGAGGGAGTTATCAGAGCAGTGACAGCCAGAGAAGCGAATATACGGGAAATCATTACCAGGACGGCGGGTATGCATATGAGAACAGCAGTGAGCAGACGCCGCCTAAGACCAATCATCTTCTGAAGATCTGTCTTATCATCCTGCTTATAATTGTGGGCGCACCGATTATCATACCAGTTGCGATTGCAGCCGCGGCGGTGGTTTTTGCGGCAGGAGTCGCATTGTTTGCAGTATTCTTTACACTTGTAATCGCCTCTGTGGCAGTCGCGTTCGCCGGTGTGTGTGTCTTCATCGCCGGACTTGTAAGCCTGATACCCGAGATAGCGGTCGGGCTTGCCTTGATTGGCACAGGCCTGATACTCACGGCAGTAGGAATCGTGGCTACTGTTGCGAGCGTAAGATTATGTGTCATTGTTCTGCCCGGTATCTGCAGAGGATTCATATGGCTCTGCAGATGGCCATTTCAGAGAAAGGCGGTGGCATAGATGAGAAGAGGATGGAAGATTTTCTGGATCGTGTGCGGCATGATGGTGGCGATTGGCCTGGCGTGCTGTGCGGTTGCATGGGGAATGGGGGTTACAACGAATATGATTCATAATCGATTTCCATATGGGATAGGATGGGTGAGTAACGGGGATTCGGGTCCTGTAGCGGGAGATATCCACGAATCCTTCACAGGAGTGACAGAGATTGATATGGAGTTGTCTGCCGGTAAGGTCATCTTTAAAGAGGGCAGCGGCAGTGATATCCAGATAGATACGAAGAAGCTAAGTAAGAGACTGGGTTTTAAATGTTACATGGACGGCAGCGAGCTGAAGCTTGAGAGCAGGAAGAGACTGAACGGTCTGAACAGTATTGGAGGAGGAACGATCACAGTTACGATTCCAAAGGATATGGCGTTCGAGGAGGTATCGCTGAGCATGGGCGCCGGATCCATGGAGATAGAGAAGATTCAGGCGAGAGACCTGTCTGTGAATGTAGGGGCAGGCGAAGTGGTCATAGACAGCTTCCTGGCAGACGAGGCAGATTTCGAATGCGGCGCAGGGAGCATAACGGCAAGAGGAGAGGTGACCGGCGAGGCGGATCTGCAGTGCGGTGTGGGCAGCATCGAGTATACCGCATTCGGACAGGAGACAGAATACAATTATGATATTGAGTGCGGCATAGGGGAGATCGTCTGCGGAGCCAACAGCTATTCCGGACTTGGCCGTGACCAGCGCATCGACAACGGCGCAGTCAGAGAGATCAACATCGAAGGCGGCGTAGGCTCCGTAATCGTCAATTTTGATGCAAATGCATCTCATCATAACTGATATACCGACTGTATGACATCCGGCCGGATCCGGAAGAAAGTTAAGAAAAGGAATCCAGGCATTAATTCTTGAGTAATAAGCAGATAACTAAAAAATAAGGAGGAACAGACTATGGAACCAAGAAAATTATATCGTTCAAGAAAAAACCGCATGATCTGCGGAGTATGCGGAGGCGTAGCAGAATATTTCAACATCGACCCGACACTGATTCGGCTGATACTGGCAATCTTCGCCTTTACCGGCACCGGGATCTTCGCCTACATCGTAGCGGCCATCATCATCCCGGACGCCCCGGGAGGATACTAATACAGTATTGCGTAATTAACAGTGAATTCAAGCACATTATTCACTGTTAATCATGCAACGCTGTACTAAGCAGATTTCTTCCCGGTCAGGTCTGTCAGGGCGGGTAAAGTGCACCTCATCGGTTCGAAAGAGTAAATCTCTTTCTGGTCAGATGCGAATTTTCATCTGTGCGGCGAAAGTCCATTTCCAGTGCACAGGAAGTTGGGATATGCCCTTCCTATAAGCAGACATTCGGAGTGTTGCCCAGTCTGTGTTAGGAAGGGCATATCCCAACTTCCGTCCCTTGAACGGCATACAACTGTACAGGCAGAAAATTTCCTTGTATATTCCCGCGTACCCCTGTCAATACTGATAGTGAAATATCTTACAGATTGACAGGAAAGGGGTATATCCATGGCAGGTAAAACGAAAAAGAACAAACCCGTCAAGTTAGACGAACTGACGCCAGATGAGAAATTAAAATACGAGATTGCTGAGGAATTAGGCCTCCTTGACAGAGTGATGAAGGACGGCTGGAGGTCCCTGTCTTCCAAAGAAACCGGACGGATCGGGGGACTGATGACGAAGAAAAGGAAGGAACTGAAAACCGACGTTTAGAAAAAGTAACAAAAATATTACGAATATTAATTTATATTAATTAGTGTGAACATTTAATGATAAAGGTTGAAAAGGACAGATCCATTTGCTATAATCGAAAAACTGGTAACAATCATTTACGGGTGGAGATATGAACAGTAAGATTAGCGTATTGGATATAGATATAGATAATTGCTCAGCAAAAGAAGCGATGAAGAAGACCATGGAGTACATGGAGACAGAGCCGGTCAATGTGATAGAGATGGCGACTGTGAACGGGTTGATGCAGATGGACAGCATGCAGCAGCTTAAGGAGGACGTCTGCGGTTTTGACCTGATACTGGCGGGAGACAAGACGATACTGGAGGCCGCAGATATTACAGATTACAAGCATCTGAAGGAGACGGAAGGACGCGTCTACCTGAGGATGTTTATGCGTTATCTGCATAAGAACCATAAGAGGATCTATCTGCTTGTGGAGTCCGAGGAGGAAGGGCAGGAGTTGTATGATTACTTCCAGAGGTACTACTACGGCCTGCAGGTTATCGGGCTGGCGAAGGTGTCTGCCCAGAACCGGGCGGACGATATGCTGGTGAATGACATCAACGGCGGAGAGGTGGACTGTATACTCGCTGCGCTCAAGTCTCCTCTGCAGGAGGAATTCATAGTGAAGAACAGGAGTCTTCTGGATGCGAGACTGTGGCTGGGGCTGGGGAAAGAGAACATACCAGTCGGGAGGCCCGGGCTGACACAGGGGAAGATTGCCCGTTTTTTTGTGAACCGGATCTTCAAAAAGGAGATAGAGAAGAGGAAGCACATTTAACTTTTCGTCACTATGTACATGTACCGGAAATTGGCTGAATTTATAAAAATACGAGGAAATCAACAAAAAAGTGCGATTTCCTCTTTATTTTTTTGTCTAAATATATTAAGATAGAGACTAGTGATATGCATTTAGATCATTTGAGCCCTTTTTTTGTTGTGAATTATGCATATTGAAATGAGGGGAGGATATAGAATATGATATCTAATCAGATACTTCAGAATACGATTGAAGGATTGAAGGGAATCACACGGATTGATTTCTGTGTAATGGACACAGACGGGAAGTCTCTTGCAAGTACATTCGCGGAACAGGAGAACTATGAAGAAGAGGTGGTTCCGTTTGTTGATTCCCCGGCGGACAGTCAGGTTGTGCAGGGCTATCAGTTCTTTAAGATTTTTGACGAGCATCAGCTGGAATACGTACTTCTTGCCAACGGCGGAAGTGACGATGTATACATGGTGGGCAAGATTGCCGCCTTTCAGATCCAGAATCTTCTGATCGCGTATAAAGAACGGTTCGACAAGGATAATTTTATCAAGAATCTGCTGCTTGACAATCTGCTTCTGGTGGATATTTATAACCGTGCTAAAAAATTACATATTGACACAGAGGTCAGACGTGTTATCTTTATTATTGAGACAAAGCAGGAGAAGGACAGCAACGCCCTGGACAACGTGCGCAACCTGATCGGGAACAGGGCCAAGGTCTTTGTAACTGCGGTTGATGAGAAGAATATCATCATTGTCAAGGAATTAGAACCGGGGGACGGGCATGCAGAGCTTGATAAGACGGCCCATAACCTGTATAATCTTCTGGTGGAAGACGGAGAAGAGGACGTTCTGATCGCATATGGAACCATTGTCAATGATATTAAGGAGGTGTCCAAGTCATACAAGGAAGCGAAGCTTGCCTTAGACGTAGGCAAGATATTCTTTGGAGAGAGGAATGTCATCGCGTACAGCACGCTTGGAATCGGGCGTCTGATCTACCAGCTGCCGATCCCGCTGTGCAAGATGTTCATACGAGAGATTTTTGAGGGAAAATCGCCGGATGACTTCGATGAAGAGACGTTGACTACGATCAACAAGTTCTTTGAGAATAATCTGAATGTTTCGGAGACATCCAGACAATTATATATTCACCGCAACACACTGGTATACCGGCTGGATAAGCTGCAGAAGAGCACCGGTCTGGATCTTCGTGTGTTCGAGGACGCCATTACCTTTAAGATTGCGCTTATGGTCGTAAGGTATATGAAGTATATGGAGTCCATGGAGTATTGATAATCAGGAGGAAAGTATGATCGAATTAAAGGAAGTAACAAAGGAATACTCAAAAGGGGTGGCGGCCCTGAATGGTATCAATCTTAAGATCGCGCAGGGCGAGTTTGTGTTTATAGTAGGAGACAGCGGTTCAGGCAAGTCTACACTGATCCGGCTGATTCTGAAGGAACTGGACCCTACGTCGGGGACGATTGTTGTGAACGGACATAATCTGAACCGCATGAAGCACCGCAAGATTCCGATGTACCGCAGAGGGATCGGAGTCGTATTCCAGGATTTCCGACTGCTTAAGGACCGGAATATCTATGATAATATTGCATTTGCCCAGCGGGTGACAGAGACGCCGACCAGGATCATCAAGAAGAAGGTTCCTGCCGCGCTGTCGCTGGTGGGACTTGCCCAGAAGTATAAGTCATTTCCCAAGGAATTGTCAGGCGGTGAGCAGCAGAGGGTTGCGATCGCCAGGGCGATTGTGAACGAGCCGACGCTTCTTCTGGCGGACGAGCCGACCGGTAACCTGGATCCGACGAATTCATGGGAGATTATGAAGCTTCTGGAGGAGGCGAATGACAGAGGGACGACCGTCCTGGTAGTTACACATAACCAGGAGATTGTGAACGCGATGAAGAAGCGGGTCGTTACGATGAAGAAGGGAGTCATCGTAAGCGACGAGAAAAAAGGTGGGTATAAGCATGAGAATTAGTACAGTTGGATATTCAATGAAACAAGGGGTGAAGAACATTGGAAGAAACAAGATGTTCTCCATGGCGTCCATTGCGACCATGGCGGCGTGTATCTTTCTGTTCGGATTATTTTATTCCATTGTAGTCAATTTTAATTATATAGTAGAGAAGGCAGAAGAGGGTGTGGCGATCACCGTTTTCTTCAATGAAGAGACGACTCAGGCGGCAAAAGACAGGATTGGCGAACAGCTTAAGAATGCCGAAGGAGTTCTGGAAGTGAATTATGTCAGCGCCGAGACTGCGTGGGAGAATTTTAAGGGAGACTATTTCAAAGAGTCAGAAGATCTTGCCGACGGCTTCAAGACGGATAATCCGCTTGGCAATTCGGATAACTATGAAGTATACATGGCCGACGTTTCCAAGCAGAAGGATGTCGTTGATTTTGCGATGAGTCTGGACGGCGTCCGTAAGGTCAACAAGTCGGACATCGTTGCCAAGACGCTGACCAGTGTGAATAAGCTGGTAGGGTATGTGTCCGTCACCATCATTGCAATCCTGCTTGCCGTATCTGTATTCCTGATCAGCAACACGGTAACCATGGGTATCACGGTAAGGCGTGAGGAGATTGCGATCATGAAGTACATCGGGGCGAAGGACGGGTTTGTGCGGGCGCCGTTCGTGATCGAGGGTCTGATCATCGGAGCGGTCGGAGCGGTCATTCCTCTGGCCATGTTGTATTTCATGTATGACAAGGCTGTTACATATATTATGTCGAAGTTCAGTCTGCTGAACAATATTGTAGATTTCCTTCCGGTCTTTGATGTATATAAGACATTGCTTCCGGTAGGGATTGCCCTGGGAGTCGGTATCGGTTTCCTGGGAAGTTTCTTTACAATTCGCAAGCACCTGAAGGTATAATCAGTTTGGAGGAGACATATGATATTAAGAAGGAAGATGATCAGTCTTCTGTTGGTATTGACGCTTTGCACGGGTATGGTCATCAGCGCGGATGCCTCGGAGATCAGTGACACGCAGAAGAAGACAGAGGAATTGGAACAGAAGAAGCAGTCCGCGGAAGAGGAGAAACAGGCTCTTGTGAATCAGCTGAATGCCATCGTCGCGGAGATGGATGAGACGAAGGCGAAGATTGAGGCGAAGGAGACCGAGGTCCGCGAGAAGGAAGAAGAGCTGGTACAGGCGAAGATTGACGAGAATGACCAGTACGAGAGCATGAAGAAGCGGATCAAGTACATGTATGAGAACGGGAACACCCAGTTTATCGAGATTCTGTTTGAATCGAAGAGTATAGGGGAGTTCCTGAACAATGCAGAATACATTACGACGATTTCCGAGTATGACAGGGATATGCTGGTAGAATTCCAGAATATCGTGCAGGTGGTTGCACAGCAGGAGGAGACGCTTAAGGCAGAATACGCCGAACTTGAGACCATGCAGAATAACCTGATTGCGAAGCAGGATGAGCTGAACGAGCTCATGGCAAGCAAGGAGGAGGAGATCAAGCAGATCAGCGATGATCTGGGAGCGGCCAGGGAGAAGCTGGAGCAGCTTAAAAAGGCGGCGGAAGAAGCGGCGCGTAAGCAGAAAGAGCAGGAAGAGCAGGCAAGACGGGCGCAGGCCAATGCCGGCGCGAATGTAAGCCAGGGCGCGGGCGCCAGCGTCGTGACCGGGAATGGGACATTTACCCATCCATGTCCGGGAGCGCGTGTGTCCAGTGAATTCGGATGGCGTGACGAACCGATCGCAGGCGCCGGTAATACCCATAAAGGACTGGATCTGGCAGCTCCTGCAGGTACGCCGATCTATGCGGCGGCAGCCGGGACGGTCAGCATAGCCAGATACAGCAACAGTGCGGGTAACTGGATTGTGCTCAATCACGGCAACGGACTGCAGACCTATTATATGCATGCCAGTGCGTTGTATGTGTCGGAAGGCCAGACGGTAAGCAAGGGTCAGAACATTGCGGCGGTAGGCTCTACGGGCCAGTCCACCGGGCCGCACCTGCATTTCCAGGTTATGGTGAACGGGACGCCGGTGAACCCGCGCAATTATCTTTAATCTATCCTGGAATGGATTTTCAGATACGATCCGGGACATGAAGGAAGGGTTCAGATGAAGAATAAAAAAAGCTTTATACAGGGGGCGCTTTGCGGCGCCCTCGCTATATTATTGGTGGCAGGGCTTGTGTCCTGCGGACTGAGAGTGAGAAACGCATCCTTTATCGGGAATTCCGGTTCTGGTAATGGGGATAAGAAGATTTCGACGCTTAAGAGTCTGATTGACAGCAGCTATATAGGAGATGTAGACGAAGAAGCGCTTCAGGAGGGGATCTATAAGGGATTTGTGGATGGCCTTGGAGATCCTTACTCTGTATATTATGATGAAGATGAGACGAAGACTCTGATAGAGTCGACAGAGGGAGAGTATGATGGGATTGGGGCAGTGCTGAGCCAGGATATCAGTACGGGTATCGTGACTCTGGTGCAGATCTATGACGATTCGCCGGCCAGCGAGGCAGGCCTTCTGGATAACGATATCCTGTATAAGGTTGAGGATATCGAGGTTACGGGTATGGACTTAAGTGAGGTGGTATCCCATATCAAGGGTGAGAAGGGAACCAAGGTGAATCTCACGGTGCTGCGCGGCGAGTCCAGGGAAGAAGTCACGGTTATGGCGGTAAGGAATACAATCCAGGCGCAGACGGTCAAGTACCGGATGCTGGAGGATTCGATTGGATATATCGCGGTATCAGAGTTTGATCTGGTGACTTTTGACCAGTATCAGGCGGCCCTTAACGATCTTACGAACCAGGGAATGAAGGGTCTGGTTGTGGATCTTCGTAATAATCCCGGTGGGAACTTAAGTACGGTATGTGATATGGTGGATCTTATGCTTTCTAAAGGATTGATCGTCTACACCGAGGATAAGGAAGGAAACCGGCAGGAGATGGAATCTGATGATGAGCATCAGTTCGGGCTCCCGCTTGCTGTTCTGGTGAATGGTAGCAGCGCCAGCGCTTCGGAGATATTCGCAGGGGCGATTCAGGATTACGGGACAGGCAAGATTGTCGGGACGAAATCTTACGGCAAGGGCGTGGTACAGCAGATCTTCGACTTGAAGGACGGCACCTGCGTGAAGCTTACGATCGCAGAGTATTTTACGCCGAAGGGAAGGAATATTCATGGAAAAGGGATCACTCCGGACGTAGAGATCGAATACGAGAGAGATGAAGCGAATCCGGAAGCGGACAATCAGCTTGATAAGGCGGTTGAGGTCCTGAAGGAGCAGTTCTAAAGGGAATGTGATTAGGCATTCCCTTTTTTGATTGGGTATGTTAGAATAAGATTCAAGCACTATTACTTCAAGATTAATGCTAGTATAACCCAACTTAATTAACTGCACATTTCGCTGGCCTGCTTTCCCGATAGCACATGTGTAAAAGCCTCGATGTAGCCCACTACACCTACGTTTTTACACATGCACTCTCGAAAAAGCATGCTCACCGAAATGTATGGTTAATTAAGTTGGGTTATACTAGAAAAGAATGTGACAGTGTAAGGCGCCGTGTCTGTGGTGCAGAAAGGATGGGAATATGACATTATTAATTCAGAACGGGCATGTGGTTGACCCGCTCACAAGAAGAGACGGACGATATGACGTGCTTATAGAGAATGACAGGATCAGGAAGGTTGCGAAGCAGATCGACGCGGAAGCGGACCGTGTGATAGATGCAGACGGGTGTTATGTGATGCCGGGACTGATCGATCTTCACGTACATCTGAGGGATCCGGGACTTGAGTATAAGGAGACTCTGGCAACAGGAGGCAGGGCGGCGGTAAAGGGCGGCGTGACGACGGTGTGCGCCATGCCCAACACAAAGCCTGTGACAGATACGAAGGAGAAGGTACAAAGGGTACATGAGCGTGCGAAGGGGGAATCGCTGACGCATGTGATCCAGCTTGGGAGCGTCACCCGGGGGCAGGAGGGAAAGGAACTGGCAGATATCCGCGGGATGGCAGAAGCCGGATGCCATGCCATCAGTGAGGACGGGAAGTCTGTGATGAACGCGTCCCTTTACCGGGAAGGGATGAGGCTTGCCAGGAAGAACGGGATCTGTGTATTCGCCCACTGTGAGGATCAGACGATGGTGGAACAGGGCGTGATGAACGCAGATGAGAATGCGGCGCGTCTTGGCCTTAAGGGAATCACGAACGCTGTGGAGGATGTGATTGTGGCGCGGGATATCCTGCTTGCCAAGGAGACAGGAGTAAGGCTTCATCTGTGCCACTGCTCCACGGCGGACAGCGTGAAGATGGTACGTTTAGCGAAGGAAGAAGGACTTCCTGTGACCGGGGAGGTGTGTCCGCACCATTTTATCTTAAGCTCTGATGATATCAAGGAGGATAACGGAAGATATAAGATGAATCCGCCTCTCCGAAGCAGAGCAGATGTGGAGGCTCTGCGCCGGGGTCTGAAAGACGGCGTCATGGACGTGATCGCCACGGATCATGCGCCCCACTCTCAGGAGGAGAAGGACAAGTCCATGGCACAGGCGGCGTTTGGAATCGTAGGACTTGAGACTTCTGCGGCGCTCACCTATACGTCTCTTGTGAAGACGGGAGTGCTGACCATGATGGATATGGCAGAGAAGATGAGCGGTAATCCGGCAAGGATCCTGGGGCTTTCGGATAAGGGAAGCATCTCGGAGGGAAAGACTGCGGATATTACGATATTCGATCCGGACAGGACCTACAGGATTGATAAGAATACGTTTGCTTCGAAGGGGAAGAATACGCCGTTCGACGGATACGAAGTGTCGGGGGAGGTTGTGTGCACCATCGTTGACGGAAGGGTCGTGTATGGGCCGGTCAGACAGTAGATGAATATAAATAAAATGGAGTTTACGGAGGAGGTATCAGAACTATGATCAATCAGTTAGTTGCGAACATTAAGAAGACAGGAGCGCCGATCGTGGTCGGGCTTGATCCCATGCTTGGCTATGTCCCGCAGCACATCCAGAAGAGAGCCTATGAGGAATACGGGGAGACCCTCGAGGGTGCGGCAGAGGCCGTCTGGCAGTTCAATAAGGAGATCGTGGATACAACTTACGACCTGATTCCGGCGGTAAAGCCCCAGATTGCCATGTATGAGCAGTTTGGCCTTCCCGGGCTTGCGGCGTTCAAGAAGACGGTGGATTACTGTAAGGAGAAAGGTCTGGTCGTGATCGGAGACGTGAAGCGGGGGGATATTGGTTCTACGTCGGAAGCATACGCCGTGGCGCATCTTGGCAGGGTACAGGTAGGAAGTAAGACCTACGTGCCTTTTGACGAGGACTTTGCGACGGTGAATCCCTATCTGGGATCGGATGGCGTGAATCCCTTCCTTAAGGTATGCAGGGAAGAACAGAAGGGAATCTTTGTCCTGGTGAAGACCTCGAACCCTTCAAGCGGAGAATTCCAGGATCAGCAGGTAGGAGGAAGACCGCTGTATGAACTGGTCGGGGAGAAGGTCGCCGCCTGGGGCAGGGAGCTTATGGGAGAGGAATACAGCTATGTGGGCGCGGTGGTCGGTGCCACCTATCCGGAGATGGGGAAGATCTTACGTAAGATCATGCCAAAGACCTATATCCTTGTGCCCGGCTATGGCGCACAGGGCGGAAAGGGTAAGGATCTGGTTCATTTCTTCAACGAGGACGGGCTGGGCGCGATCGTGAATTCTTCCCGCGGCATCATTGCGGCGTATAAGCAGGAGAAGTATGCGAAGTTCGGTGAGAGCGCATTTGCAGAGGCTTCCCGGGCGGCTGTAGAAGACATGGCGGCAGACATCCGGGAAGCGCTTAAGGAGCTGTAAGCATGTCAGAAAGATGCGGCCTGTCAGATAGGTGTCCTGATTTGCGGCGAATCTGCGGTAAATGAAGAACGCATAGCAAGCTATGAATTTTATTCTGCGGGGTTTTGCCAGATATAATGTGGTCAGTACACTGGAAGTGACAGAGAGGACGAAAAGAAGATATAGGAGAGGACTATGGGAGAGAAGAGAAAAGAGAATGCAGTTGTAGTATCCCAGGAGGAGCTTGCCGGGGGAATATACAGCATGTGGATTGAGACGGAGGCGTCCATGAGCGCGAAGCCCGGACAGTTCATTTCCATGTACACGAATGACAAGAGCAAGCTGCTTCCAAGACCGATCAGCATCTGCGAGATTGATAAGGAAGCAGGGAGGCTGCGGGTCGTTTACAGAGTAACCGGGCAGAATACAGGGACAGAGCAGTTCGCAGGGCTGCGGGGGGGAGATACCATATCGGTCGTCGGGCCGCTGGGAAATGGATTCCCGGTCGGACAGGCAAAGGGGAAGAAGGCGTTTCTGATAGGCGGAGGCATCGGCGTACCGCCGATCCTGGAGCTGGCGAAGCAGATGGATTGTGCGAAGAAGCAGATTGTGGCCGGATACCGCGACATGCACACATTCCTTAAGGAAGAATTCGAAGAGAATGGGGAGGTCTATATCTCTACAGAAGATGGAAGTGCAGGCACGAAGGGGAATGTGCTGGATGCCATCCGTGAGCATAGGCTTGAGGCGGATATCATCTATGCCTGCGGACCGACTCCGATGCTGCGTGCAATCAAGGCGTTTGCTGAAGAAAAAAACATCGTATGCTATGTATCTCTGGAAG
Source organism: uncultured Dorea sp. (assembly GCA_947063855.1). Classification (GTDB taxonomy): domain Bacteria; phylum Bacillota; class Clostridia; order Lachnospirales; family Lachnospiraceae; genus Sporofaciens. The sequence continues at coordinate 26,312 of CAMSTW010000015.1, forward strand.
AGAGGATGGCGTGCGGAATCGGCGCGTGTCTTGGCTGTGTCTGCAGGACCAGTAAAAAGGATTACCACAGTAATGTGCATAACAGCCGGATCTGCAAGGACGGTCCGGTATTCCTGGCGACGGAGGTGGAGCTTTGATGAATATGAAGGTGAATATTGCGGGAGTAGAATGGAAGAATCCTGTGACGGTTGCATCCGGGACCTTTGGCTCCGGAGCAGAATTTGCAGAGTTTGTCGATCTTGACAGGCTTGGGGCGGTGACCACGAAGGGCGTGGCGAACGTCCCGTGGCCGGGGAATCCTACGCCAAGGGTGGCGGAAGTCTACGGCGGGATGATGAACGCCATCGGCCTGCAGAATCCGGGAATCGATCTGTTCTGTGAGAGGGATATCCCGTTCCTTAAGCAATTTGACACGAAGATTATCGTGAATGTCTGCGGGAAGTCCGAGGAAGATTACTGCGAGGTTGTAGAGAGGCTTGCAGATGAGGATGTAGACATGCTGGAGATCAATATCTCCTGTCCGAATGTGAAGGAAGGCGGGATTGCCTTCGGACAGGATCCGAAAGCCGCGGAGAATATCACCAGGGCGGTGAAGAGGTATGCGAAGCAGCCGGTGATCATGAAGCTTAGTCCGAATGTGACGGATATTGCCGGGATGGCAAAGGCGGTGGAAGCAGGCGGGGCGGACGCAGTCTCCCTGATCAACACGCTGACCGGGATGAAGATTGATATCCACAGGCGGACCTTTGCGCTGGCAAACCGCACAGGCGGCGTATCGGGGCCTGCCGTTCACCCGGTTGCTGTGCGTATGGTATATGAGACGGCGCAGGCAGTGAAGATCCCCATCATCGGCATGGGCGGGATCGCAGGCGCCGAAGACGCCATAGAGATGATGCTTGCGGGGGCAAGCGCGGTGTCGGTGGGTACGGCGAACTTCCATAATCCGGCTGTGACCATGGAGATTGTGGACGGGATCGAACAGTATCTTAAGGAGAATCATATGGAAGACGTCAGGGAACTTATCGGGGCGGTTCGGTGATGGTTAGGAATACTATTGCTCCATCGGGCCAGAAACCGAATACTGATAATCTCAGATGGAAAAAAGGATGAAACTGGAAACACAGTCTCATCCTTTGTATACAGTTATGATATTGTGCAATGAACAGCAGGTTATACCGGCAGATTATTCTTTGATATAGTCTATTTCAGTCAGGTTAATCCCCGAAGCGGTAAGGATTACCTTTAAAGCCGTATATCTGCGTTTCATTTTCTGGTATGCTTCGGTATCTTTATCCGTAGATATCATATAGTCTTGGAGTCTGTCAAATTCTTCGACAGAGATTTTCAGCATCTCTTTATCGGGCATATTCCTTAACCTCTCTTTGTAAAGCGTCGTTTACTTGATGCTTTCATTATATCAAGAGGCCGTTTGAGTGTAAAGTCTCTATTTCGAAATTTCTTTTAGAAGTGCGAATTGAAAAGCGCCCTAAGTTGTGCTAGAATGAAAAAGAATATGTGCAGACGGTTGCAGAGATAAGGGGGTTCTTAATTATGGAAAGCTACAAGCAGGAATTTATAGAATTTATGGTAGAATCCGATGTCCTTAAGTTCGGAGAATTTACACTGAAGAGCGGAAGAAAGTCGCCGTTCTTCATGAATGCCGGGGCCTATGTGACAGGCGCCCAGCTTCGAAGGCTCGGCGAGTATTATGCGAAGGCCATCCACGATAACTACGGCCTGGACTTCGACATATTGTTCGGACCTGCATATAAGGGGATCCCTCTTAGTGTTGCGACGGCGATGGCGATCAGCGATCTGTACGGGAAGGATGTCCGTTACTGCGCAAACCGCAAGGAGGTCAAGGATCACGGCGATACCGGGATCCTGCTTGGAAGTAAGATCAAGGATGGAGACAGAGTCGTGATCATCGAGGATGTGACGACCTCCGGCAAGTCCATTGAGGAGACCTTCCCAATCATCAAGGCGCAGGGAGACGTGGAGATCAAGGGACTGATGGTATCTTTGAACCGCATGGAGGTTGGAGGGGGCGGCGAGAAGAGCGCTCTTGATGAGATTACGGACTTGTACGGTTTCAGGACCGGGGCGATCGTTACCATGAACGAGGTGGTGGAATATCTGTACAACAGAGAATGCCGGGGAAGAATTATCATCGACGATACATTAAAAGCAGCAATTGACGCATATTATAAACAGTATGGAGCATGATGAGGATGGAACATCCGGGGCTGTGCCTGCAGATACGCCGGGGCGTGGTCAGGCGGGCCGTAAGGGAAGCACAGGATCAGTGTATGCAGCCTGCAGATGCGCCGGGTCATAAGGGAAATAATAGGAGTCAGCGTATATGATCTGCGGATGCGGCAGGCTGGAAGAAGGGAGCGATAGGATCGATGAATGAGAAGGCATATAAGGCCATGAGTTTTGCCGGGGCCGCGAACATCACGGTAGGTATTATCGTTGTGGTAGTGGGAGTGGCAGCGGGGATTATCTCAATTATAAGCGGAGCACGCCTGCTTCGGGAGAAGCGTGGACTTACTTTTTAGATATTTCCCGGGAGTCCGGACAGAAAGGGTGCTTGATCGTTGAGTTCAAAGCGTAATAAGAGAATCCGTTTTTTCGGAAAGATATTGTTTGTTTTATACATTGTGTTTATCATTTATTTCCTGATTTTTTCTGACTGGTACGGACGGACAGGAGAGATGCAGGACTATCACTATAATCTTGTGCTCTTCAAGGAGATCAAGAGATTCTGGAATTACCGGGATCAGGTAGGTCTGTTTGCCATGTTTACGAATCTGTTTGGAAATGTAATCATCTTCATGCCTTTTGGATTCTTTATGCCCATGGCGAGCAGATACAGGAGCCTTTTTTCTACGGTGTTCTACAGCTTTGGACTCAGTCTGTGCGTGGAGACATTCCAGCTGGTCACGAAGGTCGGATGCTTCGACGTGGATGACCTGCTGCTCAATACCATAGGGGGCTTCGCGGGATATATCATTTTTGTAGTCTGCGCGGCAATAAGGAGAAGATATGTTTATAAGGAAGATCGTCACAGAAGAAGATAGGGCAAAGGCGCTGGCGAAGGCCAGGGAGAAGCAGAGAAAAAGAATCACGAAGTACGGGCAGGCGAAGCCGCGCCATGCAAAGAAGGGGATCTATTCCTGCTGTTACGCTTTTGTGGTTCTTCTTCTGTTGTGTTTAATGGTTTCTGTCTCGTACAGGGGCAAGGGTGAGGTCAGTATCCTGTTCGGATTCGTCGGTCTGGGTACGATCGCTCTGGCGGCGATAGGAATATGGCTTGGCGTCCGGGGGATGAAGGAGAGAGAGAAGAACTACATAACATGCAAGATTGGGATCGGCGTGAACGGCACGGTATTCCTTGGTCTTGCGGCAATGTTTGCAAGGGGGCTTGTCAGATGATAGAAGAGAGATACGAATTAGCGGTTGAACGCATCAGAGAGATGAAGGAAGAGGAGACGATGGATCCTCTGTTTGCAGATTATTTCCACAGGATGGCCGATTTTGTCATGATGATTGACGAGGTCCGGACAGAGCTTGCGGACGGCAGTTTCTTTAAGAAGGATATGGAAGCGCTGGCAGGGGAGAACCGGAGACTTTATGAGGATATTCTGCCGGAGGCTTATGGGACAAGCTACGCCAATCCCTCCTACGCTGTGCAGGTGTTCGGGAAGGAATACGGTCAGATCTTAAGCTTCCTTTATACGGAGCTTCGGGGATGTATTGCGTATGTATTCGAGCAGCGGACAGAATATCTGGACATTCTGTATGAGCTGCTGATTGCGGTATATAATCAGTTTGAAGAGGAGGAGAGACCGCCGGCTGCCAGGCTTCTGGACTGCATCTACTGGTTTGCCAGTGATTACTGTGATGTATTTGTGGCGGACAGGATCCAGGAGCAGATCGATCCGGAAGCATCCTTTGCGGCAGATATCATTATGGGCAGCAGACCGGATGATTTAAGATATCTGTACCGCTTTGGAGAGTATATCAGTGAGAATGAGCTTCGGACCGCAAGACATCTGAATGAGCTTTCGGAAGAGGTGATCTGTAAGATGGCGGACGTCTATACGGAAGGTTACCGTATGGGATTTGTCAATACGGGGAAGGATCTGTCGAAGAAGGGCGTTGTTGAGATTCGGTATGTGCTTGGGTTCGAGCGTGTGATCAAAAGGGCGGTCGAGAATTTTGCAGGTATGGGGCTTCGGCCGGTGATTTGTCGGACGCCTGTCAATGTATGGACGAAGCGTCAGCACCTTAAGACCGGTTATTACGGTGCGATTGCCAATAAGCAGTATGAATATGACCACAGGAACGACCAGGCGTTGTTCCTGGATAAGAAGTTTGTGGAGCGCAAGCTGGAGGTGGTCCGGACGACCTACGAACATCATAAGGAGATGGCGGGTAAGTTCGCGGGGCCGGCCTGTATCGAGATGTTCGGGGAGGAGCCGTTTTCACCAGAGCAGAAGGAAGAAGTGATCCGGCTCACAAAGAAGCAGGAAGAATTGCAGCTTAAGCTTCAAAGCCGTCAGAGCGAGATCATGAACCAGTATATCCGGGGGGATGAGAGAAGCTTTACCATCATTGCTTATCCGGTGCCGGAGATCGGGGAGCGGTATGAAGAGATCTTCGATGAGATCATCCGGATCAATACACTGGATGCGAAGGTCTGGGAGAAGGTGCAGCAGGCCCTGATTGATGCGCTGGATCAGGGAGAGTACGTGCATATTCTTGGCGGGAACGGCAACCGGACGGATCTGAAGGTACAGATTCATAAGCTTCAGAATCCAGAGAAGGAGACGGCTTTCGAGAATTGTGTCGCAGACGTGAATATTCCGGTGGGCGAGGTGTTCACTTCTCCGGTGCTGGAAGGTACGAACGGCGTGCTTCATGTGAGCAAGGTATATCTGAACGAGCTGCAGTACAGAGATCTTGCGATTACATTTTCCAACGGCATGATCGCGGACTATCATTGCGGGAATTTTGAGAGGGAACTGGAGAATAAGGAGTATATCCATGACAATATCCTCCATAAGCATGCAACGCTGCCTCTTGGAGAATTTGCCATCGGGACGAATACGACGGCTTATGTGGCTGCGAAGAAGTACGGGATCGAGGAGAAGATGCCGATTCTGATCGCAGAGAAGATGGGCCCGCATTTTGCGGTAGGAGACACCTGCTATAGCTGGAGTGAGGATGTCAGGGTCTATAATCCGGATGGTAAGGAGATTGTGGCGAAGGACAATTCTGTGTCCATCCTGCGCAAAGAAGATGTGTCTAAGGCTTATTATCAGTGTCATACGGACATCACGGTGCCGTATGAGGAGTTGGCTAAGATTGCGGTGGTCACGGAAGCGGGAGAGGAGATTGTGCTTCTTGCGGACGGGAGATTCGTGCTTCCGGGAACAGAGATTCTGAATGAGGCATTTGAATAAGCCGAATGTGCCATTGAAAAAATGATATAAATAGGGTATGATGAACCCGTACAGTATGATGGAAAGAGGAGGAAGATGCGGTATGCCAAGAGTAGGAATTGTGATGGGCAGCGACTCGGACCTGAAGGTTATGAGCAAGGCTGCGGCGATGTTGGAGAAGTTAGGGATTGAGTATGAGATGACGATTATCTCGGCCCACCGGGAGCCGGACGTATTCTTTGAGTGGGCGAAAGCGGCGGAAGGCAAGGGTATGAAGGTGATCATTGCGGGAGCAGGGATGGCGGCCCATCTGCCGGGCATGTGTGCGGCGTTGTTCCCGATGCCGGTAGTCGGTGTGCCGATGTCAGGCAAGAATCTTGCAGGCGAGGACGCACTGTTCTCGATCGTCCAGATGCCGCCGGGGATTCCGGTTGCGACGGTTGCCATCGACGGGGGCATGAATGCGGCGATTCTTGCGGCTAAGATCCTTGCGACGTCGGATGCAAAGCTTCTGGAAAGGCTTAAGGATTATTCCAGGGAGATGAAGGAGACCGTCCAGGCGAAGGCGGCGAGGTTAGATGAGATCGGATATGAGGCGTATCTTGCATAGAAGTATGCCGTACTGGAGTTGAGATTCATATTCAGGGTAGATTTCTCTGATTGCGGGTATTGCAAAAAGAGGACAGAGACATAGTAGGCTTAGTATCACATTAGTTTTGGGATAAGGAGACGAAAGATATGGATTATAAGAATGCAGGAGTTGATATCGAAGCAGGTTACAGATCGGTAGAACTTATGAAGAAGCATGTGAAGGAGACGATGCGTCCGGAGGTCCTTGGAGGTCTTGGAGGGTTCGCGGGCGCGTTTGACTTAAGCGGCATCAAGAAGATGGAGGAGCCGGTCCTTCTGTCCGGTACGGACGGGTGCGGGACCAAGGTAAAGCTTGCGTTCATTCTGGATAAGCATGATACCATCGGCATTGACGCAGTCGCCATGTGTGTCAATGACATTGCCTGCTCAGGCGGAGAGCCGTTATTTTTCCTGGATTATATCGCATGTGGGAAGAATTACCCCGAGAAGATTGCTTCGATTGTGAGTGGCGTGGCAGAGGGCTGCAAGCAGTCCGGCTGTGCCCTTGTAGGCGGGGAGACGGCGGAACATCCCGGACTTATGCCGGAGGATGATTACGATCTGGCGGGCTTCGCGGTCGGAGTGGCCGACAAAAAAGAGATTATAACCGGCGAGGATATCAGGGAAGGCGACGTGCTGATTGGCATGGCTTCAAGCGGCGTACACAGCAATGGCTTCTCCCTTGTGCGCAAGGTGTTTGAGATGACGAAGGAGTCTCTGGATACATATTATGAGGAATTAGGCAGGACGCTGGGCGAGGCGCTGCTTACGCCGACCAGGATCTATGTGAAGGCGCTTAAGGGCGTCAAGGATGCGGGCGTGAAGGTTAAGGGCTGCAGCCATATTACAGGGGGCGGGTTCTATGAGAATATCCCGAGGATGCTTCCGGACGGTATAAGGGCTGTCATCCAGAAAGACAGTTATGAGGTTCCTGCAATCTTCCGGCTCCTTTCCGGGAAGGGGAATATTGCAGAGGAGATGATGTACAATACCTTCAACATGGGGCTTGGCATGGTCATTGCAGTCGATCCGTCGGATGCAGAGCCGGCGATGGAGGCGATCCGCCAGGCAGGCGAGCAGCCGTATGTCGTGGGGCATGTCGAAGCAGGAGAAAAAGGAGTCACATTATGTTAGATGTCGTTGTACTGGTATCAGGAGGGGGAACGAACCTTCAGGCGATTATTGACGCGGTAGAATCCGGCGACATCACCAATGCAAGGATTACCGGAGTCATCAGTAATAACCGGAACGCCTACGCGCTTGAGCGGGCCAGGAAGCATGGGATTTCGGGGCGGTGCATTTCTCCGAAGGATTTTGCGTCCAGAGAGGAATTTAACGAGAACTTTATGGCGGCGGTGGACGAATGGAAGCCGGATCTGATTGTCCTGGCAGGCTTCCTCGTAGTCATTCCGCCGGCTATGACAGAGCGGTACAGGAACCGAATCATCAATATCCATCCATCCCTGATACCCTCTTTCTGCGGAACGGGTTTCTATGGGCTTCGGGTGCATGAGGCGGCTCTTGCACGGGGAGTCAAGGTGGTCGGTGCGACGGTGCATTTCGTAGATGAGGGAACTGATACGGGACCGATTCTTCTGCAGAAGGCGGTGGAAGTGGAAGATGGCGATACGCCTGGAATCCTGCAGAAGCGGGTGATGGAGCAGGCAGAATGGAAGATTCTTCCAAGGGCCATCGATCTGATCGCGAATGGAAAGGTGACGGTCCGTGACGGGAAAGCATTTGTAAGTCCCTAGCGGAGGAGCGGATGTAAGATACAGGGAGTGAGAGATGAAGCGTGGAAGAAAGGTGCTGCTGCTTATCGCGGCAGTCATATGTCTGGTGGCGGGGATTGCGCATTCTGCCAGACTGCTGGTTTCCAGTTTTCATGCACACAGTCAGGCAAAGCTGGTAAGAGGGCTTGGAGACGGCTGGGATGAAGATATGGAAGATACGGATGAGGTGGCAGATACAGAGGAAGACAGAGGACAGGAAGCAGAGCCGGGGGCTGACGAGGAGTCTGCGGACGTAGCGGAAGAGGACCAGGCCATGTACGGCGTCATGGAAGGAAACTGCTATTCGAACGAGTGGTTTCGGTTCAGGGTGGAGCTTCCCGAAAGTTATCTTGTATTGTCCGGTGATGAATTCGAATACGCCCAGGGAATCGGCGCCGATCAGTATATGACCGAGGAAGGGAAGGACAGGCTTGAGGCTGCCAAGGATTACGGAAGTGTAAGATATGTGATGGCGGCGTATGAGGAGTCAGGGAGCATGTCTGTCAATATCGGGATAGAGAGATTGCTCTCTAAGAGTATGACGGTCGAACAGTACCTGAATCTGGCACAGAAATCGCTGGAGAATGATATGTCGGAGGAATTGGGTCTGACATTCGAGGGAATCACGGAGGAGACGGTGGGCGGTGAGACGTACCACTGCCTGCACGAGAAGATGGTATATGCCGGAGCCCAGGAGATGCAGATGGATCAGTATGTGCGTATCGAGGATGGATATGCGATGGTGATGTCGATTGGATATGGGGCCGATACGGCGGCGAAGAAGGATGAGTTCCTTGCGCTGATACAGGGATACTGATACAGGAGCGGGAGTCTTTAGGGATATACGGGATAATAGAATAGATCAGATGTTTGGCAAGATGTAAGTAAGTGACAAAAGGATATAGGGAAAGAGAACAGGCAGCCATAGGCAGGAGGTCGAAAAGATGAAGGTATTAATTGTCGGAAGCGGCGGCAGGGAGCATGCAATCGCATATTGTACAGCAAAGAGTGAGAAAGTGGATAAGATCTACTGTACGCCGGGAAATGCAGGGATAGCGGAATATGCCGAGTGCGCCCCTATCGGTGCGATGGAGTTCGATAAGATTGTTGCATTCGCCAGGGAGAAGGAGATTGATCTGGTGATCGTGGGTATGGACGATCCGTTGGTAGGAGGTCTGGTTGATGAACTGGAGGCGGCCGGAATCCGCGCATTCGGGCCAAGGAAGAATGCGGCGATTCTGGAAGGTTCTAAGGCGTTTTCCAAGGACTTGATGAAGAAGTATCATATTCCAACGGCCGGATACGAGAACTTCACTGATCCGGACAAGGCGCTTGACTATCTTGAGACGGCGAAGTTCCCGATCGTGCTGAAAGCAGACGGACTGGCGCTTGGGAAGGGAGTACTGATCTGCAACACACTTGAAGAAGCCAGGGAAGGCGTCCGGACCATCATGCTGGATAAGAAGTTCGGGGATGCGGGCAATGAGATGGTGATTGAGGAATTCATGACGGGCCGTGAGGTGTCGGTTCTTTCTTTCGTAGATGGCAAGACCATCAAGACTATGACGTCGGCACAGGATCATAAGCGTGCGGGAGATGGAGATACCGGACTGAACACAGGCGGTATGGGGACATTTTCCCCAAGTCCGTTCTATACGAAGGAAGTGGAGGATTTCTGCAACAAGTACATCTATCAGGCGACGGTGGACGCCATGAAGGCCGAGGGGCGGCCCTTTAAGGGAGTCATTTTCTTCGGACTGATGCTGACAGAGGAAGGGCCGAAGGTACTGGAATATAACGCGAGGTTCGGGGATCCGGAGGCACAGGTGGTGCTGCCCAGGATGAAGAATGATATCATCGAAGTAGTAGAAGCCTGTATCGACGGGACGCTTGACCAGGTAGATCTGCAGTTTGAAGACAATGCGGCGGTATGTGTGGTCCTGGCAAGCGACGGTTATCCGGTAGCCTATGATAAGGGACTGGCGATCAGCGGTCTTGAAGAGTTTGCAAAGCATGAGGGATATTACTGTTTCCATGCCGGAACGAAGTATGAAGGAGACCAGATCGTCACCAACGGCGGACGTGTGCTTGGCGTTACGGCGAAAGGGAAGGACCTTAAGGAAGCCAGAGCGAATGCATATGTGGCGACAAAGTGGGTGCAATTTGATAATAAGTATATGCGCCATGATATCGGGAAGGCGATTGACGAGGCGTAGAAGATAAGGAACAGCCGCGGCTGTTTGAGAGGGCGGCAGAAGAAGATGAACGAAGAAGAGACTGCCTCAAAATAGCAGATACACGCAATATATGGTCCGAATGTCAGTTACAGCCATATATTGGAGAGTCTTTGCATTTTGAGGCAGTCTCTTTAAAGTGTGAAATGATATTGAAATCGTGTATAGCACCTGTTATAATGGTAAAATGTCCAGGTGTGATAGTATGCCTATAACAAAAGAAACAGATTAAGAAAAGGTGACACGATGCTGATAGAGATTGATTTTAACAGTGACGAGGCAATTTACATTCAACTACAGAATCAGATCATCATGGGGATTGCCATGAACCTGATACGGGAAGGAGATTCCCTGCCGTCGGTGAGGCAGCTTGCCAATACGGTCGGAATCAACATGCACACAGTAAATAAAGCATACGCGATACTTAAGCAGGAAGGATTCATTCGGCTTGACAGGAGGAAAGGCGCAGTAATCGCCATTGATATGGACAAGGCGAGAGCGCTTATGGAGATGAAGGAGCAGCTGCGTGTTCTGCTGGCACGTGGAAGGTGCAAGAATATTTCCAGGGAAGAAGTGCATACTCTGGTGGAAGAGATTTACGATGAGTATGGGGATGTGCGATAATGTGCAGAAGAAGTATGTAAGAGTGAATAGAATAGATAACAGACGGACAGAAAGGAAATCATTCAGATGGAGTATACCGAACAGGCGAAGGAAGTTTTGAAGATAGCGAAGGATACCGCGAGGAAGCTGAATCACCCATATGTGGGGACAGAGCATCTTCTTCTGGGACTCAGGCAGATCTATACCGGAGTCGCAGGGCAGGTACTGGGTGCGAATGGAGTGAATGAGGAGAGTATCCGCAAGGTGGTGGATGAGCTGGTGTCCCCGGTTGGGACAGTGGAGGTGGCCCATCAACCGGAGATCAGCCCGAGACTTGAATTTATTCTGGAAGAGAGTAAGACGGAGGCCGCGCATTTCCGCTCGGATAAGATCGGCACGGAGCATATGCTTCTTGCGTTGCTGCGGGACACGGACTGTGTGGCGGCCCGGATATTGATGACGCTGAATATCAATCTGCAGAAGCTATATCAGGATATCTTCGCAGTAACCGGCGGAGATCCCAGGGAGTATCAGGAGGAGCGGCTGCAGGACGGAGGAAGAAGACGAGAAGGAGTCCTTGAGCAGTACGGGACGGATCTGACGGTTCAGGCGGAAGAAGGCAGGCTGGATCCGGTAATCGGACGGGAGGATGAGATCAACCGCCTGATACAGGTCTTAAGCAGAAGAACAAAGAACAACCCCTGCCTGGTTGGAGAGCCGGGGGTTGGGAAGACGGCGGTGATTGAAGGGCTGGCTTCCCAGATTGCGGCAGGTCTTGTGCCGGAAGGGATGAAGGACAAGAGGATCCTGACCATGGATCTGGCCGGTATGATTGCCGGTTCCAAGTACAGGGGAGAGTTTGAAGAGCGGATGAAGCGGCTGATCCAGGAGGTCAAATCAGCAGGTAATGTGATCCTGTTCCTGGATGAGGTGCATACCATTATCAGTGCGGGAGGCGCGGAGGGCGCGATCAATGCGTCCAATATCATGAAGCCGTCTCTTGCAAGGGGAGAGATACAGCTGATCGGCGCGACGACGATCACGGAATACCGCAAGTATCTGGAGAAGGATGCGGCGCTGGAGCGGAGATTCCAGCCGGTTACGGTGGAGGAGCCGACAGAAGAGCACTGCCTGGATATCCTGAAGGGTCTGAAGAAGAGATATGAGGACCATCATCATGTAGAGATTGAGGAGGAGGCGCTGGGGGCGGCAGTGAAACTGGCAAGCCGTTATGTGAACGACCGTTTCCTGCCGGATAAGGCGATCGACGTACTGGATGAGGCATGTTCCAGGGTGAGCCTGCGGGGCTTCAAGATTCCGGAGAATGTGACGGAGCTTGAGCGGGCGGTTACGGAGCTGGCGCATGAACTGGAGGATGCTGTCCGAAGCGGTGATTTTGCGGAAGCGTCGCTGATCCATAAGGATCAGGAAGAGGCGCAGAAGAAGCTTGAGAAGGTGCGCAGACGTCTGGATAAGAAGAATGCAGGGCGGAAGGTTGCCGTGACAGAGGAGGATATCGCGGAGGTGGTGTCCCAGTGGACGAAGATTCCGGTCCAGAAGCTGGCGGAGTCTGAGAGCGCGAGGCTTAATAATCTTGAGAAGGTACTGCATCAGCGGGTGATCGGACAGGAAGAGGCGGTATCGGCGGTGGCCAGGGCAGTCAAGAGGGGAAGGGTCGGCCTTAAGGATCCCAAGCGCCCGATCGGTTCCTTCCTGTTCCTTGGACCTACCGGCGTTGGGAAGACGGAGTTATCCAAAGCGCTGGCAGAGGCGCTGTTTGGAAATGAAGAAGCCATGATTCGTGTAGACATGTCGGAATATATGGAGAAGCACAGCGTTGCCAAGATGATCGGGGCGCCTCCGGGATATATCGGACATGACGACGGCGGACAGCTGAGCGAACGTGTGCGCCGCCGGCCGTATTCCGTCGTGCTGTTTGACGAGATTGAGAAGGCGCACCCGGATGTATTCAATATCCTGCTGCAGGTTCTGGACGACGGGCATATTACGGATTCCCAGGGGCGCAAAGTAGATTTCCGCAATACGGTCATCATCATGACCTCCAACGCAGGCGCACAGACGATCATCGATCCCAAGAAGCTGGGATTCAATGTGAAGGAGGACGCCGCCGGAGACTATAAGCGGATGAAGGGAAATGTCATGAAGGAGATCAAACTGATCTTCCGTCCGGAGTTCCTGAACCGGATAGATGAGATCCTGGTGTTCCATCCGCTAAGCGGCGACCAGATGAAGCGGATCGTGGGTCTTCTGTGCAGAGAATTCATGAAGCGGGCGCAGGATCAGTTGGGAATCCGCCTCACAATCCGAGATTCCGTGAAGAAGCATATCGTGGAGACTGGGACGGACCAGAAGTACGGGGCGCGGCCGCTGCGAAGAGCGGTGCAGAACCAGCTTGAGGACGGGCTTGCAGAAGCCATCCTGAACGGAGAGGTTACGAGAGACTCGGATGTTACCGTCGCACTATCTAAAAAAGAAATAAAATTTATACCAAAGACTACAAATTAGCCGGGATATGAGATATAATAGGGGTACAAAAGAAGCGCTTTTTGGCAGAACCGCAGTCTGCTTTTGAAGAACCTTTCGGCAGACACCCCGTGGAGAAGGACAGGGGCTGCGTACGCACAAAAGGCATATAAGAACTTCAGGAGGAGATAGATATGGCAGCAGTGAAAGAATTATTAAAGACTGAAGCAGATGGAACCCTTAGTTTTGGAGATTACACCTTAGACAGCAAGACGAAGCTCGATGGATTCGAATTTCAGGGCGACATATACAAGGTCAAGACTTTTGCCGAGATTACCAAGCTTGAGAAGAACGGCATGTTTGTATATGAATCTGTTCCGGGAACCGCTGTTGAGAATTTCAAGGCAGATGAGGATACCGTGTCGTTTCGGGTATCCGGCATGAAGGATGCACAGTTTACGCTCGAGTTAGAAGCTGACAGCGAGTACAAGGTGTATATGGATGATGTGAATGTCGGAGATATGAAGACGAACCTGAGCGGGAAGCTGAGCGTCAGCGCAGAGCTTGAGCCGGAGCGCAGTGTGGGAGTCCGGGTAGTCAGGAAGTAATCGGTTCCGGTTTCGGAAGAGATTATGGATGGCCGGGACGGCAGGAGTCGTTGAGAGCTGCCGGTGGGCAGACGAAACTGGCATAGGAGTTAAGGAGGGCTGCATTTGCAGCCCTTTTATATCGTTGAGACTAAAACTGCTTTCCGCAAGATGTGCAAAATCATGAGTTGTAGTGGGAGATGTCGATTGATTTTGGGGCAGATTATCCTGCAAAGTAGGGCGTGCAGATTGCGGGAATAAGTTTCTGTATGGGAATCGAAAAGAAAATCAGGAGAATGGATATGGCAAAAGCAAAGAAAAGTGTATATTTCTGCCAGAATTGCGGGCACGAGGAGGTAAAATGGCTGGGCCAGTGTCCGGCATGCAAGGAATGGAATACCTTTGTAGAAGAAAAGGTGACCCCGGTAAGTTCAAAGGCGGTAAAGGAGCGCAGGGAGACCCGGGTGGTAACCCTGTCCGGCATTGAGACGGACGAAGACGACCGTATGCTGACCGGGATAGGAGAGCTGGACCGCGTGCTGGGCGGAGGGATTGTGAAGGGGTCTCTGGTACTGGTAGGAGGCGACCCGGGAATCGGCAAATCCACCCTGCTTTTGCAGGTCTGTCAGCGGTTGTCTTCTGCAGGACGCAAGCTGCTCTATATATCCGGCGAGGAGTCCTTGAAGCAGATCAAGCTCAGAGCGAACCGCATGGGGGAATTTACGGAGAATCTCTATCTTCTGTGTGAGACGAGCCTTAACATCATCCGGGGGATCATCGAACAGCAGAGGCCGGACATGGTGGTGATCGACTCTATCCAGACCATGTATCATGAGGAGGTGGCTTCTGCGCCGGGGAGCGTCTCTCAGGTCAGGGAGTCCACCAATATCTTCATGCAGCTTGCCAAGGGACTTGGCGTCTCCATCTTCATCGTCGGCCATGTGACCAAGGAAGGTACGGTGGCGGGACCAAGGGTGCTGGAGCATATGGTGGACACGGTGCTGTATTTCGAAGGAGACCGGCACGCATCTTACCGGATCCTGCGGGGGGTGAAGAACCGTTTCGGGTCTACCAATGAGATCGGCGTCTTCGAGATGCGAAAGGAAGGGCTTATAGAGGTCAGGAACCCGTCGGAGTTCATGCTGAGCGGGAAGCCGGAGCATGCGTCCGGCTCTGTGGTCGCCTGCGCCATGGAAGGGACAAGGCCGATGCTGATGGAGATTCAGGCGCTGGTGTGCAAGAGTAATTTCGGGATGCCCAGAAGGACGGCGGCCGGTCTGGATTATAACAGGGTCAATCTTCTGATGGCGGTACTGGAGAAGCGGCTGGGGCTGCCGTTGTCGAATTATGACGCTTATGTCAATATCGCGGGAGGAATCCGCTTAAATGAACCGGCGGCGGATCTGGGGATTGTGCTGGCTATCGCCTCAAGCTATAAGAACCGTCCGATTGCGGATGATGTGATCGTATTCGGCGAGGTGGGGCTAAGCGGCGAAGTGCGGGCGGTCACCATGCCGGAGCAGAGGGTGGCAGAGGCGAAGAAGCTGGGATTTAAGACCTGCGTGATTCCGGCGGTGTCGGTGAAGTCGGTCGGTGAGGTTGAGGGAGTTACTGTGATCGGGGTGAAGAGCGTGGGCGAGGCGATCAGTGCGGGCTTGTAATTTCAGGAGCTTTCCCGTATACTGTTTTTAAACAGGCGCCGGACGTCTATACGCCATGTCCGGTATCGTGAGGAGGCATATTTTTGAAGAGAGGCGGGTGGTTACCGTGAAGGCTTTTACTACTACGGGCGTTTGCGTTCCAAAAGAAAATTATATGGTGGATATCAGGAACCGTCTGGAACAGATTAGGGCGATGGTGGATGCAGGACAGTATTTCACGATCCACAGAGCAAGGCAATACGGGAAAACGACTACGCTTATGGCGCTGGCACAGACCCTGTGCAGCCATTACTATGTTTTAAGTCTTGATTTTCAGAGGATAGGGAGTGCAGGCTTTACGACAGAGGAGAAGTTCGTGAAGGCTTTCTGCCGTCAGCTTAAAAAGAAGGGATTAAAGGCGGGGATGCCGGATTCGATTCTTGATGAGATTGAAGAGTTTTTGACGCGCAGGGAGGATCAGGCGGCGCTTGATGAGCTGTTTGATACAATCACGAGGTGGTGCGAGATTTCGGACCGTCCGGTTGTCATGCTCATTGATGAGGTGGATTCGGCTGTGAATAACCAGGTGTTTCTGGATTTTTTGGCACAGCTTAGAGCCCTGTATATTGAGAGGAAATCTGAACCGGGGGTTAAGACATTTCAGTCTGTGATACTTGCCGGAGTGACGGATGTTAAAAATCTGAAGCGTAAGCTCCATCCGGATGTGGAACACAAGTTCAATAGTCCATGGAATATTGCGGCAGACTTCAATATAGACATGAGTCTGTCTGCTGAGGGGATTACAGGCATGCTCTCCGAGTACGAGAAAGATCACCATACGGGGATGGATACGGCTCTCATCGCGCAGGAAATCTATGATTTCACAAGCGGATACCCATTTCTCGTAAGCCGTATATGCCAGGTGATCGATACGCAGCTTGTGGAAGCGCATTCTGCAGAAGATGCATGGACCAGGGCCGGCGTCAGCGAGTCAGTCAGACGGATTCTGATTGAAAAGAATACGCTTTTTGATTCTCTCATGGGAAAGGTGCATGACAGGCCAGAGATGAGCAGGACATTGGAGCGGATTCTATTTGCAGGCGATTTTGTGTCGTATAATGCCTATAATGCAGGGATTGCCGATGCAGAAATGTTTGGTTTTGTCCGGGATGATAACGGAAAGACTGCGGTATCTAACAGAATGTTTGAAACCTTGTTGTATAATTATTATCTGAGTGTAGATGAACTGCAGGAATCCGGCCTTTTTAAGAGCGGTGCGAATGCCAAAATGGAGTTTGTTCAGGATGGACGCCTTTTAATGGATAAGATTCTGGAGAAGTATGTGACGGTTTTTGGGGATTTATATGGAGACCAGGATGAGAGATTTAGCGAAGCCGAGGGGCGCAGAAGATTCCTTTTATTCATCAGGCCTGTGATCAATGGAACCGGAAATTACTATATTGAGCCGCAGACAAGGAATAATGAACGCATGGATCTTGTGATTGACTATCTTGGCGAGCGCCACGTGTGTGAGTTGAAGATTTGGCGCGGAGGGACCTATCACGAGAAGGGAGAGAAGCAACTGGCGGATTATCTTGATTATTATCATCTTAACAAAGGCTATCTTCTGACTTATAGCTTTAATCAAAATAAAAAGCCCGGTGTGACGAAGGCGGCGGTACATGGGAAGGTGCTTATTGAAGCCTTAATCTGACGGTTTTTAAAGGAGGGCATCTCGTCAATGTGACGAATAGATTTGGAAAAGACATTGTATAGAAGGGAGACGCCAGGATGGGGATTTATGTTAATCCAGGCAACAGTGGATTCGCGCAGATATGCAGAGGAGAATATATTGACAAGACGAACCTTATTGAGCGGATTAATCAGAGAATCAACGGACCGGGTAACCTGATTTGCATCAGCAGGCCGCGCAGGTTTGGCAAATCCTATGCGGCCAGAATGCTGACGGCTTATTACGACTGTTCCTGCGATTCGCATAAATTGTTTGATGATAAGAAGATAGCGGTTGAAGAGGACTATGAGAGACACTTGAATCAATACAATGTGATTTATCTGGAGATAACGAGTTTCATATCAAGGGCGCGCCAGGAAGGCGTTCCTTTGGGAGAGATTCCTGTCATGGTGAAAAAGGCCGTGTGGAAGGATTTGGAGGAGGCCGGATTCGAACACAGGGAGGGAGATACATTATGTGATTATTTGATTCATTGTGTTGAGCAGTCCGGCGGAAAGAAATTCATTTTTATCATTGATGAATGGGATGCGGTCATTCGTGAGGCCAAAGATGATCCGCCCGCGCAGAGACGATTTCTTGATTTACTCAGGGAATGGTTTAAAAACGGGTCATTCACTCCCAAAACTGTTGCAGCGGCCTATATGACCGGAATCCTTCCAATCAAAAAGGATGGATCTCAATCGGCTATTTCTGATTTTAAAGAATTTTCCATGATTAAGCCAAGGAAGTACGGAGAGTTTGTCGGCTTTACGGAAGATGAGGTCAGGGCGCTTTGTGAAGATAAAAATATTGATTTTGATACCATGAAACGGTGGTATGATGGGTATTCATTTTCTGGTATTGGTTCGGTATACAACCCAAACTCGGTGATCCAGGCAATTGAGAACGAAGATTTTGATTCCTATTGGACGGAGACGTCGGCCGCGGAAGGGCTTTTGGAGTATATCAGCAAAGATTACAATGGTTTAACGAAGATGATTGCAGAGCTGATAGGCGGCGTGGATGTGAAAGTGAACACCACAGGGTTTGCGAATGATCTGACCACCTTTAAGGGTAAAGACGATGTGCTGACACTTATGATTCATTTAGGATATCTGGCATATGATTCCGTAAAGAAAACGGTTCGTATTCCCAATGAAGAGATTAAGCAGGAATTCCAACGTTCTATTCATGAAGTGAGGCATGAAGCGACATTAAAACGTCTGGATGACAGTGAGCGGCTGTTCGCAGATACAATTCAGAGGGATGAAGCCGCAGTTGCAGCACAGATTGAGAAAGTACATTCTGAAGAAACGGTGGCTCTTCATTACAACAAGGAAGACAGTCTTCGCAGTGTGATCAAATTAGCCTACTATACCTATCGGGATCATTATCTTCAGTTTGAGGAGCTCCCTTCGGGCGAGGGCTTTGTGGATGTTGTCTACCTTCCGCTTCCTGACTCTGACTGGCCGGCGCTTGTAATTGAACTGAAGTGGAATCAGTCTGTGGAAGGCGCAATCGATCAGATATTGAAAAAGAAGTATCCGTCTGTCCTGGAAAATTTCGAACGTCCCATTCTTCTTGTGGGCATCACCTACAACAAGGATGCTGCCGCCGGAGAGAAGAAGCACACTTGTAAGATTGTGGAATATAGAACTTGATGGGATAGATTCCCTGCAAATGGGGACGTACATCTTGTGGAAAGCAGTTTTAGGACAGTCTGCCAGAGGAGCAGGCAGAGATATTATATCAGGAAGGAGATGTCAGGATGGGAATTTACCTTAATCCAGGCAACAGTGGATTCGCGCAGATATGCAGAGGAGAATATATTGACAAGACGGGTCTTATCAGTTCGATTAATCAGAGGATTGGCAGGCCGGATAACCTGATTTGCATCAGCAGGCCGCGCAGGTTTGGTAAATCCTATGCGGCGAAGATGCTGTCAGCCTACTATGATTGTTCCTGTGACTCTCAGGAGCTGTTTCATAATAAAATAATCTCGCGTTCAAAGTCATATTCAGCACATCTGAACCGTTACAATGTGATCTATCTGGAGATAACAAGCTTCGTGTCAGCAGCGAACAGGCAGTCGGTTTCGCTTCGTGAAGTCCCCAATATGATTGTCAATACTCTGCATGACGAGCTGGTGTCCATGCGTCCGGAGTTTCCAAAGGAGAAGAGCCTGACTGACCTGTTAATCCGCTGTGTAGAGCAAAATGGAGGAGAGCCGTTTGTCTTTATTATTGATGAATGGGATGCATTGATCCGTGAGGCGAAGGATGATGAGACTGCACAGAAAATATATCTGGATCTGCTGCGGGAGTGGTTCAAGAACGGGAATTTTACCCCCAAGGTTGTGGCGGCAGCTTACATGACAGGAATCCTGCCGATTAAAAAGGACGGGAGACAATCGGCTGTATCAGAATTTGATGAGTTTACTATGCTTGATCCATTCGATTTTGCGGAGTATGTGGGATTTACAGAAAAGGAAGTTATGGATCGTTGTACGGAAAAGGACATGGACTATGAGGAAGTCAAAGCATGGTATGACGGGTATGAATTCCCGGCAGTTGGGTCTGTGTACAACCCATATTCTGTCATGAATGCTTTAAGAACGGGGAAATGCCGTTCCTATTGGAGGAAGACGTCGGCTGCGGAGTCGCTGAAAAATTACATTAACATGGATTTTGAAGGCATGCAGGCTACGGTTGCCCGTCTGATTGCCGGAGAGAGGATTCCGGTCAATGCGGACAGTTTCCAGAATGATTTTGAGACATTTGAGAGTGCTGATGATGTACTTACCCTGCTGATTCATCTGGGATATCTGACTTATGACGAGGAGGAACAGGCCGTTCAGATCCCAAACGAAGAGGTCCGGATAGAGTTTAGGCAATTTCTTTCCCAAAAGAGGGTGAACACAGGGTGGATTAAGCTGATTCGCCGCTCCCAGAAGCTGCTTGACGATACGATTGCGGGAAATGGCGAGGCTGTGGCGGCGGCTCTTGAGGAAATAAGAGAGGAGCAGTATGCACCGCAGTTCTATAACAACGAACAGGCGTTAAGAGCGGTCGTCAAGTATGCGTATTTTGCCGCATTCGGACAGTATGTAAAGGTCGAAGAGATGCCGTCGGGGAAGGGGATTGCAGATGTTGTCTTCATCCCGGCTTCGTTGTCCCGCCTTCCGGCAATGGTAATCGAGCTAAAATGGAACAAGACGTCGGGCGGCGCTATTGCACAGATTAAGAACAGGAAATACACAGCCGCATTGGAACCATTTGCTGGTAATATTCTGCTGGCGGGGATTAACTATGACGAGAAAAGTAAGGCTCATACCTGTAAGATAGAGAGGGTATAGAAAAAGCAAGTATTCGAAAGGAGGCCGAAGATGGGCATATATGTGAACCCCGGGAATCAGGCGTTCAGACAGATTGACGGTTCGAACTATGTGGATAAGACAGGCATGATCCGGCTGATTAATGAAAGGATCGGCAGGGACGACAGCCTCGTATGTATCAGCAGACCCCGCCGATTTGGAAAATCCTATGCGGCAAAAATGCTGGCGGCCTACTATGATTGTTCCTGTGATTCTCATGAATTGTTCGATAGAAAGGTAATTGCACGTTCAGAGTCATATTTGGCACATCTGAATCAATACAACGTAGTCTATCTGGAGATTACCAGTTTTATTTCCGAAGCCAGGACATTGCAAAAGCCGTTGATTGAAGTGCCGCGAATGATTATGGAGGCGGTTCATGACGACCTGTTAAGGATGCATCCTGATTTGCCGGAACTAAGAACGGTAAATGATGAATTACTGTATTGCGCAGAGAAGTCTGATGGAAGACCGTTTGTTTTTATCATAGACGAATGGGATGCCATGATCCGCGAGGTGAAAGAAGAGGAAGCGCAGCAAGTATATTTGAATCTGCTCAGAGGGTGGTTTAAAAGCGGCACTTTTACGCCCAAAGCCGTGGCTGCTGCTTATATGACAGGAATCCTGCCGATAAAAAAGGACAGGAGACAGTCGGCAATTTCCGATTTCCATGAGTTTTCTATGCTGTATCCGGGAGATTTCGCAGAATTTACAGGTTTTTCTGAAACAGAGGTCAGGAGACTCTGCGAGAAGAATAAGATGGATTTTGATGATATGAAAGCATGGTACGACGGATATGAGCTGCCGGGGGAGCATGCAGTCTATAACCCCTATTCTGTCATGAATGCCTGCAGAGAGAAAGAGTGCCGTTCCTTCTGGGGAAAGACATCTGCTTCGGAGGCGCTGACAGATTATATTGATATGAATTTCGATGGATTACAGGAAACCGTGGTCAGCCTGATTGGCGGCGCTGAAGCGGCTGTAAATACGTCGCAGTTTCAAAATGATTTTGAAAGATTCCGAACGAAGGATGATGTCCTGACCCTTCTGGTTCATTTGGGATATTTGACATATGATTCGGCGCACAGAACCGTCTATGTGCCGAATGAGGAGGTCCGGGATGAATTCAGAGGCTTCTTAGGTAGCGATCAGTTTAGCGGACATTGGGTAAGATTGATCCGACGATCGAGAAAGCTTTTGGAAGACACTATTGCGGGTAATAGTGAGGCTGTGGCGGCTGTGCTTATGGAAATCAGAGAAGAGCAATATGCGCCTCAGTATTATAACGATGAACAGGCTTTAAGAGCGGTCGTCAAGTACGCGTATTTTGCCGCGTTCGGACAGTATGTTAAGGTCGAAGAGATGCCGTCGGGTAGGGGGATTGCAGATGTTGTCTTCATCCCGGCTTCGTTGTCCCGCCTTCCGGCAATGGTAATCGAGCTAAAATGGAACAAGACGTCGGGCGGCGCTATTGCACAGATTAAGAACAGGAAATACACAGCCACATTGGAACCATTTGCCGGTAATATTCTGTTGGTGGGGATTAACTATGACGAGAAGACAGGTAAGCATACCTGTGCGATTGAGAGGGTGTAGTTTGGGAAGGCAGTCAGGGAACTTACTTCGAAGATTTCACAAAAAACTTCGTAGAGTAGAATACTCTACGAAGTTTTT
>CAMSTW010000016.1 GCA_947063855.1 uncultured Dorea sp.
TATGGATAATAAAAAAGTGTATGCGATGAGTTTTGCAAAAGTATATCCGCTGCTGACCGCTAAAGCAGAAAAGAAGGGACGGACAATAGATGAAGTAAATGAAATTATCTGTTGGCTGACCGGATATAGTACGGAGGAAATAGAAGATGCCAGAAATAGTTCTGTCACTTATGGTGATTTTTTTCAAAATGCACCATATCCCAATCCAAATAGGAAAGCAATCAAAGGTGTGGTCTGTGGGATTCGTGTAGAGACAATCGATGAGCCGCCTATGCAGGAAATCAGATATCTGGACAAGCTGATTGATGAACTGGCAAAAGGTAAATCTATGGATAAAATCCTTCGCGGATAAGCAGGAAGTGAGGTGAACAAAATGTGGAAATGTCCGAAATGCGGCCGTATATTTAAGAATACAAACCAGGATCATTACTGCGGCGAAGCTCCGAAAACGATTGAAGAATATATAGAACGCCAGCCAGAGCAGGCACAGCCCTTTCTGTGGCAGGTAAACAGTACAATAGCTTCCGCAATACCAGATGCGGTGGAAAAGATATCATGGAGTATGCCGACTTATTGGAAAAAACATAATCTGATACAGTTTGCAGCTTTTAAAAAGCACATAGGTCTGTATCCCGGCCCGGAAGCAGTGGCTACATTCACCGAAAGGCTTAAGGAATATAAGACAAGCAAAGGGGCCATACAACTTCCGTATGATAAGCCCCTGCCGCTTGAATTAATTGGAGAGATTGCAAAATGGTGTGAAAAGGAGTATGGGCGATGATGGATCAGGATATTTTACATTTTTTTGATCAGCATATGGATTCGCTGCCGCTCTATGAAGCATTTGAAAGCAGCGTAAGAAAAGCGATTACAGATATACGGATAAAAGTCCAGAAGACACAGATATCCTTTTATAACAGACATTTGTTCGCATGTGTTTCCTTTGCAAGAGTCAGGAAGAAGAAAGACTGTCCGGATAACTATATTGTCATCACGTTTGGGCTGAATCATAAATTGGAATCAGCAAGAATTGATGCGGCATCAGAGCCTTATCCGAATCGGTGGACACACCATGTTCTTGTATCCGATAGAAACGAGATTGATGATGAACTGATGGGATGGATCAAAGAGGCGGCTGACTTTTCTGATAAAAAGTAAATTCTGGTTTCCCTATTTTGCAAATCGCTTTCCGGAGAATATGAGCCGGGAGAACCGGACTGTGGATTCCTGTTTCCGGCATTTACAGACCGGTGCGGAGATCTGAACCATGTAAATGTCTATCAGAAGAATCCTGACAGACCACATATGGAGTTAGTAAGGGAGATTCTAGGAGCAGAATAAATGGACGTACTTTTAAGAAGGAAGGGAGATGCAGGATGGCATACAAACCTGAACTTTGGGCAGAAGCGAAGAAAAAATGTCGGTTAAATGAGGAAGATATCCGGATGGCGAAGACTTTATTTTTTTGACGCTGGACTTGAAATAGAAAGATTATTGCTATATTATTAAAGAAAAGGAGGAGATTATGCTGCTTGAATATTATGAAAAATTGTTGCAGTTAAAATGTTTTTCTTTTGATGATGCGACAAAGATATTTGGTGATGAATGCAAGACCAAAAATATATTATACACACTAAAGAAAAAGGGGCTGCTACACTCAGTACGCCGTAATTACTATGTCACGATAAGCCTGGAAACGAAAGAGGCTGTTGCAACTCCTTTTGAGATTGCTTCATCCATAACAGAAAACAGTTATATTTCCCATCATTCCGCTTTTGAATTTTATGGGCTTGCAAACCAGGTTTTCGCCGATATATATGTTTCCGCAGAACGGGGATTCCGGGAATTTGAGTTTGACGGGCGGTGGTATCATTGTATAAAAGTCCAAAGGGATTTTGGAATATCACTGCAAAAAATGATACGGGTAACAGACCAGGAGAGGACTGTGCTTGATAATATAAAGGATTTTGATAAGGTTGGGGGACTGGAAGAACTGCTGCGCTGTCTGGAGATGATCACCGTACTGGATGAGGGAAGACTGATCACATATCTCGGAAAATACCATAACCAGTTCCTGGCACAGAAAGCAGGATACCTTTTATCTTTTTACCCACAGCTGAAATTGTCAGATGGATTTTTTGATTACTGTAGAAAGAACAAAGGAAACAGTTCACGTTATCTCTATCACGATCTGAAAAAAGAAAAGAGTATATTTTCAAAAGAATGGAATTTATGCGTACCAGAAGATATCATGCAGCTTATAAATGAAGGAGGAGAACCGCTTGTTTAATTATACAAAGGCAGAATTGTCAGAAATTGCGAATAAGCAGAATTTTATCCGGGATACACTGGAAAAAGTAGTGCGTTTAAGTGAAGTTCTGGATTATATCAACTGTAATCCCATTATGAAAGGCTGTCTTGTGTTGAAAGGGGGAACAGCCATCAATCTGACAGTCTTCCATCTTCCAAGATTATCAGTTGATATCGATCTGGATTATTGTTCTGAAGGAAACCGAGACGAGATGCTAGAGCAAAGGCAGAAGATTTCAGAAGACCTGAAAAAATTTATGCAGACGCAGGGGTATAGCCTGAATTTGCGAAGCAGGAGTTGCCATAGTCTGGATTCTTTTGTGTTTACTTATATAAATCTGGGAGGGATGAAGGATAATATCAAAGTAGAAATAAATTATTCTCTGAGGAGTCATTTGTTTGAGCTGGAAGACAAGCCTGTTCTAGCGGATGTGATTCATATGGAGCATTTAATTACCGTGCTTTCGCCTGTTGAACTTTTTGCGGCAAAGATCAATGCGTTACTCAGCCGGGCAGCAGCAAGGGATCTTTATGATACATATAACATGATTGATATGAATCTGTTTTCTAAAGACGAATATGAGATGCTGAGGAAATCGGTGGTGTTTTATACGGTCATATCACAGGAAGAGGTTCCAGAAAGATATGATGTGAATGTGATTGATCGGATTAGCATCCGAAAAATAAGGACGGATCTCCTTCCAGTTATTCAAAAGGGAGAATTTATAGAGTTGGGAAAAATAAAGAACCGTGTAAAGGAATTTTTGTCGGAATTAATGGTTCTTACTGCGGATGAGCAGGATTTTTTGAGAAATTTTAGGGAAAAGAAATATTGCCCGGAACTGCTTTTTGATGATGAACAGGTTATTAGGCGGATTAGTAATCATCCAATGGCATTGTGGAAGATACAGGAGCATTAAAGCTGATATGGTAGTAGAACTAATTAGTGAATGAGTGTCCGATCTGCATTGTGGAGAGCGAACTTCATAGGGTTTAAGCTTTGGAAGATATTCAAAAGGAAGAAGTAATGCATTCATTCGTAGGATTTACTGCGCCGAAGATTTTGTGGATGAAAGAGAATGTGAGCGAGTGATAAACAGCAATCAAAGTAAATTGCCAAGATTACAGGATAAGCAGGTGAAATAAATTGAGATATTATATTGCAGACCCGCATTTTTTCCACGGGAACCTGAATACAAAGATGGACTACCGTGGATTTGCGGATGTGGAGGAAATGAATGGATACTCTGCGACAGGAAAAGGAGAGAAACATTATGTGCGGACGGTTCTATGTAGATGAGGGGACAGCCAGGGAAATTGAACATGGACACCAGACATTGCAAAGAAGCTGGAAAGCAAGTATAATTAACCTATCTTGAATTAGAAAAGGGTGGCTGTCATGATAGAGTGTATCGTTGTCGGGGCTGGCGGATTTATTGGAGCGGTCTGCAGATATTTAATCGGGATGCTCCCGTTGAAAGAAGGTTGTGTATTTCCAATCAAAACACTAATGATAAATATCGTGGGGTCGTTTCTGATTGGAATTGTGGCTGCATTGGCAATGAAAACAGATTTTCTGAATCCCAGAACGGTATTATTCCTGAAGGTTGGGATATGCGGAGGCTTTACGACATTTTCCTCCTTCGCATTGGAGACAACAGATTTGATGAAAGACGGGAAGATGCATCTGGCTGTCATCTATACGGTACTGAGTGTTACGCTTGGAGTATTGGCTGTATTTGCAGGCCAGGGAATCGTCAGAAAGGGATAAGGGCGGGATCGCTGCAGGATGTGTTTATTGAAAATGAAGATATCATACAAGAAACCGGCAGACATTCTGTGTATAATATAGAGTGCGAGGAGGTGTTACCATGCAGAAGGAGGTACGGACAGTCTGCTATGATGATGATTTACATCTTGAAGCATATCGCTTTGAGGGAATCGCTCAGCCGTTTCCGAATCATTTTCATGATTACTATGTGATTGGCTTTATAGAAGCAGGAACACGCTGTTTATCCTGCAAAAATAAAGAATATACAGTAAATCAGGGAAATATTCTTTTGTTTCATCCAAACGATAACCACAGTTGTGTGCAATGCGACGGCAAAACGCTTGATTACAGAGGTTTGAATATCCCAAAAGAAACGATGCTGTCATTGGCAGAAGAAATAACAGGGCAAAGGGTATTACTTGGTTTTTCGGAAAATGTTATTAAAAATGATGA
This sequence comes from uncultured Dorea sp., assembly GCA_947063855.1. Classification (GTDB taxonomy): domain Bacteria; phylum Bacillota; class Clostridia; order Lachnospirales; family Lachnospiraceae; genus Sporofaciens. The sequence goes on from CAMSTW010000016.1 coordinate 4,535, forward strand.
GCTGAATCTTTATCTTCATTCTCTGCATCAGATGATTATGGACGGCGGGGAGGCGTTTGAAAAGGAAGAAATGCTCCTGCTCCTTATTTCGTTGCTTGTCGGGCAGTATGGACAACCTTTTGAGGAGTGTATTCCAGAATGCAGTGAAGAAATAGGGAACTCCTGCACATTTATGGAAGAGCATTTTGCAGAGCATATTACACTTGATGATCTCTGTAAATGCAGTGGTCTTAGTAGATCAACATTGCTCCGTGCGTTTACCAAATCAAAAGGAGTTACACCTTACAGGTATCTCCAGACGGTTCGCATAGGCAAAGCAAAGGAACTGCTGGAGCAAGGCGTGACCGCGGCCTCTGCAGCGATGCAGACAGGCTTTTCAGACCAGAGCCACTTTTCAAATTTTTTTCATATGTTTATCGGATTGTCGCCTGCCGCATACAGACGCATTTTTAAGGAGGGCGGCAGGAATTGTGGATAGTTAGCTCTGAATTACTGAAATTCATCTAAATAGACAGTTCCCCAATCGCACATAGCGTCTAAGATTGGGGCGAGCGTATTGCCGAAGTCTGTTAAAGAGTATTCCGTTTTGGGAGGAACAACAGGATAGACTTTTCTGTTTATCAGTCCGTCTTTTTCAAGTTCTCTTAGCTGCTGCGCCAACATTTTATCAGTTGCTTTGGGGACTAATTTATGCAGCTCGCTATACCGCAGGGTTTTACCCATGAGATGCCACAGAATGACCGATTTGTATTTCCCGCCGATTAAGTCAATCGTTGCTTCTACGGGACAGTTATAACTGCTTTTGCAATTTACACTCATAGAAATTCTCCTAACTTACTTTTTGGATAGTATATACCTAAAAAGTACATTCTTGCCTTCTGATTTGTTGGCGATATAATTATAGTATAGGGAAACCTAAAATACAAGTTTAACAGGAGGAATACTTATGGAATTTTTAGAAATTGCGAAATCACGTTATTCTGTCCGTGATTACAAAAGCAGAAAGGTAGAGCCAGAAAAGCTGGAAAAAATTTTATTAGCTGCCCATGTCGCACCTACGGCTGCAAATTTACAGCCTGTCCGTCTTATCGTTGTGCAGGAGGACGAGGGATTGAACAAAGTAGGAAAAGCGGCAAATCTATATGGAGCGCCCTTGGCTATCATCGTTTGCTCCGAGCATACGAAAGCATGGACACGCCCGTTTGATAACAAAAAGACGGTTGATATAGATGCGTCGATCCTTACAGACCACATGATGATGGAAGCAACTGAGTTGGGGTTAGGTTCTGTATGGATATGTTATTTTAAGCCTGATGTTATCAAACAGGAATTTCGTCTTCCGGATTCCCTTGAGCCAATCAATATTTTGGCAATCGGATATGCAGACGGAAGCCCTGCCGATCCAGAACGCCATGCGTCGCAGCGTATTCCGTTGGATGAATTGGTCCATTATGAAAATTATAACTAGTCATTGAAACAAAAGGGTAAGGGAGAAAATTACGGTTACCACTTTAGGTTGTATTTGCAAGAGACTTTTCCATATACATTGCAGAGATAAAATCAGGCTGTCTTAGAAGGACTTGCCAATTTTTATCATAGATGCTAGTATAAACTGTAAAAAATATTTCTTTAGCAGCTTATAATCTGGAGGAAATCATATGTCTATTGATAAAGTAAGAGAATATTTCAAAACAAAGGGAATTGACGGAAGAATACAGGAATTTGAAATTTCAAGTGCAACCGTAGCCCTTGCAGCAAAGGCTTTACATTGCGAGGAAAGCCGTATTGCGAAAACACTGTCATTCCACGTAGGAGAAAAAGTGATATTGATTGTTGCTGCGGGCGATACCAAGATTGATAATGCAAAATATAAAGCCCAGTTTGGAACAAAAGCAAAGATGTTGTCTTTCGATGAAGCAGAGTCTTTAGTCGGACACGCTGTCGGAGGGATCTGCCCCTTTGCGGTAAATGAAGGTGTGGAAGTTTATTTAGACATATCGCTGAAACGTTTCGCTACCGTTTTCCCTGCGTGTGGCAGTTCTAATAGTGCGATTGAGCTTTCGCCCCAGGAATTAGAGGAATACTCTGGTTTTATAAAGTGGATTGACGTCTGCAAGATACTGTGTTGAAAAGAACAGGCTCGGATGCTGTAGAAGGAAAGGATAGAAATATGGATCGGAATAGACGGGATAGCTCCTTGGAGAATATGCTGTATACGATGTACTATCATTCGCCCATCGGAGAGTTGCTGCTGGCGGAGAAGGCCGGAGCCCTTGCAGGCGTCTGGATGGAAGGACAAAAATATTTCCCCCAATCCCTGCATATGGAAATGGAAGAAAAAGAAGATTCCAAAATATTGAATGAAACAAAGGAATGGCTGGATCGTTACTTTAGAGGAGAAAGACCGCGGATTGATGAACTTTTGCTGGCTCCTTTGGGAAGCGGATTCCGCAGGGAAGTCTGGAAGATTCTTTGTGAGATTCCGTATGGAGAGGTAACGACCTATGGTGAAATCTCCAGGAAGATCGCAGAGAACCGCGGCATTGGCAGAATGTCGGCCCAGGCGGTCGGCGGCGCGGTCGGACACAACCCCATCTCAATCATCATCCCCTGCCACCGGGTAGTCGGCGCAGACGGAAGCCTGACCGGATATGCCGGCGGCATACAGAGGAAGATCAGGCTGCTCGAACTGGAGGGCGCAGATATGGAAAAATTATATGTTCCCCGAAAAGGAACGGCGCTTTAGTGCGTATTAGCATCCTGAGGTATAGTCGTACGGCGCCTGATCACAGCTTCTCCCGTGCAATCTTGATAAAATCCCGTGCATAGACCGGAAGGTACGCACCTTTGCGGTATGCAATGGTCAGTGTGCTGAATGTCCCGGCGTCTCCCACTGAGAAACACAGCGGCTGTTCCCTGAGATCCATATTTTTTATATAGTTTTCCGGAATAAAGCACAGCCCCAGCCCCATCTGGCAGAGCTTTACGCAGGTTACCGTATTCCTTGTGCGGATCGGTACGGGAGGGTCGATCCCATATCTTTCGAACAGTTCCAGTGCGATCTGTCCGGTGGTCTGTTCCGGGAAATGCAGAATAAACGGTTCATTATCAAGCAGGCGAAGGTCCATCCACGGGTATTTCTTCCCGCTTGTCTGCACGCCGCGGGACGCCAGGGGGTGTCCCGCAGGCATCACAAGCAGCACTTCCTCCTTAAGAAGTGTCTCGTATTCTAATTTCGGATGCGGCTTTGCCTCGTTAAATATTGCAAAATCAAGCTGATCGTCCAGCAGCAGACGCTCCTGGATGGCATAGGTCTCTTCACGCAGATTGACCCGTACGCCGGGGTACTGATCATGGAAGACCGACATGATCTGGGGAACCATGCAGGAGCTTCGCATCAGCGGAAATGCAATGTTCAGTTCGCCTTCGCTAAAGGAGGTCAGGTCTTTCAGTTCCTTCTCCCAATCCTGATTCACAGCCAGCACCTTTCTGGCATACTCAAGGTATCTGCGTCCCAGGTAAGTCGCGGTATAGGTGTTGGTGCTGCGCACGAAGAGCTTGCCGTTCATCTCCCGCTCAAGCTTCTGCAGATGCTTGGTCAGTGTGGGCTGGGAGATGTACAGCTCCTGGGCCGCTTTGGTAAGGTTCTGGTGCTTTGCAATGCATAAGACATAGTTTAATTCCTGAAAATTCATGTTGCGCCCTTCTCCTGTTCTTGTATTCCATCCAGGCATATTTTTTATGGAAAATATGAATTGGACATTCTGTTTCTCACATCATACTATAAAGATGGAAGTATTATCAAGAGGAAAAGGAGTAAAACAAATGAAAAACTGGATTGAAAAACAATTCAAACTGTCAGAGTTCCACACTGATGTCAAGACGGAGCTGCTGGCGGGCCTGACGACCTTCGTAACCATGGCGTATGTCCTTGCGACGGTTCCCAATATTCTGGGCGGAGCCAATCTGGACAAGCATGTCGTTCTTACGGCGATGGTCCTTCTGATCGTCCTGACAAGCTGCGCGATGGCGCTGTACACGAACCGGCCTTTTGCGCTGGCGCCCGGACTTGGAAGCGTGGGAATCGTAGCGTCTATGATTTCCAATGAAGGGATCAGCGCGCCGATTGCCGCGGGAGTCATCTTCTGGAGCGGCGTCCTGTTTATCGTAATCTCTTTTCTGGGACTCAGGGAGGCTGTTGTACGGGTAATCCCGGTAAGTATGAAGCATGCGGTCAGCGCAGGTATCGGACTGTTTATTGCTTTGCTGGGTGCAAAGAACTGCGGACTGATCATTGCCAATGGGGACAAGAATAATCTTGCGTTCGGAGATCTGACCTCTCCGTCTGTAATCGTTGCCGTGATCGGGTTCGTCCTGATCCTTGTCATCAAGGTACGCAATGTTCCTGGCGGCATGATTCTGGCAATTCTGCTTACCACGGTGGCCGGCATTCCTTTTGGGGTGACGAAGCTGCCGGAGAGCCTGTTCTCTCTTCCGGCCAATATCGGGCAGCAGTTTTTGAAGGTTGATTTTGTGGGAGCGTTGAATTTCGCGTACATTCCGTTCCTGATTGCACTGTTCGTTCCGGACTTCTTCTCTACCTTCGGGACGGTGCTGGGCGTCGGGGCGAAGGCGGGATATCTGGATGAGGACGGCAATCTTCCGGGTATTGACAAATGCTTCAAGGTGGATGCGGTTGCGACCAGCTTCGGCGCGCTGTTCACGATGCCAAGCATGACCACATATCTGGAATCTTCCGCAGGCGTGGAGGCCGGCGGCAAGACCGGGCTGACCGTGGTATTCACGAGTATTTTCTTTGCGTTGTCACTGTTCCTGGCGCCGGTCGCGCTGATCATACCGTCTGCGGCTACAGGCCCGATTCTGATCTTCATCGGGATCAATATGCTGAGCGGGATGCGTAATGTGAACTACTCTGATATCACAGAATATTTGCCGGCGTTTATCTGCGTTACCTTTACAATCTTCGCAAATAATATCGCGAATGGAATCTGTGTCGCTCTTCCGGCATATCTGATCATGAAGATTGCGGCCGGCAAGATCAGGGAAATCGAGCCGGTTATGTACATACTTGTTGTAGTCTGCATGCTCTATTTCTATACGATAGTTTAAGATACGGGGGTGAGGAGGAAGGTTTATGGAATCCGTTTCTTTACTGATTAAGAATGCAAAGGTTTTTAACACCTATCTTAAGAAATTTATTCCTGCGGACGTCTCTGTAAAGGACGGGCGGTTCTATTACATCGACCGGAAGCAGGAGACGGCGTTTCAGGCGGAGGCGTTGCTGGACGCCGGGGGAAAATATATGATTCCGGGACTGATCGACATCCATATGCATATCGAGAGCAGTATGCTGACTCCGGAACCATTTGGAAATTGTGTGGCGGCGTGCGGGGTGACCACCATCGTATCGGAGCCTCACGAAATGGCGAATGTCAAGGGAACAAGGGGAGTCCTGGAGATGATCTCTGCGGCCAAGAATGCTCCCATTGATATCTTCTACGGGATCCCAAGCAGTGTGCCATCCACGGATGAACGGCTGGAAACGACAGGGGGGATTATTGACTGCAGCGCCATGAAGCACCTGCTCTCTGAGGACGACGTGGTCTGTGTCGGCGAGATTATGAATTACCGTCAGATTATCCGGGAAAACGATCTGGAGATCACGAAGTTTCTCCGCTATCTTCGGGAGGAGCATCCGGGCTATGTGATAGAGGGACATTGTCCGTCTCTTCTGGATCTGGATCTTGCCAGGTTCTTATATCTGGGAATAGACGGCGATCACACAGAGCATACGCTGGAAGAAGTGAAGCAGAGGATCGAGAATGGCATGTTCTTCGAGATCCAGGATAAGATGCTGCTGCCGGAGGTGCTTCAATACATCCGGGAGAATCAGCTCTATGAGTATTGCGGGTTTGTGACGGACGATACGATGGCGGACGTCCTCTATGAGAAGGGGCATCTGAACCATGTCGTGCAGAAGGCTGTGGAAGCCGGATTCCCTATGGAGATGGCGGTCTATTGTGCGACGTATACGCCGGCCAGGAGGATGCATCTGTATGACAGGGGCGCCATTGCCCCGGGGAAGCTTGCCGATTTCGTGCTGCTTGAGGATCCGGCGGTGCTAAGCCCGCTTTGCGTATATAAGAACGGCGTCCAGATATTCTCACGGAAAAACAGGCGGGAACAGCAGGCGTCCTACCGGTTCCCGGAGGATTTCTATCAGAGTGTCTGCCTGCCGCAGGTGACGCTTGCGGATTTCCGGGTCAGAACCGACAGCGATAAGGAAGAGGTTACGGTGCGTGTGATCGAGATACACCCCGACCGGACGCAGACGACGGAGAAGCTGGTTACTATGCCGGTGAAAGATCATGTGCTGGAATGGAAGGGCAGCGGGTGTCTGCTTGCGATGGTTCTGGAGCGTCATGGCAAGAACGGGAATATCGGGTATGGGTTTATCACGGGTTCCTGCCTGAAAAAAGGAACCGTAGCCGCTACGTATTTCCACGATCATCACAATCTCTTTGTGGCCGGGGATAATCCGGAGGATATGCTGCTTGCGGTGAGACGGATCCAGGAGCTGCAGGGAGGATGTCTGACGGTTAAGGATGGGAGGATTCTTGCAGAACTGCCGCTGCCGGTGTGCGGGATACTGTCTGACCGGGGCGTAGAGGAGGCGGCTTTGGGACTGAAAGCCGTAAGGGAAAGTCTGGAAGAGCTGGGTTACCGGCATGGGAACCCGATTATGTCCCTTGGGACGCTGGGTCTGCCGGTGAGTCCGGCGCTGAAGCTGACAGATATGGGACTTGTGGATGTGAAGAAGAGCGCGGTGGTGCCATTGATCGTGGAGTAAGCGGGGCAAGCTGTACGCCCCGCTTTGCAGGATGGTCCGTCCCAAAATCGAATTGACGCAGCCTGCTGCTGCGCATGATTTTGGGACGGATTTCCTGCAGATGGGAATGTATACTGAGGAAAGCAGTTTTCGGACGTTGACTGAACGGTTAGAGGACTCTGGAAAAGCAGGGCTTGGCGCGGCAAATAACGGCTTCTTAGGTTTTGTCAGATTAGCGGACACGTAATGAATGCTGTATCTGGGCTTACCTGCGCAGAGCGGACAGAATCTGTGCAGTCTGCTTTGCTTCTTCTCTGGTGCATGCATCCTTCGCATACCGTGCCTTCTCGTATAATGTATGTATTCTGCCTGTATCTCTATTTGTGACCATATCTGCATAGAGTCCGGCCTTGTGTTCCAGTTCCGACGGCGTCTCTGTTCCATAGGGTTTTTCGCGCAATGCGCGCCGGATGAGCCGTTTATAAAGTCGGCGGATCTTCCTGTCCGGAGAACGGAGACCGTCTTTTTCGCGTCTCTTCATAAGACGCCGTTTTTCCGGCATAAGCCCCGCTTCATCATTAAGAAAGATAATCTCGTCGCCTCCGTCATCCGAGAAGGATACCATCGCGTGCCGGATAAGCCTGAGAATTATCCGCAGCGCCGCATAGATCAATCCGGCCATCGTAAGGACGCCGAGAAGTTCGGAAAATTTCTTCAACCACTCCGGCGTCTCCTTCGCCTGCGATTTTAAGCGGGCAAGTTCCTCCATCAGATAGTCCGGTTCAGCTTCTTCCTCATAGAACAGTTCCATCTGTCCCTTCATTTCCGGAGATTCAAACCGGAGATCGGACAGAGGTTCCTTATGGTAAATGGCCGCCGGGAGCATGCATATGGCGAGTCCTGCAATTCCGGCCAGAAGGATTGCATTTCCAATCCGCTTCATGGTGTGGGCAGGGAGATTGGCAACGCGGACATTCTGCCGCACGAACCCGTCAAGGCGTTCCAGATAACGGTATGCCAGGCAGACGCATATCTCTGCGCCAAGAAGTCCCAGCATAAGATTCAAAAGCGCCTGCCGGTGAAAGGAAACCACACCCAGATACATTGCCGCGAAGATCAGGCAGTACGGCGTCCTTGGGGCGGTGAGAAGGGTCGGAACCTCCCACATCTCCCTGTCCTCCTGTGCGCCCGCTTCGCCCGGCATTTCCTGCATCTTCCGGCGGATCTCGCCTTGCTTGATCTTCACATAGATGCGGAACAGGAAGACGAAGGCGGTAAGCAAGGTGGCAAGGAGATCCCGGCTGACGGCCTGTATCCCCCAGGTCACGGCAAGGGAAAACACAAGGAAAATCCCCAGGTTCCGGCATCTGCGGACTACGATGTAGGACAGGGCTATGGGGAAGATCAGTATCAGTCCGCCAAGAAGGAAAAAGACGGCCCCGCGGCCCCGTATCTCCCGTATGGCCGCGGCGAGCACGTAGATCCCCTCAAAAAGCAGAATATTATGTATCCATGAAAGCAGGATCAGCGTAGGGCTTTTTTCTTTTATCATCTTTTCACCTTCTTTTTGCAATTTAATTATCCGTTTCCCAGGTAAAGATATGAACACCCCGTATGGATTTCACGCAGATGTCTGCATTATGCCTGACCGGGATGACCCACAGGATGGGACGGCCGCCTTCTGCCATAGAGGCGATTTCCCGGACGGTGTCTTTGTCCTGATTCATGGAAATGATTACGTAGATCATACAGGCCTTAAGCTGTTCCTTCTCTTTTCTCAGCGTTTCCCACAGCCTGTCTGTAGGCTTATGGATATCGATGCGGGAAAGCTCGCGGTACAGGCTCTGTATCTGTCCGGCGCCGTCCTTTAGGAAGACACGGTTCATTCCGTTTCCTGTAACCGTAAGCTCCATGCGTTTCTTCACGATATAAGACGCCAGGGATGCGGCGATCCGTATGCCTTCTTCCGTCAGGTCATCATGCCGGAGGATTCCGGAATCCTCCGTATCCAGGATGATCTCCAGACGGATATTCGTGGTGGAGTCGAACTGGTTGACCAGGAGGCCCTGCCCCTTTGCGGAGGCTTTCCAGTTGATGTGGCTCATCGGGTCGGTGGGATGATATTCCCGGATTCCGGAAAAGCAGAAAGGATCCGGAAAGAGCCGGTTCTGCGTCACGATCATACCGGAAACAGCCTTGCAAAGCAGCGTGATCCGGCGGGTGTCAACCAGTCTTGGATATACATACAGGGCGGTTCGAAGGAACCGGTCATCATGAAAGCTTCTGGAGAAGAAGAAGTCATATCCGATCACCTCAGCCTTGGTGAGTTCGTAATAACCTCTCTTTTCACATACAAAAGGAAGCCGCCGGATTACCCGCTGACGCATGAAGAGGGAGAATATATCTCGCCGGTAGCTCTGGTCGGTCACGCTGGCGTTATCCTCTGCCTCGCCTGAAAACTTAAGGGCGCGGTCCATGGCAAGATTGACCTCCAGTGCGGGAAGGGGAAGCCGCTTATCGTTGGTAATCTCCTCCCTGAGAAAGGAAGTGTCGCCTTCGTAGGCAGAGTGTGCTTCGAATTCTACCGCGATATCAAGCCTTGCATTCCAGTACCGCTGGTAGATGAAGTGCTGGAGCAGGTAGAATACTGCGGCTCCGGCAAGCAGTAATAATAACATGGTTGTTTCTCCTGAGATTTTTATTATGTCCGCGACCACTCTTCGACGGGAACATTTACAGAGTCCAGAATCTCCCGGACGATCTCTTCTTCGTACCGTATACCCTCTGCCGGAACAGCCAGTGTAAGCCGGTGAGAGAGGACCGGGACGGCGACCGTCTTGATATCCTCCGGCACGACGTATTCCCGTCCTTCCGTCATGGCGAAGCCCTGTGCGGCCCGCACGAAAGCAAGGGTGCCTCTGGGACTTGTGCCCTGCAGAAGCTTCGGGTGCTTTCTTGTCGCGTGGATGATCCCGGTCATGTATTTCAACAGATCCTTATGGATGTATACTTCACGGCACCGGGTCTGCAGCTCTACAAGATCCGTTTTCTCGCAGACAGCTTCAAGGGCGGCAAGAGGCTCGTCCACAAGGAAACGTTCGATCATGGCGAGTTCCTGGCTCTGAGTCATATCCTCCATGCCGATCCGCATGAGAAAACGGTCCATCTGCGCTTCCGGGAGCGGGAATGTACCCAGCGTCTCCAGCGGATTCTGGGTAGCAATCACAAAAAACGGTTCTTCTAATATCCTGGTTTTGCCGTCTACCGTTACCTGTCCTTCTGCCATGCATTCCAGAAGGCTGCTCTGTGTCTTGGGAGTGGCGCGGTTGATCTCGTCTGCCAGGAGGATGTTGCAGAAGACGGGGCCTTCCCGGAATACAAATCCCCCCTCCCTGGAGTCAAAGTAGTTAAGCCCGGTCACGTCGGAGGGCAGCAGGTCGGGGGTAAACTGTACTCTCCCAAACTGTGCCTTGACGGAACGCGCAAGGGATTTGGCAAGCACGGTCTTGCCCGTTCCGGGGACATCCTCCAGAAGCACATGGCCTCTGGCGAGAATGGCGGCGGTGATGAGCTTCATGGTTCTTTCATTTCCGATCATTACTCTGGAAATGTTGTTCTGCAGGTCTTCAAGCAGCTTAAGGTTCATCTCTGGTATGGCCTCCTTGGTTGATAGATATAGTTTTGCTGTCTCATCAGAATGAAATATAATTATATTTTATCAAATTCTCTGAACATTTACAATAAATTGTAACATCAAAAACAGGTTGGTGGTTATCAGATGAAGCAATGTGGTGTATAATCTCTGCTATAGTAATAAAAAAGAGAATAGGTGGAGAAGAAGTATGAATCCAGTAATTGTGAGAAATGTCAGGATAGGCGAGGGGATGCCGAAGATCTGTGTCCCGGCCGTGGGAAGGACGAGGGCAGAGATCAGGGAAGCGGCAGAGAGTGCGCTGGCGGCTGGCGCGGATATGGTTGAATGGCGTGCCGACTGGTACGACGACGTCTTCGAATATAAGAAGGTGGAGGATACTTTAGGGGAGCTTCGGGATGTACTTTGCGATACGCCGTTGTTATTCACTTTCCGCACATTCAGAGAGGGCGGAGAGAAGGAGATTGAAGAGGCGGCTTATGTGGAGCTGAACCGGAGAATAGCGGAGTCGGGATATATTGATATGGTGGATGTGGAGATGTTTTCAGGAGATGATACAGCGTTGGCAATTGTACGATGTGCCCATGCCTGTCAGGTGAAGGTGGTGGGCTCTAACCACGATTTTCAGAAGACGCCGGCGAAGGAGGAGATTGTGGCGAGACTTCGCAGGATGCAGGAGCTGGATGCGGATATCCTGAAGATTGCGGTTATGCCGCGAAGTAAGAAGGATGTGCTGACGCTGCTTGCGGCGACGGAGGAGATGTGCTCCGAATATGCCAGCCGCCCGGTGATTACCATGTCCATGGACGGGATGGGGGTTATCAGCAGATTGTGCGGGGAGACGTTCGGTTCTGCGGTGACGTTTGGAACGGCAGGGAAGGCGTCGGCGCCGGGACAGGTGGAAGCAGGAGAACTCAGGCGTGTGCTTACGCTTTTGCATGCTATCGTATAAGCCGCGAGAGGCTTTTTCCCTTTAATTTCTCTTGTATTTTTCTATAGTTTGTGAGGTTTTCCAGACCGGTATGCATGATATAATAAACAGAGTATACGGGGCCTTTGTAGCAATATTAAGAGTAGGAGGTTTATATGGTCAGGATAACAGGGAAGAAGTTTCTGGCAATTGCAATTGCCGGAGCAGTGTTTGCCGGCGGTGTGTTCCCGGAAACAGCCCGCGCCGCAGAAACAGCGGAAAGCACAAGTGATATACAAGTCGAAGAAACGAAGCAGCAGAGCGTAAAAAGCATTCAGGAGAATCTCCTTGAAGCTTATAATACAGGTTTTGAAAGCTCTGACAGTAATGGCTTATACTGGTGGAGTGACGGAAACTGGGGAAAGGACAATATTGCACAGAAAGCATATGAGGGAGATCAAAAGCCGGCGGAAGACAGCGGAGGTTATTATGTGGAAGTGACGCCGGACGGTGAAGGAATCGGTACGGCACAGATATGTGCCGGAGATATCGCATCTATTCTGGAACCAGAGGTATCCTATGAGTTCTCTTTCTATGCAAAAGCAGACACCCTAACGCCGGAGGGAACGGTGGAGCTGCAGATTACAAGTGCAAGTTCGGATTGGGCTTCTTCACAGGCAGCAACGGTAACTTATGACAGCAAAGTTATATTGGATGAAAACTGGCAGTCCATCAGCGGTACTTTCATTATTCCGGCACATGAGAAGCATGAACAAGTGAAGATTGAATTGAAAGGCAGCAAAGATCTGACTTTTTATGTAGACAATCTTAAAATAGGAGGAAAAAAGGCAGAAGTGAATCAAAGGGATAACCTTGTGAAAAATCCGGATTTTGCAGATGAGGATCTGTCTGTTTGGGAAAAAGGCTCGGGCGGGGCGGCGATTACGTCAGAGACATCCGGTGAAGCTATACCAGACGGCATTGCCACGTATGGTGCAATTGGAAACAGGACAAGCAGTCAGGAGTGTTTTGCGCAGGATATGACAGGGATTTTGCAGTCAGGGAAAACCTATGAATATTCTTTTTGGGTGAAGCTTGACGGGGAAGACTACAGGGACGCGCCGGCAGACCAAAGAGAAATATCTTTTGCGCCATATGTATCTGTAGGCAGTAACCAGACGTATTGGGGTTCTTATTCTTCGGGGATTCTGGACGATAACTGTGTCAGACAGATTGAGGCCGGAGTGTGGACGAAGTTTAACGGAATCTTTAAACCACAGTTTGAAGGAGAGGCAGAGGAGTTGGTGATACGTATCCTGGAACAGGGAACGAATTATGGAAGCGGCGACTGTGTAAAGGGCAGATACTATGTAACAGGTGTTGAGATGCGGGAAAAGGTGGAAGAACAGAAGGATATAGAATCAAATATTCCTGATTTGAAATCCGTAGTGTCAAGTGCGGACGGATTGGGAGCAGATGCTTATACAGGTACATGTATTGCCAATGGCCATTTATCTGACGGCACACTTATGAAATTGGTTGAAAAGCATTTCAATGCAGTGACTTTTGAAAATGAACTGAAGATGGATGCTGTGTTCGGCTATCAGAATGACGCGCCTCCTGAGATGGAATCTGTTACCTGGACGCGCGCAGACGGAACAGTAATGAGCGGATATCGGGTTCCGAAGATGGATTTTACACTTGCGGAGAAGATACTTGCTGTTATAAAGGACTGGAATGATAAGAATCCGGAGTCTGCAATTAAGATCAGGGGCCATGTGCTTGTATGGCATTCCCAGGCGCCGGAGTGGTTTTTCCACGAAGACTGGAACAAGGATAAGCCGTATGCATCCAAAGAGGTTATGGATGCCCGCCAGGAATGGTACATACAGAGCGTGCTGAATCATTTCCTTGGCAAGGATAGTCCATATAAGGATATGTTTTATGGCTGGGACGTAGTGAATGAGGCGGTCAGCGACAGCACCGGCACCTACCGGAAAGAGGATGAGAAATCCAGCTGGTGGAAGGCTTATGGGGATCAGGACTTTATTATCAACGCCTTCCGTTACGCCAATCATTATGCGCCGAAAGGACTGGAACTCTATTACAATGATTATAATGAATGCTCAGGCAATAAGGTAGATGGTATCGCGAAGCTTCTTACAGAGGTCAAATCGCATGAGAAGGATGCCGATCTTCCGACCAGAATTACCGGTATGGGCATGCAGGCACACTATGATATGGCCGGGCCTACGGCGAACCAGATTAAGAATGCGGCCGTCACCTATGGAAAAATCGTGGGTAAGGTTCAGTTTACAGAACTGGATCTTAAGTCGAGCAATGAATATGATGGAACGGATGCAACACGGGCCGGTGAGTATACGAAGCAGGCATATCGTTATAAAGAAATCTATGATGTGCTGAAGGAAGTAGATGCCATGGAGGGTATCGACATCAATGGTATGACAGTATGGGGTGTGATTGACAAATATTCCTGGCTTCAGGACAGCAACTCCGCGGGAGGAGGTTCGGATGGTTCCAAGAAACACGTGCCTCTTTTGTTCGATGATGATTACAAAGCAAAACCCGCGTTTTACGCGTTTGCAGACGATACCAGGCTTGAGCCTTATATCAATAATGTTGTAGTTATGCAGGCTCTCGGGGGAGATGATCCGTATGCAAAGAGTAAGACCTATCAGATAAGCGGTATAGACGATGTAGATGCTTCCTTCCAGATCGTATGGGAAGAAAATCAAATGAAGATAAAAGTAACGGTTAAGGATGAAACAGAAGATGGAAGCGACGGCGTCGACCTGTATCTGGACTGGACGAATGGTTCTGACGGGACTGCAAAACCGGAGAAGATGACAATCATGCGCAGTGACGCCCAGAAGACAGACGGAGGTTATATTGCCGAGTTCACGGTGGGCAGAGAACTAAAAGCAGCCGACAGGTTTGCGTTTGATGTGGTTGTTACGGATGGAGAGAAGAAGGCGGCGTTTAATGATAAGAAGATGTCACAGGAGAAGAGCAGCCAGTATTTTGCAGCTGCCATGACAAAGCCTTATATGACCGTAAACAATGGTACGATCGCCATAGATGGAGAAGAAGATGCATTGTGGGGGAAGGTCGCCGCGGTACCTCTTACAATTGTCACGGGAGTTCCGGAAGCTTCGGCGGCAGGAAAGTTATTATGGGATAAGGATTATCTGTATCTGTGGATGGAAGTAAAGGATCCTTCTCTGGATAAGTCTTCCGAGGCAGCGCACGAGCAGGATTCTGTGGAGATATTTATAGACGAGAATAACCATAAGACAGACAGCTTTGAAGAGGATGACAAGCAGTATCGTATTAATTATGAGAATGAGCCGAGCTTTAACGGTCAAAAATGCATAGCAGATAACCTGATCTCACAGACAAGAAAGACAGAAGACGGATATATTGTGGAGGCTGCCTGCAAATGGACGGATATAACGCCGGAGGCAGGAACAGAGATTGGTTTTGACATGCAGATTAATGATGGAAAAGGCGGAACACGTATCGGTACGGTAAGCTGGTATGATGAATCCGGACAGGGGTGGTCCTCACCGGGAGTATTCGGCACGATTCTTTTGTCAGACAATAGCACGCAGAAACCGGACGACACGCAGAAGCCGGATGATACGCAGAAACCGGACGGTACGCAGAAGCCGGATGATACGCAGAAACCGGGCGGTACGCAGAAGCCGGGCAGTACAGGGAAAGCAGAAGGGAATACTTCACAGCCGGGGAACAGCTCCGCAGCGAAGGCTCCAAGGACAGGAGATGAGAACAGACTGGGACTATGGATTGGATTGTCGGTCGTTTCCAGCGTTGCGGCGGGAACCGTGGTTTACCGTAGAAAAAGAAAGAAGAGATTAAAAGTATAACTATATAGCAGTACTAATTGACAGAGCTGTTGGGAAATGCTGTAAATGCCGTTTTCCGACAGTTTTGTTTTACATAATCGTACCCAAAATCAGAAGGAGGCAGTCTATGAATCCGATTATAGAATTTGATTGTCCTGATCCGGATGTAATCCGTGTCGGGGATACTTATTATATGGTGGCAACAACGATGCATTTTATGCCGGGATGTGAGATCCTGCGGTCATTTGACCTGATACACTGGGAGCATGCGTGTTATATCTATGATACGCTGGACGGCACGCCCGGACAGAAGCTTGAAGGGGATAAGAATATATATGGAAAAGGGATGTGGGCGGCTTCTATACGTTACCATAATGGGACGTTCTATGTCTGCTTTGTGGCAAATGATACAGGAAGAACATACCTGTACACCGCAGTTGATATTCGCGGACCATGGGATAAAAAGATAATAGAGGGATTTTATCATGACTGCTCGTTGCTGTTTGACGATGATGGAAAAATATATATTGCCTATGGAAACGGTAATATCTGGCTGACAGAGCTTGATGCAGATCTGTCAGGTCCGTTAAAAGGCGGACTGCACCGTATGATTGTAAGTGATGAAGGCAATACAGTCCTGGGCTATGAGGGCTCCCACATATACAAAATCCATGGCAGGTATTATATTTTTCTGATTCATTCACGGAGGGACAGATGGATGAGGATACAGGCATGTTATACTGCGGAAACTCTGGAAGGAGAGTTTCACGGCAGAGATGTGTTAGAAGATGACAGGGGATATTGCGGCCAGGGGGTTGCGCAGGGGGGAATTGTAGATACCAGGGAAGGACTGTGGTATGCCGTACTGTTTCAAGATTACGGCGCTGTAGGGAGAGTTCCAATCCTTGTTCCTGTCAGATGGGTGAAGAATTATCCGGTGTTCGGAGATTGCGGGAGAATCCCGGAGAATATTGAAACACAAAGTACAAGGCCGGGGTATATATATCAGCCGCTGGCCGGCAGTGATGATTTCATCTGCAGGCCGGATCAGAATGGGGAGTATCACCTGAACAGCAGATGGCAGTTCAATCATGAACCTGATTGGAATTGCTGTAAAGTGGACGGAATCCTTGGTTCCTATACGCTGACGGCTTCAAAGATCTGCAACAGTCTCCTGCAGGCGAAGAATACGATTACCCAAAGGATGAGATTTCCTGCGTGTGCGGCGGAAGTAACGGTGGACGCGGCTGGGTTGTCAGAGGGGGATTACGCAGGGATATGTGTACTTCAGGGGAATTATGGTATGATAGCCGTTACAAGGAAGCAGGGGAAGCTGTGGTTTTCCAGGTATAGTAACCACGATGAACAGACTGCGGTATCTTCCGGAAGAACAACTGTGCGGTTCAGGGTAGAGGCAGAGTTCGAACATATGAAGGATGAGGCAAGATTTTTTTACTATGATGAAGACAGAGCCGTCTTTGTACAGATGGGAGAAACACATCGGTTATATTTTGATCTGGATCATTTTACAGGATGCCGTTTCGGGCTGTTCCTCTTTGCATCCAAACAGACTGGGGGAAGGGTATCATTCCGGGATTTTGTATATGAGTAGAGCGTTGGTCAAAACCAGCAATATATAGAAAGCAGAGAGCAATAATTGAAAAGAATACCTTGCCGTGATGGGATATTTTAGAGGAGAAGAATGGCAGAAGGGAGGATAGGGATATGAATGGACTGACAGCGCCGCGGGATCCTGAAAAAAGAAGAGATTCATTCTATATTATCCGGAATAAGGATATATTTGGGGCGAGGATGGAAGACGGCAGGGGAATTCAGTATCTGTATGAGGATAGCGGAAGGCTGGTGAACAGCGCCCGAATCACCGGGGGGATTACGGATGAAGAAGAACTCATGCTTTTAAGAAGTGTGGAGGGTTTTAAAAAGCTTGTACACAGCATAGGAGTCTCGGCGGAGACAGAAGATTCGGATGAGGAAGTGCTGTTTCGGTTTCAAATGTACGGGAAAAAGGATATCTATGGCGGAGGTACGCAGTTAGAACTGGCTTTGAAGGGAAATGGCGTTGAAAAAAGAATATATCTGTCTGATATCGTGTGGCGGGAGGATGATTGCGTGCCGGGGCAGATTAAAGTGATTATGGAAAGAGCTATGCAGCCGGCAAAGCTAAATGTAAGATTCTATCTGAATGATGGGTTTGAAGCACCGGAAATAACGGTCGAAGATGAGATAGACTGTAGTTCCGGGGAGTATAGAAGCATGATAGCGGATTCGCTGACAGCATTAGGGGATACGGAGAGACTAAAAAGAGTCATTTCCGACGCCAGACGCGGCAGGGAAGTCACAATCGCGTATATAGGCGGCTCAGTCACACAAGGAGCAGGCGCGGCCCCGCTTCATACCAAATGTTATGCGGGGCAGTCATACAGGCTGTTTAAGGAAAGATATGGAAACGGGGATAACGTGCGTCTTATCAAAGCAGGCGTGGGGGGCACGCCTTCGGAACTCGGTATGATACGTTTTGAAAGAGATGTGTTAAGAGACGGTACAGAGAATCCGGATATGATCATTATCGAATTTGCAGTCAACGACGGAGGAGACGAAACACAGGGCGACTGTTACGAAAGCCTTATAAGGAAAGCGCTGAAGCTGCCGTGTAAGCCGGCTGTCATCCTGTTATTCTCTGTGTTTGCTGATGATGAGAATCTGCAGGAGCGTATGATACCAATCGGCAGGCATTACAATCTGCCTATGGTAAGTATAAAAGATGCAGTAACAAAGCAGTTTTACAAGAAGTCCAAAGAAGGGAGAGTTCTTACAAAGAATCAGTTTTTCTATGATATCTACCATCCGTCCAATGTAGGACATATGATCATGGCGGACTGCCTTGGATATCTGTGGGAACAGGCCGGTCTGCATCCAGGGACGGCAGAGGAGAAAGACCGTACAGAGAGATTGGCGCAGGCGCCGCCGCTGATTGGGAATACGTTTGAACAGGTCAGGCTGCTGGATTGCAGAGACAGTTATGACAAGGCGGTGATAAATCCGGGAGGTTTTACCGGGACAGACCATATTCTGCAATGTGTAGAGATGGATGATAGTCTGGAACCGGCAGCACAATTCCCTTATAACTGGCATTATAATGGTGCGGATACCAGAAAGACCTGTTTTGAGATGGAGATTACATGCCGCGCGTTGGTACTGATATTCAAGGATACAGGGGAAACAGATGCTTCCAGGGCAGAGATTTATGTTGACGGAAGACATGTGAGAACAGCAGATCCGTTTGTCAATGGATGGGTACATTGCAATCCGATGATTATTCTAAATGAAAAGACGGGCGCAAGACATATGGTCCGGATAGAACCGGAGCGTGGAAAGAAATGTACCATACTTGGATTTGGTTATGTTGAGTAGAGGGCTGCTGCAGGTCAGAATACGGGCGCGGCAGTTTGAATCGTTGCCTTACAGGAATAAAAGCCAGGAAAACGAGCAGGAACGATAAACAGAAATAGAGAGAAAAATGGAGGAAAATACAATGGTAACAGCATTAAATCCAATATTATGCGGTTTTTATCCGGATCCGTCTGTCTGTAGGGCGGGAGAAGATTATTATATGGTGAATTCGAGTTTTTCATATTTTCCGGGCGTGCCGATATTCCATAGCAGGGATCTGGCGCACTGGGAGCAGACGGGCAATATCCTTGACAGAAAGGAGCAAGTCTGGCTTAAGGGAGGCGAGATATCAGAGGGGATATTCGCCCCGACAATCCGGCATCACAATGGTATATTCTATATGGTTACTACGAATATGACACGGGGCGGGAATTTTGTTGTAACAGCGCAGGATCCCGCCGGGCCCTGGTCAGATCCGTATTATCTTGGAGAAGAGGCGCAGGGGATTGATCCGAGCCTGTTTTTCGATACGGACGGCAAGTGCTATTATGTGGGAACAAGACCGAATTCACAGGGGATGCGTTATAATGGAGACTGGGAGATATGGGTACAAGAGCTGGATCTTGACGATATGAAACTAGTAGGCGGCAGCCAGGTCATATGGAAAGAGGCGCTGCACGGTGCGTTGTGGTCGGAAGGGCCGCATCTGTATAAAATAGACGGATATTACTATCTGATATACGCGGAAGGCGGCACGGGGCCGGAACACAGTATCTGTGCGGCGAGGTGCAGGAATCTCTTCCAAATGTTCGAAGGGTGTCCGAGAAATCCGGTGTTTACTCACAGGGATCTTGGGCTTTCTTATCCGGTTGTTTATGCGGGACATGGGGATCTTGTGGATGATGGGGAAGGGAACTGGTATATCATTATGCTTGCCTCAAGAAGATGCAGGCAGCACAGCAGTATGGGAAGAGAATCGTTTCTTGCCAAGGTGACATGGGAGAATGGATGGCCGGTGATCAATGCCGGAACAGGCAGGCTTTGCGACAGAGTGGAACTCCCGTTTGAGGAGTATAGATTTGCAGATGAGATTAGCCATCACGATCATCTGCATTTCCATGAAGGAGAATTAGACGACAGGCTTCTGGGATTACAGACAAGGAATGAAGAGCAATATTCTCTTGGGGCAAGGCCGGGATTTCTGCGGTTATATGCAAGAGAAGAACGGATTATTGATAAAGTCAACGCATCTTATCTGGGAATCCGACAGAAGGACTATTGTTTTGAAGTAAGCGTGGGAGTAGAATTCGTGCCCAGGGAGCAGGAAAGTGCAGGACTGGTGTACTATCAGAACCATGAGAATCATCTGCGAATGGAGATAACAGAGAAAAAAGGCAGAAGAATATTCTGTGTAACCGCCCATATACATGGAAGGGATCAGATTATATCTGAAACGCCGATTGGCCAGGAGGGAATGGCAGAGATTATACTAAGAGCCAGGGAACAGACGGCGGCGGTGTGGGTAAAAGCAGGCGGACAGAAGACTCTGGCGGCAGAAGATATCAGCCTGCTGCCATATACGACGGAGGAAGCAGGAGGATTTGTAGGGTGTACGGTCGGGATGTATGCATCTGCAAACGGTAAAAGCAACGGCAATTATGCAGACTTTGCGTGGCTGGCATACGATGCGCTGCAGGCATAGGAGACTATGATTCTGGAGGAAAACGGCTGGAGAACATTTTCCGATATTCGGTGGGTGTACAGCCGTTTATTATTTTGAACATGCGTATGAAGGAAGACAGGCTTGTATATCCGCAGCTGAGTGCGGCATCCGTGATGGACGTGTCCGGATCTGCAAGAAGTCTTCCGGCGTGTTCGATTCTTTTCCGGTTAAGGTATTGATAAAAGGTTGTAGCAGTAAACTGCTTAAAAAGCCGGGTAAAGTGATATTTGCTGAACCCGGCCTGTTTTGCAATATCATCAAGAGTCAAGTCTTCACAGAAGTGTTCGTTAATGTAATTGCAGATGGAAAGGAACTTTTTAGAATATTCCTTGTGTACATGGCCGCCGCCGCAGAGATGCTCAAAATGATCTGTTATATTGCGGCCGATCAGGACGAAGATTTCAAGCAATTTTGAATAAACGACAGTTTCAAGCAGAAGACTGCCGGTGTTGTATTCTTTCTGGATCTGCAGGAGTAAACAGGAAATCTGCCGGTGTATTCTGGGGAAATTGTCTTCTGTTATTTTTAAAGCAGGCGATATATGGCTTATAATGGAGCCAAATCCGCGGATGGAAGAGAGCATGGTGATCTCGGCCTGGAAGATGATACGTCTGCCGCATGACGGGGCTTTTAGGGCGTGGATTACCCCTGGACTGATGAAAATGATATCATCAGGGTTTAATAGAATCGTACTCTGGTTGACTTCGACAGAATATGTGTTCTCTAGCGGCATGATGATTTCCAGAGGAGTATGCCAGTGGTTCGGATAGTCTTCTGCCTGGGTATTGGTGTATAGACGGAGATTGGTATTTTCTTTGTAATTCACGATCTCGTGTAATCCGTTTAGATTCTCAATCATAGTTTTCTCCCGTTGCGTTCTCTATATAATGTAATTGTAATATTATCTGTCGTATATGACAAGAAGGAAATAGCAATAATTGATAATTCGCAGGCAAAAAACAGATAGATTTCAGAATTATATTTTGCTAAAGTATAGATAAACAAATATCATTTTAAGGAGCAGGGAAATGAGTGAAAGAACAAGAGAGTATGCACATGAGCTTGTAGAGCAGATGACAACAGAGGAGAAAATATGGCAGATGCTGTATGAATCGCCGGCTATCGAGAGGCTTAAGATACCGGCGTATAACTGGTGGAATGAAGCACTGCACGGGGTGGCGAGGGCGGGAGTTGCCACTGTTTTTCCCCAGGCAATCGGGATGGCGGCGACATTTGATCCGGATTTTCTGTACAGGATTGCAGATGTGATATCTACGGAAGGACGTGCAAAGTTCCAGGAATTTTCAAAACGCGGAGACAGGGGGATTTATAAGGGACTGACCTTTTGGGCGCCGAATATAAATATATTCAGAGACCCGAGATGGGGACGGGGACATGAAACATTCGGCGAGGATCCGTACCTGACGGCAGAACTTGGTATGGCATTTATCAGAGGAATTCAAGGGGACGATCCGGATCATCTGAAAGCCGCCGCCTGCGCCAAGCATTTTGCAGTACACAGCGGGCCGGAGGCGCTGCGTCATGAATTTGACGCACAGGTATCAGAGCATGATCTGTATGATACTTATCTGTATGCTTTCTGCCGGTGTGTAAAGGATGCGAAGGTAGAGGCTGTGATGGGCGCTTATAACAGAGTGAACGGGGAGCCCGCATGCGGAAGCCGGAGACTGCTTAGGGATATTCTGAGAGATGAATGGAATTTTGAGGGACACGTAGTATCTGATTGTTGGGCAATCAATGATTTCCACCTGCATCACTGTGTAACAGACACAGTGGAAAGGTCTGCCGCAATGGCAGTAAATAATGGATGCGATCTGAACTGTGGAAGCGCTTTTCTGCATCTTGGCAAAGCGCTGAAGCAGGGGTTTGTAAGCGAGGACGCCATCACAGAAGCGGTGGAACGTCTCATGGATGTCCGTATCCGTCTTGGGATGATGGAGGATTACAAATCGCCGTATGAGAGTATTTCTTATGATAAGATTGAATGCCGGGAACATACAGAACTGTCTGTGGAAGCGGCGTTTAGAAGTCTGGTCCTGTTAAAAAACACAGATCATATATTGCCGCTGGATAAGAAGAAAGTTGGGACGATTGCCGTAATCGGTCCGAACGCGAATTCAAGAGACGCTCTGGTTGGTAATTATACAGGAACTTCTTCTCTGTATATTACTCCTCTTGAAGGTATACAGCAGTATGCAGGAGATGAAGCAAGAGTGCTGTATGCGCAGGGCTGCCATCTGTACAAAGATAAGGTGGAATTTCTGGCGGAGGATAAGGATCGTTTTCAAGAAGCGGTGATGGTGGCGGAGAAGGCAGATGCAGTAATCATGTGCCTTGGCCTGGATGCAACGATAGAAGGAGAAGAAGGCGACGCAGGCAATGAATATGCAAGCGGAGATAAGCCGGGACTGAGACTTCCGGGGCAGCAGCAGGAACTTCTTGAGACAATAACCGCGTTAGGAAAACCGGTGATACTTGTTCTGTTAGCAGGAAGCGCGCTCGATTTGTCTTGGGCGGACCGGCATGTAGATGCAATCATTGACGCATGGTATCCGGGCGCCCGCGGCGGAAAGGCGATTGCAGAGATGATATTCGGGGAGAAATCACCTTCAGGGAAGTTGCCGGTTACTTTTTATGCGGATGAAAAGGAACTGCCGGATTTTTGTGACTATAGCATGAAAAACCGTACCTACCGTTATACAGATTGTGAGATTTTGTATCCTTTCGGGTATGGGCTTTCTTATACAGACGTTGGATATTCAGAGCCTTCGATAAGCTGCGAAGAATGTGGCGTGAAAGATTCTGTTACTGTTACTGCGCATGTTACGAACAGAGGAAATTATCAGATTCAGGAAAGTGTCCAGGTTTATATCAGGCATGAGGACCGGGCAGATTATGAACCGGGATTTCAGCTCAAAGGAATCAAGAATATAACATTAAACCCGGGTGAAACAAAAGAAGCAGAGATTGTATTGGATATGCGGGATTTTGCTGTTATTACAGAAGAAGGGCGGTGTGTGGCGAGACCGGGAGTGTACAAAATCAGTATCGGCGGATGTCAGCCGGACCAGAGAAGTGTGGAATTAACCGGGCGCTGGCCGGACATCTTCCAGATAAAAAGAAACGGCAGGGAAGAAAATGTAATATATTGACAGCAAGGGGCCTTTTGAGTAATTCGGAAGGCCTTTGACAGCGTATAAGTCTATAGCGAAAAGCTGCTGCAGACAGCTGTATCCGCAGGGTTCCGGGACGGACAGTTTCCAGAAGCAGGGGGGATTCTATGAAAGAGATATTATATAAGCCAGGGGGATGGTTTGATAAATATTGTATAAAGAAAAAGTTCTATTTTTCGTATATATTGTGTGTTCTGCTTCCGCTGATTATTACGGACAGCGTGATCATATTTATCGTGATACATTCAGACAGGACGCTACATCATAGAGAGATGGAGAATGCCGCGAATGCCGTACAATACTATATAAGTAATTCTGCGGAACAGGCGGCAGGGTATGCAAAACGGATCTATACGAATAAGTATGTCAATGACTTTCTTGAAAGACAATATGAGAATACTTACGATTATGTGACCAGTTACTATGATTTTTTCAAAGGAATGTGGTTCGACGGCGCTATGGGCTCTAATTATGTAAGAACAGTTTTGTATGGAAACAATGATACACTTATCAACGGTGGAAAAGTTTCGAATATAGACCGGGATGCCGGTTCGTTATGGTATCAGCAGTTTAAAGCATCAGGCATGCAGCAGATGCTTTTGTTTGACTATCATGCTTCAATGACCGAACCGAACCGCAGGATGCTGTTTCTTACACGGCTGAACTCTTATAATCAGACAAGCGATAATTTCCTTCTAGTTGAGTTTGATTATGCCGGAATTAACCGGTATTTAAAAGAAATGAATTATGCGATGGATGTGTTTATCTGCCGGGACGGAGAGGTCGTGCTGTCAAACGGGAGGCATTCCAGTACGGCAAAAGCGTTTGAAAAATTTACGGAATATGACAATGTAGGATATCAATCAAGCCTGCGGATTTATGGAACGGATCTTGATATATATGTCATGAATGCAAAAAATATGATTGCTGAGGAAATCAAAAGACAGCTGCCCGTCATCTTGTTTCTTTTCATCGTGAATGCAATCCTGCCCGTCATCGTGTATAGGGATAAGATAAAGGAACAGGAAATCATAGTCGAGAGACAGAGGGCCGAACTGCTGGCGCTGCGGAGTCAGATTAATCCTCATTTCCTGTTTAATACACTGGAAAGTATCCGGATGCACAGCGTTATCAAAAAAGAAAAACAGACAGCGGAGATGATCGAGAAACTGGCAGTGTTGCAGCGACAGTATGTAGAATGGGGCGAGGATATGGTGAAGGTATCAAAAGAGATGGAATTTGTGCAGACATATCTGGATATCCAAAAATACAGATTCAGTGACAGGCTGTCCTGCGAGATTGAGATGGATGAGCGGTGCAGTGAGTTCAGAATACCCAAGTTGACCATCGTTACGTTTGTAGAGAATGCCTGCGTACATGGAATTGAGAGTAAATCGTCGGCCGGATGGATCTTCGTCCGTATTTATCTTGAGGATATGTATATGCATATAGAGATTGAGGATACGGGCAAAGGAATGAAGAAGGAGAGAATGGAAAGCCTGTTGTGGAAAATGCGGAATGCAAGTATCGGGCTTTTGCAGGAGAAGGAGCGTGTCGGCATCCTGAATGCCTGTCTTCGTCTGAAGATGAAGACAGATGATGAAGTGATGTTTGAACTTGATGGAGAAGAAGGAATCGGATTCTTGACACATATAAAGATTCCGTGCAGGTATTTGGAACCGGAGGTGGCACAATGTTAAGAGTATTATTGGTAGATGATGAGCAGGTTATCGTGCAGGGACTTATGGCATTGATTGACTGGGAGAAGGAAGGGTTCGTGATTGCAGGGACAGCCTCGGACGGGAAGGAGGCGCTCCGGTTTATAGAGCATAATCGTGTCGACTTGATCATGGCAGATATAAACATGCCGGAAATCTCTGGATTGCAGCTTTTGCAGAAGATTCGTACAGAGAAGCTTTCAGACGCATTTTTTATAATATTAAGCGGGTTCGCGGAGTTTTCCTATGCGCAGGAGGCCATCAGGTATAAATGTACTGATTATATACTAAAGCCGATTAAGAAAGAGCAGCTTATGGATACGCTGCATAAGATCAGTGAAATGACTGCGGATAAGGAAGCGAGGAATCGAACGAACCGGAAGATGGAGCGGGAATATCTTGCGAGGAATCTCATCGCAGTAATAAATGGAAAATATGACGAAGTTAATCTGGAAATTATCAGGAAGCAGGTGTGTTTTGAAGGCAGTATCCGCTATGTTGAGATAGAACTGAACGAGAATCTGCTTGATGAAGAGATTGCGGATGAAGAGAAACGGACATATCAGAGGCGTTTATCAGAGGTCTGTGCGGATTATCTGGGAGATTATGCGGATCATTGTGTCTTCGATGTGTCTGGCAAGGAGAACATATATGATATTGGTTTTGTATACTGCGACTATATGGCGGAGAAGGATTTCAGGACTGAGAAAAATTATCTGGAAAATTTTCTGGCCTATCTGCGTGAAGAAGCGGATCTGCCCGTGATTATGCTGGTCGGGAAAAAGGTGGATGATATTCAGAATATAGCAAAATCCTACAGTACGGCCTGCATACTAAGATCCTGCCAGGGCTTTAAAAATCTAAAAGATATCTATTATTATGATGAAGAGATACAGGTGTCCGGCAGCGGAATCGTTCTGTGCAAAAAGGAGATTGACGCTTTGCTGCAGTCTATAGAACAGAATCAGGAAACGGAAATTGTAAAAAACGTAGATGATTTTTTTGAAGAAATACAGAAGATGGGGGTTGGGGGAGACAAGAGTTTAAATATAGATTATCTGCTTTTCCAGCTGATTCATCTTGCAACACAGCAGGACGATAATGTAAATCAGGAAGAAATATTGAGACTTATCAGCGAGCAATCTTTTAAAGAGGGGCTTACACGGGGGAGTAAGGCGCATTTATTAAGGTTCTCACGAGAGTATGCCTTATATCTCGCACAGCTGCGCCAGAATGTATCAGGAGGTATTCTGACAGAGATTGAGAAGGAGATCAGGTTGCATTTTGCAGAGAATCTGACTCTAAAGGGGCTGAGCGAGAAATATTATGTGAACAGCGCGTATCTGGGACAATTGTTCCGGAAAAAATATGGATGTTCATTCAAGGATTATCTGAACCGGACCAGAATTGATGCGGCGGCGTTCCAGCTTGTCCAGACAGATAAGAAGATCTATCAGATAGCGGAAGAAGCAGGGTACCATAATCTTGATTATTTTGTCAGCCGTTTTATTGATGCAAAGGGCATTACCCCTGCGAAGTACCGGCGTAATGCAAGAATATAGGTATATATCTATATTTTACCATGTTATATCCTATAATTTGCCTGATTGAAAAAATCTTCCTTTTTTAATAGAATTTTAATATATTAACGGAAAGAGGAGGATATTAATATGAAAAGAAGACGTCTGATAGCACTATTGCTTACAGCAGTTACTGCAACATCTCTGGTTACTGGCTGCGGCAAGGGAAAAGACAAGTCATCAGAGGATGGAGTGAAAGAATTCACGGCATTTTTTGCCGTACCTAATCCGGAGATCAATGATGACAATGAGATTCAGCAGATGATAGCAGAAAAGACAGGGGCAAAGGTGAAGGAAACCTGGCTTACCGGACAGACTGCGGAGGAAGCGGTTGGTACGTTGATAGCCGGCGGGGAGTATCCGGATTTTATAGAAGGCGCAGGCGGACAGAAGCAGTTGTATGACGCGGGTGCGCTGGTGGCTCTTGATGATTATCTTGACGATTATCCTAATATCAAGGAGTTCTTTACAGAGCAGGAGTGGGATTCCCTGCGTCAGGATGACGGACATATCTATTGGATTCCGCAGTTCTCGAACATATACGGAGAAGAGAGGACATGTGAACATAACGATGAGGCATTCTGGATTCAGACCAGAGTACTGAAATGGGCCGGATATCCGGAGGTAAAGACGCTGGATCAGTACTTTGACCTGATTGCGAGGTATAATGAGGAGAATCCGACGATGGAAGACGGTACGGCGAACATTCCTTATACAATCATGTGTGAGGACTGGAGATATTTCTGTCTGGAGAATGCGCCGATGTTTCTTGACGGATATCCAAATGATGGATGCTGTCTTGTGGATCCGGAGACACACAAAGTGTCGGATTATAATACGACGCCTACGGCGATTGCCTATTTCAAGAAACTTAATGAAGAATACAAGAATGGACTCGTAGACAGGGAATCATTTACCCAGACATATGATGAATATATTGCGAAGCTGTCAAGCGGGCGTGTGCTTGGTATGGTAGATCAGTGGTGGGATTTTGCATTCACCGCAGGAGACGCGATCAAGTCGGCAGGACTTGACAAACAGGGGTGCAGCTATGTTCCGCTGCCGATTACGATTGATGAGGGAATTACGAATCAGTGGCATAATTCCGGCGGTGTAGTGAATGCCAGTTCCGGGCTTGCAATCTCTGTAAGTTGTGAGGATGTAGAGGGAGCGTTGAAGTTTGTAGATGATTTGTTGGAACAGGATATACACGATCTTCGGTTCTGGGGTGTGGAAGGTGTAGATTATCAGGTAGACGATGAAGGCGTATTCGGCCGTACAGATGAAATGAGAACCCAGTGTGCAGATACTGCGTACAAGGCTTCTCATCTGTGTACATATTCTTATTTCCCACAATGGCTTGGAACAAGCCGCGATGGAATCAATGCCATGAAACCGGCAGAGCAGGAAGGCGAGTTCTATGACGCGCTGAAGGACGACGTAAAGGAATGCTTTGATGCATACGGAGCCAAGTCATATGTAGATATGCTCGGGAAAAATGATTCACCGGGATCCTGGTATCCGATGTGGAGTTATTCGAATACATATACAACTGATACAGACGCAGGAATGGCATGGACGAAAATCGGTGAAGTTAAGCATGAATATCTTCCGAAGGTGGTTATGGCAGATAATTTTGACAGCGCATGGAAAGATTATATGAAGAAATATGAAGAATGTAAACCGGAGGATTTCCTTGAGGATCTGCAGAAGGAAGCGGACCGCAGGATAAAAGAAGCAGAAAAATACAAGTAGTATCTGCTTGAAACCGGAGGTGAAAATATGTCTGCGATAACAAAGAAAAAGAAGAAACAAGTTGAGAACGAACCTAAGGTACCGATTACCTGGAAGGAGATTAAGAAGCAGAAGGTGCTGTTATTCTGGTCGGCGGTTATAGTCTTATATGGAATCATCTTTTATTACCTTCCATTAGGCGGGTGGCTGATGGCATTCCAGAATTATAAGCCGGCAAAGGGACTGCTCCATTCAGAATTTGTAGGGCTGGAGAAGTTCCGGAGATTGTTTTCTGACGATACTTTCGTGCGGGTTATCAGAAATACATTGGCAATGGGTGTTATAAACCTGGTTGTAACGTTTGTAATGGCGATTATATTTGCAATATTACTGAACGAAATACGTCTGAAGAATACGAAGAAAGTCATACAGACCGTATCTTATCTGCCGCATTTTCTGTCATGGATTATCGTTACAGGTATTTTGCATGATGCATTAAGCGGGACCGGAATCATAAATGAGCTTTTAAGAAATCTGCATATTATCGATCATTCGATTGACTTTTTTGCACATCCTTCGTATTTCTGGCCGATTGTAGCTTTTGCGAATGTGTGGAAGGAGACCGGCTGGAATGCTATCATCTATCTGTCTGCGATTACGGCGATAGATCCGTCGTTATATGAAGCGGCGGCGATAGACGGAGCAGGAAGATTTGGTAAGATCAGATACGTAACCCTTCCCGGAATTAAGTCTACGATTATTATCCTGCTGTTGATGAATGTCGGTAATGTGCTGAACGCAGGATTTGAGATTCAGTACCTGTTGGGTAACGGGCTTGTGAAGAGTGTGTCTGAGACCATAGACATCTATGTGCTGAAATGGGGTATCAGCCAGGGTGATTATGCAATCGGTACAGCGGCCGGTATATTCAAGAGCGTCGTTAGTATCCTTCTGATTGTAATTGCGAATCAGGCTGCGAAACGAAGCGGTGAAGAAAGATTGTATTAGAGGAGGAATGAGTCATGAAAAATAAGAAAACTGGTGCAGACAGAGCATTCTCCGTGTTTATTGCAATTTTTATGATCATATTTGTAGTTGTCACTCTGTATCCGGTTCTAAATACTCTGGCAATCTCGTTCAACGAGGGTACAGATGCTTTGAAGGGCGGAATTTATCTTTGGCCAAGGAAGTTTACGTTAAAGAATTATGTTACAATATTGCAGAAGAATAATCTTATAACAGGAGCAGTTGTTACAGTTGCGCGAACCGTGATAGGAACATTGCTGTCTCTGGTGCTTAATGCAATATTAGCTTTTATTGTCAGCAGGCCGAGATTCTTGTTCCGCAAACAGCTGTCACTGTTCTGGGTTATTACGATGTATGTAAACGGTGGTATGATTCCGACATTTATCCTGTATAAGAATCTGCATCTTACGAATACATTCTGGGTATATATTGTCCCGGGCGTAATCAGCGCATTTAATATGCTTGTAATACGTACATATATGAACGGACTTCCGAATAGTCTTGTGGAATCGGCGCAGCTTGACGGGGCCGGCTATACTACGATTTTTATTAAGATAATATCACCTTTATGTAAGCCGGTATATGCAACAGTTGCATTGTTTGTTGCGGTCGGGCAGTGGAATTCATGGTTTGATGCAATGCTCTATAATCGTATGAGCGGGGAATATACGACATTACAGTACGAATTGATGAAGTTGCTGTCGTCGGTAACCAACCAGGGCGCTTCGGCTGAATCTATGAAGAATGCAGTGGGGGCGGTAACGCCTACTTCTGTAAGAGCGGCGGCAACGATTATTACGATGCTTCCCATTATCTGTATCTATCCGTTCCTGCAGAATTATTTTGTAGCAGGATTAACACTTGGCGGTGTCAAGGAGTAATTTTAATTTCTATAAAGAAAAATCTCCGGTGTACGAAGGAACAAGATTAAGTTCTCTGTGCACCGGTTTTTTTGTCTGGATTTATCATCTGCCTGTCTCACGTTTTTTAATGTGATTATAGAAAGTGTTAGATAAAATATATAAAAAAACGAGGGGGAGAGACCGTGATTGCGGAATAATTATGTGAATAATAACCAAAATGCATGAAAATGCATATAAATGTTTGACAAAATGCACAACATAATATATAATCTATTTCACCAAGTACTTTTTAAATATATTTGTAGAAAGTATATTTAAAAAGGGCATAAGAAAGGGCTTGCAGAGAATCCTGCGAAGGGGGATGAGGGGTTGGAGCAGGCAATTGCGGGACGGTCTGCCGACAGATTGTGGGAATGGGTTTCAGGCAGTCTGCGGGGGAGCCCTTAGCGGATTACAATCGAAGAAGGAGGAAAAAAAATGAAGAGAATGAAGAGATTATTATCCGTGTTGTTGTGTGTTGGTATGGTAGCGTGTATGGCGATTGGCTGTAACAGTGAGTCAGGATCTTCGGACAGTGGGGGTTCGGGGGATTCAGGAGACAAATCATCCGATGACGGAGAGAAGATTAAGATTGCATTTGTAATCAGCGATCTGTCGAACGAGGTATTCCTGGAACTGATGGAAGCCTGTGAGAAAGAGGCGGAAGCGAACGGCGCGGAATTTATCTTCAAGGAGGCGCAGGAGGTTCCGGATAAGATCACCGAGATTGAGAATCTGGCGAACGCAGGGTACGACGTAATCTTAAGCCATGTATCTGACCCTGCTGCCATGCAGCCGGCGATTGCCGAGGCGCAGTCCAAGGGATGTAAGTTCATTGCCTATGATACAGATACAGAGACCAGCGACGCGTTCTTTGGTGCGGATAATACGGAACTGGGGAAACAGATTGGCTACATGGCGGCAGACTGGATCAATGAGACCTTTGATCCTTCCGAGAAGGTTAAGGTCGGACTGGCAAACTATCCAGAATTCAACTTCCTGGTAGTAAGAGAGGACGGTATCCGGGCGGCGCTTAAAGAGAAGGCTCCGAACGCAGAGGTAGTTGTGGCACAGCAGGCAGGCTTCGTTCCGGAAGGTGTAGATGTCGGCGAAGTGTGGCTTCAGTCTCAGCCGGATCTGAATGTGATCTGCGGGATCAACGACTCTGGTATCGTTGGGATCTATCAGTCCTTCATTGCAGGCGGCGTAGACAAGAACAAGGAAGACATGGGGTTCTTTGGATGTGACGCGACCGGAGAGGCGATGAAGCTGATCAATGAGCATGGCATCTTCCGCGGAACGATCTCTACGAATCTGGTGAACGTAGCTCCGGATTTCATCGGAACATCCATCGCACTGGCGAAGGGCGAGGAGGTAGAGCATGATTTCTATTTCCCGATGACAAGAATCCAGTATAACGAAGAGACCGGACAGGCAGAAGAAGTCGGAGAAGCGATTGACATTAACAAGTAGACGGTAAGATGTGACTGATATTGAAAAATAGTCTATAGAGAAGGGGCTGGCGGAAAACGTATATTCCGGCAATGTGTATTGTCGGAATATCATGTTGGCCGGCAGCCTTTTAAGGTAAGGTGGTGTAGGAGTCAATGGGTAATATACTGGAAGTAAAGAATATTACGAAGATCTATCCGGGGGTTGTGGCGCTTAATGATGTAAGCATGGACGTAAGAGAAGGGGAGGTCCACGCCCTGATCGGCGAGAACGGCGCCGGCAAATCCACGCTGATCAAGGTGATAACCGGAGCGATAGAACCGAACGACGGAGAGATCCTATATGGCGGCAAGTCTTATAGCAGGATGTCGCCGGAGCTTTCCCGGCAGCTGGGAATAGAGGCCATATATCAGGAATTCAATCTTGCGCCGGCAGTATCCGTGGCGGAGAATATCTATATCGGTTCAAAGGTGAACGACGGACCGGTGATCGATTATAAGAAATTATACAGTGACGCGGCGAAGGTGCTTGACAATTTTACGGTGGAGATCTCGCCGAAGAGCCTGGTGAAGGATCTTACCGTAGCATATATGCAGTTGGTTGAGATTGCGAAAGCAATCGCAAGGAATGCGAAGCTGATCATCATGGACGAGCCGACGGCGCCGCTGACGGAGGATGAGGTAGGCAATCTGTTTGAGATCATTGCTCAGCTTAAGAAGCAGGGCGTGTCGATCATCTACATTTCCCACAGGCTGGACGAGCTGTTCGCGGTCTCTGACCGGGTGACGGTGATGAGGGACGGAGAGGTCATTACGACGAAGGATACGAAGGATTTCAACAAGGAGCAGCTGATCTACCATATGGTGGGACGCGGATTGAACGAGACCTTCCCGGAGCGGAATGTTACTTATGGAGAGCCGGTTCTGGAGGTAAAGGACTTGTGCGGAAATGGAGTGGAACCGGTCTCTTTTACATTGAGGAAGGGTGAGGTCCTGGGGCTGGCCGGACTGGTGGGAGCAGGAAGGACCGAGCTGGTGCGGCTGATCTTCGGCGCAGATCCCAAGGACGGCGGTAAGATCTTTATAGAGGGGAAGGAGATTCATATCAGTAAACCGCAGGATGCGGTACGTAACGGGATCGGCCTGGTGTCCGAGGACCGGAAGGCGCAGGGGGTATTCCTCAGAATGTCCATAAAGACCAATATCACGGTTACGATATTGGAAAAGCTGGCGAGATGGGGAGTGATCAATCGCAGGTCAGAAGACGACTGCGCAGTGGAATACAGGGAAGCGTTAAATATTAAGACTCCGTCTCTGGAGCAGTTGGCAGGAAACTTAAGCGGCGGGAATCAGCAGAAGGTCGCGCTGGCCAAGTGGCTGGCAAGTAAATCGAAGGTACTGATCCTGGATGAACCGACACGGGGAATCGACGTCGGGGCGAAGCAGGAGATCTACCAGCTGATCAACAGGCTGGCTGAAGAGGGGCTTGGGATCATCGTCATTTCATCGGAAATGGAAGAGATCCTTGGAATCACAGACCGGCTGTTGATCTTGTCGGAAGGAAGGCTGAACGGAACTCTTGAGAAGGAAGAGTATTCACAGACTACGGTTTTAAAATATGCATCTGGAGAGCAGTAAGGAGAATTTGTATGAAGAAAGCATTAGATATATTAAAGAAGCATTCTGTTGAAGCAGTATTATTCGTGTTGATGCTTATGTTTACCATAGTAAAGGGAACGGTATTTCTGAACATCAATAATATTATTACGATCTTAAGACAGAGCTCGATCCTGGGAATCATGTCTATCGGTATGATGTTCTGTATGTTGTCCGGCGGACTGAATCTGGCGGTGGGTTCTATGGTCTCTCTTGTGACGGTAACGTCGGCGGTGTTCATGACTTCCATGAATGTCCCGTGGCCGGCGGCGTTCCTGATCAGTGTTGTGATATGTACCTTCTCCGGGTGGGTCACAGGGTTCATTATTGTCAAGACAAGGATCTGGCCGATGATCGGCTCGCTGGCCATGCAGACCATCCTGTCCGGCGTGGCGTATATCGTCTGCGGAGGACTGCCGATCTATGACCTTCCCAAAGGTTCGATCGTATTCGGCCAGGCGAATATCGGGGTGGTTCCGCTGCCGGTTATCATTCTGCTGCTGGTCGCTGTGATCTCGGCTTTCATTCTGAACAAGACATATTTCGGACGGCATTTCTATGTATCCGGAAGTAATGTGGAGGCGGCAAGGCTCTCTGGTATTAACACCAGCCGGATCTGTATCATGTCTTATGTGATCAGCGGTTTCCTGTGCGGTATCGCAGGCGTGATCATGACGGGGCGGGTAAGCTCCGGCCAGCCGGCGGCAGGAAAAGGGATGGATATGACCTGTCTGACGGCGGTCGTGCTGGGCGGCGTCAGCATGAACGGCGGGGAAGGCAAGGTATCCAAGGTTGTGGTCGGCGTATTTATCCTGGGCGTGCTGAAGAACGGTATGACGATCATGAATGTGGATGAGTATACACAGATGATCGTGGAAGGTCTGATCTTCCTGTTTGCGGTATGTTTCGACAGCCTGCAGAGAATCCTGAGTGAGAGGACCGGGAAGAAGAAGGCGGCATAGACGAATGCGAAAGCAGCGCAGAGAAGCATAAAGATTACAGAGAGATGTGAGAAAGAGAGAAGCGTAAGAGAAGAAAGAAGCGCAGAGAAGCATAAAGACTACAGAGAGATGTGAGAAAGAGAGAAGCGTAAGAGAAGAAAGAAGCGTAAGAGAACTAGAAAAGCATAAGAGAGATAGAGAAGAGAAAGAGGCATGGAGAAGAGAAAGAAGGTGATGCAGATGGGAACATATAGAAAATATTTGGAGCCGGCGTATGGGGAGAAATCATTCTCCGTTGAGATCCCTGCGCCGGAGGATATCGATATAGAGCATCCGCAGATATGGAGGAATAAGCATATCCCGGAGTCTGCGGCGGGGATTCTGGCCGCTGTGAAAAGGACCGGCTGTTATGACGAGATCATGACCATAGAGACCACGGATACATACCTGGAACGGGAGTCAGAGCGGATACCGCTTAGGCTCTATCATCCGGGCGGAGAGGGGCCGTTCCCGGTCCTGGTGTTCTACCATGGCGGCGCATTCATGTACAATACCTTTGCCATATATGAGTATGTGACAAGATATATTGCGAAATACGGCGGTGCGCTGGTGATCGCGGTTGAGTACCGGCTTGCCCCCGAACACAGGTGTCCGGTGGGAAGGGAGGATGCTTACGCCGCACTGGAATGGGCCGCGGCACACTGTGGGGAATATGGCGGAGATGCGTCGGATATCACGGTCTGCGGGGACAGCGCGGGCGGTAATTTTGCGGCGGGGATCTCTCTGATGGCGCGGGACCGGAAGGGTCCTGGGATACGCAGACAGATTATGATCTATCCGGTGACAAGCTTTGTGTTTGAGGAGCAGCCTTACTCGGAAAAACGATATGAGAAGGGATATTTTCTTGAGTACAATTCCATGAAAGACCCTCTGGCGCCGTATTTTGCGCCGGGTGATGAGAAGGCCCGGCGGGATCCTTATAATTCACCGCTGCTGGCAAAAGACCTGACGGGACTGCCGGAGGCTCTGTTCCTCTCGGCAGAGTGCGATCCGCTTCTTGACCAGGGTCTCATGTATGCGGCGCGGCTTGAGGACGCGGGCGTACCGGTGGAATATCACATATTCGAAGGGATGATACATAGTTTCCTGAATTATACGTATGAGAAATCCTTTGCGTGCCTGGATATGATTTGCGGGGCAGTATCGAAGCGGCGGCATAAGGACGGATGCTGAGACGTCAGAGGAAGGATAGCCGGTGCGGAAATAGAAGATGCAGGACAGCAGTTTGGAAGAGCAGTTCAGGAAGATAAGATAGGAGATGATGGAATGGATAAGAAGAGAATCCTTGTTTTCGGAGATTCCAATACCTGGGGGTGGAATCCGGTCAATACCCTGAAACCGCCTCTTGTGAGGTGGAGTGACGAGGAGCGTTATACAGGGGTCATGCAAAGAGAGCTGGGGGACGGATATACGGTGATCACGGAAGGGCTGAATGGAAGGACGACGGTATGGGACGATCCCATCGAGGAACACCGCTGCGGGAAGGCCCAGCTGATTCCGCTTCTGGATTCCCATGCGCCTCTGGATCTGGTTGTTATCCTGCTGGGGTCAAATGATCTGAAGCGGCGGTTCTGCGTGACGCCCAGGGATATTGCGGAGGGAGCGGGACTGCTTGCGGCGAAGACAATGGGGCAGGTCTATGATTTCCGTGACTGCCGTCCCAGGGTACTGTTGATCTGTCCGCCAAGGCTGGGGGAGGTCGGGAAGACTCATTTTGCTCCTGTATTTGGAGGAAATGAAGAGAAATCGACCATGCTCGCGCCATACTATAAGGAAATGGCCGATCTGCACGGGGTGCATTTTCTGAATGCGGACGAGATTGTGAAAAGCAGTGAGACGGACGGGCTTCATTGGGATGTGGATCAGCATGAGAAGCTGGGAAAGGTATTGGCGGCTGAAATTGAAAAAATATTTGGTAGGGCTTGATAACGGCGGAACCTCGGTCAAGGCGGCGGTGTTCGATCTGAGCGGGAAACTGCTTGCAAAGGCAGGGCAGTTTACGGAGAATATCACGCCGAAGCCGGGCTATGTAGAGCGGGATATGGAGAAACTCTGGAAGGCGAACTGCGAGTGTGTGAAAAGGGCGGTCGAAAGCGGCGGCGTTTCCCCGGAGGCGGTGGCGGGTATCGCGGTGTGCGGACACGGGAAGGGTCTGTATGCGTGGGGAAAGGATGGGAAACCTGCATACCACGGGATCAGTTCGACGGACGGCCGGGCCTGGAAGTATCCGGTTAAGTGGAGAGAAGAGAAGATCTGGCAGGAGATCTATCCGCAGATCTGCCAGGAACTTATGGCGTGCCAGCAGGTGTCTCTGCTGGCGTGGCTTAAGGATCATGAGCCGGAGGTGTATGCGGATATCCGGTGGGTGTTCTCGGTGAAGGACTATATCCGTTACCGGTTGACGAATGAAGCATACAGTGAGATGACGGACATCTCCGGATCGGGACTTATGGATATCGGTAAGGCGGCCTTCGACCGGGAGATGCTTGAGAAGCTGGGGATCGGAGAGGCGTATGATAAACTGGCGCCGGTGAGATATTCCAGCGATCTGTGCGGACATCTTACGAAGGAGGCGGCGGAACTTACGGGGCTTTTGGAAGGAACGCCGGTGGCGGGCGGTATGTTTGACATTGACGCCTGTGCCATTGCTTCGAATATTGTATCTGCAGAAAATATATGTACGATTGCCGGTACGTGGAGTATCAACGAATATATTTCCAGGACGCCCGTGACGGACGGCAGTGTCGCGATGAATTCTTTGTACGCGATCCCGGGGTATTATCTGATTGAAGAGTGCAGCGCGACTTCGGCGGGGAATCTGGAATGGTTCGTCGGGGAATGTATGCAGGATTATGCGGGGAGGGAAGGCAAAGCCGTCTATGATGCAATCAATGATATGGTATCCGGGGTTCCTGCGGATGAATGCGAAGTGTATTTCCTGCCGTTCCTGTATGGATCCAATGCGCATCCTCTGGGGAAGGGGAGTTTTGTGGGGCTTACGACCTATCACACAAGGGCGCATATGCTGCGGGCGGTTTTTGAGGGAGTTGCTTTCTCGCATAAGAAGCATATAGACCGATTACTGGCCTCCCGGGATGTTCCGGATGTGATCCGTATGGCAGGAGGAGCCGTAAAGTCCGCGGTATGGGTGCAGATGTTTGCGGATGTCCTGGATATGCCCATAGAGACGGTGGAGGCAAAGGAGCTGGGCGCGCTGGGGTGTGCGATGGCCGCCGCGGTTGCCGCGGGAATCTATACGGATTATACGGAGGCGGCCCGGAACATGGTACACATTAACGAGAGAATCCTCCCGGTTCCGGAGCATGCGGCGGTGTATGTCGGGAAATATCGGAAATATCTGGCAGTCCAGGATGCTCTGGACGGCGTCTGGGGGCAGTTCGAGGTATGAGGTATAAAGCGAAGCTTGAGGTATAGCGATTTGGGATATAAAGCGGTGTGCGGGGCATAAGTGAAGCTTGAGGTATAGAGTGAAGTTCAAGATATAGAAGGAGGAAATTATATGGGCACAGTAGGCAGTACGCCAAAGACAATGCGGGCTTTGGTGGCATATGGGAAGGATGACTATAGATTTGAACAGGAATACCCCGCGCCGGTATGCGGGGAGGATGATATCATCATCAAGACAGAGGCGTGCGGAATCTGCGCGGGGGATCTGAAGTGCAATCACGGTGCGGCGATGTTCTGGGGAGATGAGATACAGGCAGCATGGGTGAAACCTCCCTTTGTCCCAGGGCATGAGTTCATGGGGCATATCGTGGAGATGGGGGAGAATGTGAAGGGATATGAGCTGGGAGAGCGGATTATTGCGGACCAGATCGTACCCTGCGGCGAGTGCCGCTTCTGCAGGGACGGGCACTACTGGATGTGCGAGCCCCACAATATCCTGGGATTCCAGAGTGAGAACAACGGCGGGATGGCAGAATATGTGAGGTATACGAAGAACTGTGTGCTCAGCAGGGTGCCGGAGGAGATGAGCCTGAATGATGCGCTGCTGATCGAGCCATATGGCTGTTCCAAGCATGCAGTGGACCGGGCGTCTGTTACAAATGAGGATGTCGTGGTAATCTCCGGCGCAGGGACGCTTGGCCTTGGCATGGTTACCTATGCAAGGATGAAGAATCCCAGGAAACTGATCGTTCTGGATATGCAGAACCGGCGGCTTGATAAGGCGAAGGAATTTGGCGCAGACCTGGTGTTCAATCCCCGGGAGGTGGATGTGGACCGGGAAATTAAGGCGTTGACCGGGGGATATGGCTGTGATATCTATATCGAGGCAACCGGCAATCCGGCAAGTGTGGTACAGGGGCTTAAGATGATCCGCAAGCTTGGCCGGTTTGTGGAGTTCAGTGTATTTGGCAGTGAGACGACGGTAGACTGGTCCATCATCGGCGACCGGAAGGAGCTGGATATCCTGGGAGCGCACCTAAGTCCGTATGCTTATCCATTTGTCATTGAGAATATCGCGAACGGGAAATTGAAGACAGAGGGCGTGGTGTCCTCCACTTTTCCGATAGAAGAGTGGGAAAAAGGGTTCGAATATGCGACCGGTAAGTATGGGGATTTTAAGGTTGCACTTACATTCTGATAAAGTTCTTATAATCTGATGCAAGTAGGGGCGGCATCTTGCTCCATTCGGTCAGAAGTTCGGTTTTTGGACGGATGGAGCAGAGGGCAAATACGAAAAGGAAAACGGAGATATGGGGCTATGAAGAGGTATGCATTAGGATTGTATGAAAAGGCAATGCCGTCTGTTCTTACATGGGAAGAAAAGCTTGAAACCGCTAAAGATGCAGGATATGATTTCCTGGAAATCAGTATTGATGAGAGTGACGAGAAGATTTCGCGTTTATATATGAGCCGTGAGGAGCTGATCCGTCTGCGGCATACGATTGAAGCGGTCGGACTTCCGATTGAAACCATGTGCCTGAGCGCGCACCGGAAGTATTCCATGGGCAGCAGCGAGGAGAAGCGGGCCTTCTATGGAATGGAGATTATGGAACGGGCGATCGGCTTCGCAGAGGAGCTGGGAATCCGGATCATACAGCTTGCGGGTTATGATGTATATTATGAGGAGTCTACCCCGCAGACGGTCAGACGGTTTGAAGAAAACCTGAGAAGAGCCACGGAGATGGCGGCCCGCTCCGGGATCCTGCTGGGGTTCGAGACGATGGAGACGGAGTTCATGAATACGGTGGGAAAGGCCATGAAATATGTAAACGCCATGAATTCCCCGTACCTGAATGTATATCCGGACGTTGGGAATATCACAAATGCAACGTGCAGATACTGTATAGATCTTGGGGAGGATATAGAGAAAGGAACGGGCAGGATCATAGCCGTTCATTTGAAAGAAACCAGACCGGGAGTATTCCGGGAGGTGCCCTTTGGGGAGGGGCATGTGGATTTTGAACGGGCCATTGCTCTGATGTGGAAAGCAGGAGTAAGGAGATATGTGGTTGAATTCTGGTACGCCGGAAATGCCGGCTGGAAGGAGATACTGATTCAGAACCGCAGCAGGCTGGGGAAGCTGCTTGACGCAGAAGCGTCTTGTACAGCGTCTCCGGCGCTTAGCAGCGTGGCGGGCTTTGCCTAAGGGGTATCATATAATGGGGGATTCCTTAGGGCTGCGAAGCAGCAGCCGTGCATCTGGCACAGATAGCGGATGCAGAATTGAATCGTAAGACAGTAACATAAGGAGAGACTGCTGAAAAAGAAGAGAACCAAGTTCTGCAGTCTCTTTGTTGTTTTTCGGCTTACGCTGACACGCGGCAAATAATGTCAAATAAGTTTTTCTGCTATACACTGGTAAATTATTGTCAAAGATGGTATGATAATCATTCAAGGGGGCAGGTAATCCGGCGCTCTGTCTGGTTACCGCATAAATAATATGAAAAAAGAGAAAACAATCAGTATCAGTGAAATTAAACATAACAACAGAAGAATGATATTGGAATACTTAAGGAAGCGGCATACTCTTTCGAGGACGGAGATTGTATATGATCTGCATATCAGCTTTCCGACTGTAATCCAGAATCTCCAATACCTGACGGAACTGGGAGTTGTGGATGATTCCAAGCGGATTTCCAACACGGGGGGAAGGAACGCCGTTGCATATACCTTCCTGCAGAATGCGAAGCTGGCGATCGGAGTTGATGTGGCGGAGTTCCGTATCAAGGCAGTACTGGTTAATCTGACCGGCGAAGTGATTGATATCATCCGCAGGGACAAGAGGTTCTGTATGGAAGAGGATTATCTAAGGGAGATTGGCCGTGTGGTTGATGAGATGGTGACGAAGCATCAGATCTTGGCAGATAATCTTCTGGGAGTTGGAATCGCTGTGCCGGGGATCGTGGATGAGGCGGGCGAGTATGTGGTTTACGGCGGCACGCTGAATTTCACAGGCGCCACGAAGGAGCAGTTTACGAAGTATATCCGTTATCCCAGCCGGCTGCTGCACGACGTCTACGCCGCAGGATGTGCGGAAGCCTGGGGGAATCCGGAGGATGATAATGTCTTCTATATCATGCTGAATAATACCATCGGCGGTTCTTTTAGGACCGGGGACAGCCTGTATGTGGGAGATACCGGTAAGAGCGGAGAGATCGGACACACGACGGTAGAGACGCATGACGGAAAGGTATGTTACTGTGGAAGACGGGGATGCCTGGAAGTGTATTGCAATGCGGTGCAGCTTGCGAAGCATACGGATGGAAGGCTGGATGTGTTCTT
The DNA here is from genome assembly GCA_947063855.1 of uncultured Dorea sp. GTDB lineage: Bacteria > Bacillota > Clostridia > Lachnospirales > Lachnospiraceae > Sporofaciens. Next base: position 45,980 of record CAMSTW010000016.1, read on the forward strand.
TGACGAGATCCGTAAGGGGAATCCCACGATGGAGAAGATCCTGGATGAATACCTGCGGTATCTGGCCGTTGCCGTTAATAATGTGCGGCTGCTGTTCAACTGCAAGATTGTTGTCGGGGGATATGTCGGAGCGTATATGGATCTGTATAAGGAGAAGCTGACCGGGCATGTCAATGAGCTGAATCCCTTTGGAGAGGACGCCGCGGAGTATCTGCTGTCCTGCAAGTACAAGGTGGAGTCTACGGCCGCGGGGGCTGCGATTGTGTTTATAGATGAATATCTGTATAATATTTAGCTGTTGAAATTTTAAAAGGCCAACCGTTACGTGGATGAAATCCGCCTTCCATGTAACGGTTGGCCTTTTTGTATAAGTATGTTTCGGGTGCCGTTTAACGCAGCTTCTTACCCAGCATATCCGGGTTCGTCGCATAAGCCAGAGCGGTATCCCGCGTAATCGTCCCGTTTTGATAGAGCTTTGCCAGACTGGCGTCCATGGAGAACATATCCTGACTGGAGGACGAATACACAATCCCTTCGATCTGCGGAATCTTGTTATCACGGATCATATTCCGAATAGCCGGCGTGACCGTCATAAGCTCGAATGCAGGCGCCATAGTTCCGTTAACCGTAGGAACCAGCTGCTGTGACACGACTGCCTGAAGGACCATGGACAATTGTACAGCGATCTGACGCTGCTGGCTGGGAGGGAATACGTCGATGATCCGGTCGATGGTATTCGCGCTCCCTATGGTGTGCAGGGTTGAGAAAATCAGATGTCCGGTCTCGGCAGCAGTCATGGCTACCTGGATCGTCTCATAATCACGCATCTCACCAAGGAGGATTACATCAGGGCTCTGCCGCAGCGACGCACGCAGGGCGGTCACATAGCTCTCGGTATCCACGTTGATCTCACGCTGGCTGACGATACTCTTCTTGTGCTGATGGAGGAATTCTAAGGGGTCCTCCAGTGTGATGATATGCTTCTCAAAATTCTGGTTGATATCGTCAATCATACAGGCAAGCGTAGTGGACTTGCCGCTCCCGGCAGGACCGGTTACCAGTACCAGACCCTTGGAGAAACGTGCCAGCGACATAATATTCTCGGGAATGCCAAGGGATCCTGGTTCCGGCAGGTTAAAGGTAATGATACGGATAACCGCAGACAGAGAACCTCTCTGCTTGTAGGCATTGACGCGGAAACGGGACATGCCCGGGATGGCAAATGAGAAGTCGTCGTCGCCGGTCTCGGTCAATATATCCATGGAACGGTTCCCGGCCATCTTGTAGATATCTTCGATGATCTCAAGTGTGTCGTCAGGCAGCAGCCGTTCTCCGGTCTCCACGCCCATGGTGTTATTCATCCGCATGGACGCCGGAAGGCCGGCTATAATGAAGATATCAGAAGCGTTGTTGTCAATCGCTTTCTGAAGCAGTTCTTTCGTGTTCATAGTTCAATCTCCCTTATATTCTTTTATGGTTTAAACAGGTTAAGACTATCGTCTCCGTTCCACTCGGAAGAAGCGATCTCCTTCCATGTCGTGATCTTATAGTACCCTTGCCGCATCTGTCCGGGCTTATTCAGTGACAGGACAACCTTGAGAGACTGCTTACTGGTCACCGGTACTTCATAGGCTACGGTGGGAATCTCTTTTGAAAAATCCGCAGTGACGGATTCCAGGCGCGCAAGTTCCCGGTCAGCGCTGGAATAATAGCTGTCCCGGTTCTCAGTGTATGCGTCATGCAGGATCGTGTCAATCTCCTGAAGGGTCCGCAGAGCCGTATTCGACGCCTCATAATAATCCTGATTATGCTTTGCTAGCTTCTGGCTGTAATGATATTCACTGACAGAGCCGGATAATGATAATGTGGAAAATGTCACCAGGCACAGGACGATAAAGGTCATGAGCAGTGACACAGATCCTATATTTGTTACGGGAAATGAAGGTTTTTTCATAATAAGAAAAATGTCCTCTCTGTAAATGTGCATTCAACAATAGATGCTGTGATGTCTTTATATGGTACGATATTACTAAGGCGTATACTGCCGGTAAGCGGCTGCCTGCAGGCTGTAGATGCATTCGGTGTCATCATTCGAGTAGATGGCAATGTCATAGGTCGTAAGTCCTGCCTCTTCTGAAACAGAAGAAATGTCCAGATGATACTGACAGTCTTCCCTGCCGCACGCCTGAAAATCCTTGTTAAAGTAGACAGAACCCCCCGCTTCTGTAATATCCGACCCGGAATA
>CAMSTW010000017.1 GCA_947063855.1 uncultured Dorea sp.
ACCAGATTGACCGCCATAACGATAAGCAGAAGGATCAGGCCTACGGCACAGGCATAACCCATCGCGCGCTTCTCAATCCCCTGCCGGTACAGGTATCCTACGATGGTAAGGCCAATATTCTGCGGAGAGTTATTTCCTTTCCATAACATGTAGCTCTCGGTGAACATGGACAGACCCGCATAGATACTGATGGTCAGTACATATACCGTCGTCGGCTTTACAAGCGGGAAGGATATCTTCACAAACTGCTGCCACTTACTCGCCCCGTCGATGGAGGCCGCTTCATAGATATCCGTGGAGATACTCTGCAGTCCCGCCAGGAAATACAGGATATTCACTCCCGTCCACCTCCAACATGCCAGAAGTAGCAATGCAAAATAACTGGTCCACTCGCCTTTGAGCCACTTGATCGGCGACATGCCGAAGGCTGCGATTATCTGATTCGCCAGAGACGTCTCCATCTCGCCGAACATCAGCCGGAAGATCGTACCTGCCACAACGACTGACGTAAGCGCCGGTACAAAATAGATGGATTTGAACAATCCCGGCTTCTTCATCAGCTTACTGTTAAGCAATGTCGCAAACAGCATAGGAAACGGTATCAGCAGCACAAGTGTTCCAACCATATACTTTGCGCTGTTATATACCGCCTTTAAAAATATCTTATCTGATAACAATCTCTGATAATTCCCCAGTCCGACCCATTCATCCTTCAAAACATCCTGGAAGCTTAACAATACGCCGTTTCCAATGGGAAACAGCCAGAAGATCACTACTGTCAACGCAAACGGAAGAACGAATACATAAGGGGCCAACTTCTGTGAATAGAATAATTTCTTCATACACTTCATCTCTTTCCTGAAACAAACGCCATTCACTGCAGCTTAAGAACTGTTGGTTCCCTGCAGCAAATGGCTCACTCATTGCAATGAAACGGAGGCTTTGCAATACTATACCCGACTCATATTACGCCGCGGCTTAGGATTACTCGCCGAACTCGTTCTTCAACGTCTCCTGTGACTCCTCAAGCGCTTCCTTTACATCCATTCCATTTTCATAGATGTTATTAAGCGTTACGTTACAGAACTCATTGTTGATGGACGGGAACTTCTCGCTTGTCAGTGACTCAAGCGCCATGATACCATCCTGGATCTCCAGCAATGTATCAAACGGATAAGTATTGAAGAATTTTACAAACTGGTTATCCGGATTCTGTGTCAGCTCTGTATCTGTCCATACCGCCGTGTTAACCGGGTCAAATCCTAATACGTTCCACACTTCCTCGTTCGCGCCCTCAGACAGCTTGATATACGCAAATACTTCCGCCGCAAGATCCGCATTTTCGCTGTCGGCAACTACTGCCGTACCGGTTCCGCCGCCACCGATCGACTTCACTTCGTCGCCTTCGTTCCATACCGGCGTCGGTGCGATCGCTACTTTGCCGGAAAGATCCGTCATATAGTTCGTGAATCTGGACGTCTGCCAGAAAGGCATGATCTGTACTGCATAATCTCCGTTATTATAGGAAGGATATGCTTCCTCATTGTCCGGCTGTCCACCCGGTACTGTCTCGAACGCGCCTGTCTCCTGCATGCCCTTGATGTACTCAAGAACCTCTACCATCTTGTCGTTGGTGATGTCGATATTGCCGTCGGCATCCAGATAATCTCCATCCTTCTGTCTTAACATCAGGTTGATCATCCACTGTGCCGTCGTCTCCACACATGCGAAATACTTGCCGGTCTTTTCATGGTACTTCACGCCCGCTTCTTTGAAATCATCCCATGTCTTGATCGTCGTATAATCCACATCTCCAGCCTCCAGAGCCTCTGTGTTATAGAAGGCAACCATCGCGCCTACGTGTGTCGGGAATCCATAGTAAGCGCCGTCTTTTCCATAGATCTCCAGTCTGGATTCGATGATGTTGTCCAGATACGGCTCAATCTCCGGCTTCAGATCTCTAAGGCCAATCTCTCCCGTCATGAACGCCGGGAACTTACCAAGCTCGATATCTACAACATCCGGAGCGCCTTCGCCGGATTCCAGCGCAAGTGACAGCTTGTTGTGCATGTCGTCATAAGCCATATTGCTTAAGACCAGTTTTACCTTCTTGTCCGGATTCTCTTCATTCCACTTCTCGGCCATGTCTGTGTAGAACTGCTGATGAAGCTCGATGAATGTCCACACCTCAATCTCTGTGGCGTCTCCTTCTACCTCCATCTCATTCTTCCCTGCCGATCCGCTTCCGGCGGAATCATCCGATCCGCCGCCCTCGCTTCCGGCGCTGCAGCCAAGCAGCATAGACGCCGTCATTGCAACACATAATAATGCCGCTACCAGTTTCTTTTTCATGTTGTGTCCTCCTTTTTTCTTTGAACTTTTTTATTCTTTCAGGGAGATATCCCTGCAAGACTCTCTTAGAATGTCCGCCGGTTCATACCGGAAACAACTCTTTCATCCAGACCAGCATCTCTCCCGGTCCCCTGTTATTCCAGCAATGATACGGTACTGCCTTAAGCCTGGTATCCTCAAAGGCCGCCCTGCGCTCCGCATACAGCGCACCGTCCTCCCAGGCGTCTTCTGTCAGCCTCTTGCCCTTAAAAGATATGGTCGTGACGCCGCCAAGCAGTTCTTCCTCGTACTGTTCTTCCAGTTCCTGGCCCGCACTTACGAATATAGCCGGAAGATTCCCGCCGTTATCCGTCTCTTCCAGACAGTACACCAGAGGGCCCTTCATAAGAGCCAGTTTTCCGGCGTCCTCTCTAACCTTTGGATTCGCTCTTACGAATCTTGGCGGTACATGGAAATCTATTTCTATCTCGGTCTCTGCCTTCCGGATTCCTTCTATATAAAGATACCCCTTAACCAATCCCGGAGCATTTCCGGCAGTCCGTGCTTCCTCTGGTTCTGCCGTATCACCTGCAGTCTCGCCATCCAGCCGCACCGAATACTCTCTTACATAATCCGGGATCCGAAGCGCCAGCCCGCAGGCTTCGGCTCCTTCCCTTCTGGTCATCCTGATCTTAACACGCCCCGTATTCGTAAGATCACTCTCCATCTCAACCTCCGTCTCATCCCCCGCCAGCTCAAACGACATGCTGCTGGAGATATACAGATTCACATACAGGGTATCTTCATCCGCAAAGTACATGTACTGTCCCATAGACGCCAGCGTCCTCGCAATATTCGGCGGACAGCACGCTACGCCGAACCAGGTCTGCCGCACCGGCTTTATATGCTCCTTGGATGTCCGCTCCATACAGTTGTCCGGCCACACTTCCAGCGGATTCACATAGAAGAAGCTCTTCCCGTCCATGGCAATCCCGGATAAAACCGTGTTATAAAGCGCACGCTCCACTACATCCATATACGATGCATCCTTTGTAATCTGAGCCATCCTTCTTCCGAAAAGAGCAAGCCCGATAGAAGCGCAGGTCTCTGAATAATTACAATTATTGGGAAGATCATAATCCGTCGTAAACCTCTCAAGTATTCCGGAGGATCCGATGCCCCCGGTTATATACATCCGCCGCCTTACCATGTCTTCCCAGAGCGTCCCGCATGCACGCAAAAGCCCCCTATCCTGGTTAAGCTGCGCCAGATCAGCCATGGCACAATACATATATACCGCCCGGACCGCATGACCCTCCGCCGTCGTCTGCTCTCTCACCGGAAGATGGGACTGGGAATACTTCGTATCGTAACCGGCAAATTCCGGAAAGATCTGTCTGTAAGTATCCTTCTTCTCTTCTTCGAGGAAATAATTCTCTCCTGTCCCTCTCTGGTCTATAAAATATTTTGCAAGCTCTGCATATCTCTTCTTCCCCGTCGCACGGTACAGACGAATCAGCGCCAGTTCTATCTCCTGATGCCCGGGATATCCGTGACACTGTCCGTCCTCCGGCCCGAAAATCTGACAGATCAGGTCTGCAAAGCGCTCCACGATGTGCAAAAACTCCGTCTTCCCGGTCGCTTCGTAATAAGCGACCGCAGCCTCGATCATATGTCCCGCCGTATACAGCTCGTGGCCTTCCTTCAGGTTCGTCCACCGAAGCCCGGGCGCCTTGATTGTAAAATATGTATTCAGGTAACCGTCTTCACACTGCGCCCGGCCAATCAACTTAATCGTTTTATCTGCAAGGCGCTCTAAATCCTTGTCCGGCGAAATCTCCAGTACATACGCTACAGCTTCCAGCCACTTCGCCGCATCTGTGTCCTGGAACACTGCTCCTTCAAAGTCCCCGTCGGCCTCACCCGCCGCAATCCTGTAATTCTGGATGCAGTGGCTCATCTCTGCCCCTTCAATCCGGTCATTCAGAATCTCCCACTGGTATGGAATCAGGACATCCTTCACCAGCCGGATATACCGGTTCCAGAACCTGTCGTGTATCCTGATCTGCCGCAGGGGGATTGTTTTTAAAGAATCTTTTTCTAATTTTATCTCTTTCATATCTTCATATCCTGTTACAAAGTTATTAATCGTTTAACTCGATTTGCGCTCTTTTTCCTGGTTTTTCTTAAATAAATGTATTTCCTTTCCATATTTATTTCTTTTTCTTTTCCATTTTCCATATTATATTGCTTTATCTTGTTGCTAATTCAGTTATACCACTTCATCTGCACAATTGCAAGTAGAAATTAATCGTTTAATATTGTGCATCTTGCACAATAAGCGCATAAAATAAGCGTTTCAACACCTTTTCATGGCATCAAAACGCTCAAATTTTTTTATTTTCATTCTCTTTTTCCTTCTTTAAGGGTATCTTTTGCCTCCGTTTTCGTCAATTTTATGTCAGACCTGCCGGCCTATGTTCTTCACAGACCTGCGGATCAGCGGATAGCAGCTCACCCGGTGGATCGGGCTGATATTCCTGCCGTCCTCCAGCATCTTCAGCATCACTTCGCTCGCCTCATACCCGATATCATGCAGAGGCAGCATTATGGTTGACAACGGAGGCTTATAATACCCCGACAGTTCCCGGTTATCATAGCCCGCCACCGAGATATCCTCGCCCGGCACAAGCTTTAACTCCTCCAGCCGGTCGTAGACGCCCCCCGCCATCAGGTCGTTCATACAGAAGATTGCCGTCACACCCTGTCCAAGAAGCCGGTCCGTACAGTGGTAACCGCTGATTCTGGTCCAGTCCCCGGTACAGACTACCGATGGATTATATAAGATCCCGTTCTCATACAGCGCCCTCTGATATCCCACAAGCCGCTCCTGCGCATGGGCGCTGTCGCTCTTGCCGGTTATGACGCCGATCCTCTGATGCCCCTGGTCAATGATGTGCTTTGTGATCTGGTATGCGCCGTCTTCATCATTTACCACCACAGACGGAATCTTGCCGCTGTCCGTATACCCATACGCCATCACCGCCGGAATCGGGAGATCCTCCGGAATACACCGGATTGTCCGCTCATGTGCCGCCACATAGATAATCCCTTCCACCTGCTTGGCGATTAATTTCCATATCTCATCTTGCACCAGTCCATAGTAATCATCCCTGTGATAATACGCATCGTCATACTTCTTGAATAATCTCAGATTAATCAGCAGAATCTGGTATTTCTTCTCTTCACAATGCTCCGTGATCCCGTCTACAATATCCGGGATACTGAATATCGTCATGTCCTCCACAATAACTCCGATGCTCCTGGAGTTCTTCGTCTTCAGATTCCGCGCCACCGTATTCGGCGTATAATTCAGCTCCTTGATCTTCTTCATCACCATCTTGCGCGTCTCGTCGCTTGCCCCCGGCTTATGGTTCAGTATGTTCGATACAGTCGCCACCGATACGTTGCACGCCCTGGCAATCTCCTTTATCGTAGCCATATAGCTCCCCTCTCTTCGATATTTTCCATCCGACCATCAATATTATAATCTTAAGATATTTCTTTCCTACTTGTCAATATTCTCATTCTATGTTACGATAATATCGCTCAATTTTCCAGAAATTTCTTAATATAGATGTCAGGGAACAACTATGGAATCATTACAGATGCTTAAGCTTTCAGAGGCAGACTGCCTGACCAGGCGGGAGACTGCCTTCATCCGCTCCCACACGGTAACGTGGGAATCCCCCGCCAGGAATCAATATTATCTTGAATACAGCTATAACCGCCATGACTGGTTCGCGCTGAACGGGGGCAATGCGATCCTCCTTCCCCAGGACGTGCTGCCGCTTACATCCGAACTGCAGGAACACGATCCGCACGGCTGTGCGGTATCTTCGGACACCCTTCTTACACTCCAGGAAAGATACGGCGCTCCGGAACCGGTCTTCTTGTCCGCGGTCGAAGATGTCCGTATCTCTGCCCCGGACGCCCCTCTTCCACAGAGGATCACGGTTTTCTATACCAACGGGATGTGGGAGACGCGGCCGGTCACATGGGACGGACAAAAGGGACAGATCCAGGAACCTGCTTACGCTTCGCCGCTCATCAGCCACCGGGCCGATCCATACATCTGTCGTCACGCCAACGGGAAATATTACTTCATCGCTTCCCACACCGACGCAGGCCACAATCTGGACGGAAGGTATCAGTATCTGTATCTGATCCTCCGGTGCGCAGATACGCTCGAAGACCTGACGGACAATTCCGGCAGATATACGGAGAAGATCATCTATGAACGAGGACCCGTCAACGGCGGCACCATGAGTCCCCATCTGTGGGCCCCGGAACTCCACTATATCCACGGGGGATGGTACGTCTATTATACTACAACGATCTCAGACGAATCCTCCTGGCGCATCCGCCCGCACTGCCTTGCATGTGACGGGGACGATCCTATGCTGGATTCCTGGACAGAGAAAGGGCCTGTCCGCACCACGGTGGACGGCGATATCGCATTCACCGATTTCTCACTGGATCACACATATCTTAACCACAACGGAAGAGATTACCTTCTGTGGGCGCAGAAGACCAACAACATCTCCGATATCTTCATCGCCGGGTTGTCTGATCCGTGGACCATCTGCACCCCGGCCGTACGTCTGACGCATCCGGAATACAACTGGGAACTGCACGGTTTCCCGGTCAACGAAGGGCCTGCCGTTATCAGGCATGGCTCCAGGGTCTTCCTGACCTTCTCCGCCAGCGGAACCGACGCATTATACTGCCTGGGCCTTCTGTATGCCGATGAAGACGCCGACCTGCTTGACGCGGCTTCATGGACCAAATGTCCCTATCCCGTATTCCAGAGCAGTCCTGTCACCGGATATTATGGCCCCGGCCACAACAGCTTCACGAAGTCGACGGACGGCAGCGAGGATCTGATCATATACCACGGGCGACAGGAAGAGCGGTATCTGGGCGAAGGCGATTACCAGCCCCTTTATGACGCCGGACGGCACGCCTATGTGGGCAAGGTATTCTGGGGCAGCGACGGGATGCCATCCTTCTCCGTGCCGGGAGCGTCCATTGCGGCACGCCGGGAAGACCTGCTTGTTCATGCCCGGATCGAATAAAGCGTGACAAAATAACAGAGAGCGGTGACAGGAGCCGCTCTCCTTGTTATCTCCTTGTTTCTTTGTATTATTTCTCTCTTGCTTTCCATGTGCTATTCTCTAATCCTTCTTCCGCTATTTGTCAATCTTATTATATAACTCCATATCACTCTTTCGGGTTACTTTTTTGATTCTCAATCAACCTTTGCACCTTTTCTTTTGCCTCATCCAAATCCTTACATCCATCTAATATCATATCAACCATCTCTAAAATTGTTTTAAACTGTTTATCTGTCATATAATCTTCCATACCGTCTCCTTTCTCCGCCTGCCCAGATATTTGCCAAACTTCAAGGCTACTTATATTTTATCATCAGTCTTGCTATATATCAATTTATTCTATATTTTATTTTTACCATTTCAAAAAAATCCATCCATCCCACAATTAAGGTTACAAGTTCAAAAGGGTTGTTTAGAAATCTGACATTTCCAAACAACCCGCTCCTAAAAATTATAGATTTAAACTTTCTGTGCACCAGAAATGGATTAGCAACCGGCACAGACGGGAATGATTCTACCCGCAATGATGACCGCATCCGCCCTCACCGTGTCCATGCTCGTGATGGCTGCACACCGTATCCGGATCATAGTCAAGCTTACCGGCAAGATAGGCCTCTACCTGCGCATCCGCATCTCCCTGTGCGCCCGGGAACAGGGAAATCCCCGCTTCTGCCAGCGCACCTCGCGCACCGCCGCCGATGCCGCCGCAGATCAATACATCCACATTGCCCTGCTTAAGCAGTCCTGCAAGCGCGCCGTGGCCCTGCCCGTCCGTTCCGACCACTTCACTCTTCACTACCTTCCCGTCTTCCACATCATATACCTTGAACTGCTCAGAATGTCCAAAATGCTGGAACACCTGACCATTCTCATACGTCACTGCAATTCTCATAATCTCATCTCTCCTTCCTATACTTCTGTTACCGGGTCTCCGCTTCCCTGAGTCTTAAGATCCTCTGGTTACTGCTCCCGCGAAATACCAGGGTCACATCCTTAAGTTCCTCCACAAACTCTCCATCCACAAGCACATCTATATAAGACAACATCTCGTCCGTCACCTCTGTATGGACCTTACCTCCGCCGGCCAAATCCACATCATACAGATAGCCCGTATAACACCAGATATCCTTCTGGGGATACACCGCCCTTACCCGCTTAAGAAGCGCGGTCAGCACTCCCTGGTTCTCCGGCTCGAAGGGTTCTCCCCCAAGCAGCGTAAGTCCCTGGATATAATCCGGTGCAAGCAGTCTTAAGATCTCTTCCTCCGTCTCCCTGGTATACGGCTTCCCGTATTTAAAATCCCACGTCTCCGGATTAAAACACCCCTTACAATGGTGCCTGCATCCGGACACAAACAGACTGACCCGGACACCCGGGCCGTCTGCTATATCACATTCTTTTATATTTCCATAATGCATACTTCTCTCCTACACTTCACACACCGCCGGACAAGACCGTCTGCCTCCGCAGCTCCAAACGGCCTGCAATGACATCGCCCGCCGCAAGGCAAGACCCGTCTGCAATCTCCCCGGCCGCTGTGACATCTCCTGCTGCAAGGCAGGACCGCCTGCAGTCTGCCATGCCTCCCGGCCGCCGGAACAGCCGGCCTACAGGTGCAATACCCGGTCTTTGATCTCCTGAGTACGTCCCTGATTCCAGAACTGCGTACCGATATAGCCGCAGGTCCTGCGCGCCACGAACATCTTATCCTGATCCTGGTTGTTACAATTCGGACACTCCCAGATCAGCTTCCCTGTCTCGTCTTCCCTGATGGCAATCTCACCGTCGTAACCACAGCATTCGCAGAAATCGCTCTTGGTGTTCAGCTCTGCATACATGATATTATCATAGATGAACTGCATCACCGCCAGAACAGCCGGAATATTATTCTGCATGTTCGGCACCTCGATATAACTGATCGCACCGCCCGGGGACAGCTTCTGGAAATCCGCCTCAAACTTCAGCTTCTTGAACGCGTCAATCTCCTCAGACACATGCACATGGTAGCTGTTGGTGATATAATTCTTATCCGTCACGCCTTCGATGATGCCGAATCTCTTCTGAAGGCACTTGGCAAACTTATAGGTCGTGGACTCCATCGGCGTCCCATATACGGAATAGCTGATATGCTCCGCCTCTCTCCACTCCTTGCACTTATCGTTCAGCCTCTGCATAACCGCAAGTGCGAACGGCCTTGCCTCCGGGTCTGTATGAGACTTCCCAAGCATCCGCATACACATCTCATAGAGCCCCGCATAACCAAGGGAAATCGTCGAATAGCCATTATACAGAAGTTCGTCGATCACTTCCCCCTTCTTAAGCCTTGCAAGGGCGCCGTACTGCCACAGGATCGGCGCCACATCAGACACCGTTCCAAGCAGACGCTCGTGTCTGCAGCGAAGCCCCTTATGGCACAGTTCCAGACGCTCGTCCAGAATCTCCCAGAACTTATCCATATCGCCCTCACAAGAGCACGCCACGTCCACCAGATTGATGGTCACAACTCCCTGGTTGAAACGCCCGTAGAACTTATGGCTTCCGTCCTCATTCCTCTGGGAATCCTCCACCGTCAGGAAAGAGCGGCAGCCCATACACGGATAGACGTCTCCCTGCTTAAGCTCCTTCATGACCTTCGCGGAGATATAGTCCGGAACCATCCGCTTCGCCGTACACTCCGCCGCCAGCTCTGTCAGATGCCAGTACGGCGTCCCCTTGCGGACATTATCCTCATCCAGTACATAGATGAGCTTGGGGAACGCCGGCGTGATCCACACGCCCTTCTCGTTCTTCACGCCCTGCATCCGCTGTATCAGAACCTCTTCTATAATCAATGCCAGATCATCCCTGATCTGTCCTTCCCCGACTTCATCCAGATACATGAAGATCGTCACAAACGGCGCCTGGCCGTTACATGTCATCAGCGTGATAAGCTGATACTGAATCGTCTGAATCCCGCTCTTGACCTCTTCCCTGAGCCTGCGCTCCGTCACCCTGCTGATGATCTCCTCATCCATGCTCTCGCCGCATTCCTCGCGTTCTGCGATCACGGTCTTACGCAGCTTCTGCCTGCTGATATCTACAAACGGCGCCAGGTGTGCCAGCGTAAATGACTGGCCGCCGTACTGGTTGCTCGCCACCTGCGCCACAATCTGCGTCGTCACATTACAGGCCGTAAAGAAGCTGTGGGGCTTCTCAATCAGAGTCTCACTGATCACCGTACCGTTCTGCAGCATATCTTCCAGATTAATCAGGTCGCAGTTATGCTCCTTCTGGGCAAAATAGTCTGAATCATGGAAGTGAATGATCCCCTCCTCATGTGCATTCACAATATCTGCCGGAAGCAGCACCCGCTTCGACAGATCCTTGCTGACCTCGCCTGCCATATAGTCGCGCTGGGTCGAATTAATCACCGGATTCTTGTTGGAATTCTCCTGTGTAACCTCTTCGTTGATATTCTCAATCAGGGACAGGATACCATTATCCGTCGTGTTGGACTTGCGCTTCAGCTCTCTCTTATAACGATAACGCACATACTTCTGCGCCACCTCATAGCCTCTCATCTCCATAATGCCGCGCTCGACCATATCCTGGATATCTTCCACATTCACCGCATGAAGCAGCTCCCCTACCTGTGCCGCGATGTTATCCGCAACCGCCATAATCTGATAATCATTCATCTGATGGATCTTATCCACCTCACAGTTCGCGGCCCTCACCGCATTCACAATCTTCGACAGATCAAAGAGAACCTCTTCCCCGTTACGCTTAATTACATTCGTCCTTATATCGCTCCCCATTACACATCCTCACTTTCACACACAAAATATTGTTACTACATTGTCGATTCGCACAATATATAGGGCATGTATTATCATACACTAAACTTGAAAGAAAGGGAAGAGGTAGTTCTAAAAAATATTTAACAAAATTTTGGATGCATATCTGTTGTTTTTCTACAACAGCAAAATCCTCTGCCGCCTTGACAGATTCTATTTCAGAAGCCCCAGATGATCGAACGCCTTCCACAGGCCGTCCTCCTTAAGCGGCGCGGTCACATAATCTGCCGCCGCCTTAATATTCTCAGAACCGTTGCCCATGGCGATCCCCGTTCCCGCATACCGGACCATCTCGATATCGCAGTCATTATCTCCGACCGCAACCGCGTCCTCTCTTCCCCCGTCCCGCTCCTTAAGAATCAGACGGATTCCTTCCGCCTTGGTAACATAATTCGGCGTGATCGTTCCCGCCCATCTCTCAATATACGGAACCGCAAGGTTCATGATATGAAAAGAATATCCCCATTTGGCCAGAATCGCCTCCCTTGACGCATGATTACTGAACACAATCAGCTTCTGGACTTCCGGTACATCCAGCAGCGATTCCACAGATATGGGACCAGTCATCTCATCCTCCCCAAGGTTCATACTCTGGCGCACACGTTCACCGATCTCACGGTAAGCCTCCCGGCTCTCCCTCAGTATGTAGCCCGCCGTACTGTTCTCCATCTCCACGATGCACTGACATTCCAGAAGATCCTTCATCAATTCTATAAATGCAAGCTGCGTAAAGGATCTGTGCGCGATATGTTCACCCCTGTACTCCACATATCCGCCCGAATTCGCAATCACACCGTCAAAGCCGATATTCATGACCTGCTCTCCTATCCGGAAATATGTCCGGCCTGTATTGAGTACCACCTCATGCCCATTCCTCTGGGCTATTCGAATTGCCTCTATTCCAGACGCGGGAATCGTACCGTCAAAGTCGCGAAGCGTGTTGTCAATAGCTAAAAAAATTACTTTTCCCATCTGTCTTTCCTCACTTATAATATCTCAGTGTATTTCTCCTCTTCTATGTTACCACATAATTGCGATATAGAAACTATATTTTTCATATTTTTTATACAATTTCTACGATTTATACACGGTCTGTGAAAAAAAACAGAGGTCCGCCGCCCGACAGATCTCTGTACTATTTTATTTCCCTATATACTCACGGCGCTTCCCGCTCCATCAAACCATCTCTTCGCCCGGCCCGGTATCCTCCGTCTCCCCAAACCTCCTACTCGTCCGCCGGTTCCTGTCCGTTCTGCCCTTCCTCGTCTTCAAGCTTCAATATATCATTCACATCGCAATTCAGGCAGTCGCAGATCTTCGCCAGAGTATGCAGATCCACACGGACCACCTTATTCTTACAATAATTATTCAACTGTGTACGCTGTAACCTGCATCTATAGCAAAGATTCGTCTTGCTTACTCCCTTTTCAGCCAGTACCCGTTCCAATTCAATCACTATCTTACTCATATCCTGCTCCATACTATCTCTTTAGGACTAGTATACCCACATTTTTATTGAAAAAATAGATGTAATAACTTACACTGTAATTAGATGCACGGTTTCATTTTGACACTGCACGCATCTATGGAACTAATATGGCAGAACATGTAATACAGCACAAACATTACTTAAACGGAGGTACCCTATCATGAAGAAAAAAAAGCTCTTATTGCTGCCGGTCATTCTTGTGTTACTTCTGCTGGCAGTCGTCTGCGCAGAAGAACGCAAATCCTATGAGATCCTTCATTCCACAGTCATGTCTGCGCCGAACCTTACAGAACACAAGATTACCGTGGTGATCCACACGCTGCTTCCCGTCGACCGGGAAGCTCTGGTCAAAGAGATCGTAACCAACCACCAGCGTCTCAACGGCGGCCGGCCCAATCCTTATTACGAACTGGAACTCTACCGGACCAGGCTGCATTACAGCCGGGGGATCGTGTACGACACCATATTATGCAACGGAGACGGCGAGATAGTGACAAAGATCGAATTATGACACGAAAAAGCTGTATGGAACCGTACCTAACGCACGATTCCATACAGCTTTTCTGCATTCATCTCTGTCTGTGCCACGACTTTCTCATAAGTAAGGCCCTTAAGGCCGGCTATCTCTTCCGCCACATACCTGATGTAGGCCGAATGATTCCGTTTTCCTCTAAACGGTACCGGAGCAAGATAAGGACAGTCCGTCTCAAGAACGATAGCTTCCAATGGAATTTCCTCCACTGTTTCCTTGAGCTTCCGTGCGTTCTTGAATGTCACCACTCCGCCGACTCCGATATAGAAGCCCATCTTCACATATTCCTTCGCCATCTCCCTGGAATAGGAATAGCAGTGAATCACACCCTTAAGCCCTCCTCCATACTCCTTCATGATATCCATGGTATCGGCAGCCGCCTCCCGGCTGTGGATCAGTACCGGGAGCGCAAGCTCTCTTGCCAGCTCAAGCTGCCTTATAAACCACTTCTTCTGTATCGCATGCGATTCATTATCCCAATAATAATCCAGGCCAATCTCTCCTACCGCAACCACCTTGTCCCTCAGGAACAATTCCTTCATCCGGGCAAAGGTCTCTTCATTCAGATCTCCGACCTCGTCCGGATGGATCCCCACCGCGGCATACATGAAGGGATATTCCTGCACCATATCAACTACCCGTGCGCACGATGCATAGGATGCGCTGACATTCACAATCCTCCCCACGCCGTTCTCCGCCATGGAATGAAGCAGTTCCCTTCTGTCCTCATCAAACTGCTCATCATCGTAATGGGCATGTGTATCAAAAATCATAATAATCCTGCCCTCAGTTCTTCCGGCGTCTTCGCGGACAGCAGCCCCGGCGCAATATCAAATACGGTCCTCGCCCCGCTCTCACCGGCCTTCGCCAGACGGTACGCCGCCCTTGCGTAACAGATCAGCACACTTGCAGTGAATTCCGGGTTGGAATCCAGCTTCAGAGAATACTCGATAACGTGGCGGTTTCCCTCCGTTCCCGACTCGCCACTGCGGATCACAAACCCGCCGTGAGGCATCCTGCCATGTCCGGCCTTCAGCTCTTCCTCCGTGATAAATGTCACCGTCGTGTCATATTCATCAAAATAATTCGGCATCGTCTTGATGGCGTTCTCGATCGCCTGCAGATCGGCGCCTTCTTCCGGAACCACATAACATTCCCGCAGATGCTTCTCCCTTGTGGTAAGCTCCGGCGCACTGCCGCTCCTTACACGCTCCACTGCCGACGCAACCGGCACCGTATACTGTATCCCGTTCTTCACGCCTTCCACCCGGCGGATGGCGTCGGAATGTCCCTGGCTGACGCCCCTGCCCCAGAATGTATACGTGCTTCCCTGCGGCAGGATCGCCTCTGCGTACAGACGGTTCAGCGAGAACATTCCCGGATCCCATCCTACGGAAATGATACCGACCTTGCCGCCCGCTCTGGCCGCCTTGTCCATATTTCCAAAATATTCCGGTATCCTGGCGTGGGTGTCAAAGCTGTCGATCGTGTTAAAATCCGCCGCAATCTGCGGACCCATCACCGGCAGGTCCGTGGCAGAACCGCCGCAGAGAACCATGACGTCAATCTCGTCCTTCATCGACAGCATGTCGTCCATATGCCTCACCGCCGCGTCCTTCGTATGAATCTTCACAGAAGACGGGTCACGCCTTGTAAAGACCGCACGAAGCTCCATATCCTCATTGCGGGCAGCGGCAAGCTCCACGCCCCTTCCGATATTTCCATAGCCCACAATTCCAATTCTGATCTTCTCCATAATATGATATCCTTCCTTCTTTTCGTTAAAAGTTCCAATTAGCAGATCTCGGCTCCTGCCGGCATTGGCTTCTCAGGCGTCATAAGCGCAAGCTTCCCGTCCGCGTCCTCCGCACACAGAAGCATTCCTTCCGACAGCACGCCGGCAAGCTTCGCCGGTTTCAGATTCACAAGTACCATCACTTTCTTGCCGACCATCTCTTCCGGCGTATAATGCGCCTTGATCCCGGATACAATCTGCTTCACCTGACTGCCGACCTTCACCTGGGAGCAGAGCAGCTTCCTGGACTTCTTCACTTCCTCACAGGCTATGATCTCGCCCACCTGGAACTGCATCTTACCAAAATCCTCGAAGGTAATCTCCGGCTTGGCTTCTATGTCTATGACACCTGCATCTGCGGCCCCTTCTTTGCAGCCGCATGCTCCTGTGCCGCCGGCTCCTTCTGCTTTCCCTGTGCCGTCTGCACCGCTTTCGTCCGCTTCCTCTGTAACCTGCGGATGAAGCTCTTCCACCTTCTTCATCACCTCGTTCACATCCAGTCTGGCGAACAGGATCTCCGGCTTCTCCGTCACCTTTCCGTCTCCCAGCTGCTTAAGAATTCGCTCTGACGTCTCAGGCATAAAGGGCTCGATCAGGAGCGCGCCTGCCCTGATACTCTCAAGCAGGTTGTAGAGTACCGTTTCCAGACGGTCCTTCTTCGCCTCATCCTTCGCCAGCGCCCACGGCAGCGTCTCATCAATATACTTGTTGCAGCGCTTAAACAGAGTGAAGATCTCCGTGATCGCATCCGCAACCCGCAGGTCGTTCATCTTCGCCTCTACCGCCTTCGGCGTGTTCTCTGTGACTGCTTTCAGATCCGCATCCACGCTGCGCTCTTCTTCGGTTCCGGCCGCTCCCTTATCCGTCACAACACCGCCGAAATACTTATTCGTCATGGAGACCGTCCGGTTCACCAGATTCCCCAGCGTATTGGCCAGGTCGGAATTCATACGCTCCACCATCAGCTCCCAGGTGATCACGCCGTCATTCTCAAAAGGCATCTCATGAAGCACAAAATAACGCACCGCATCCACGCCAAAGAAGTCCACCAGCTCGTCTGCATATAATACATTCCCCTTGGACTTGCTCATCTTGCCGTCGCCCTGCAAAAGCCACGGATGCCCGAAGATCTGCTTCGGAAGCGGAAGATCGAGAGCCATCAGGAAGATCGGCCAGTAGATCGTATGGAAGCGGATGATATCCTTCCCGATCAGATGCAGGTCTGCCGGCCAGTCCTTCTTAAACTGCTCCGTACTCTCGCCGTCACACTCATACCCGATCCCGGTGATATAGTTGGTGAGCGCATCCAGCCACACATAGACCACGTGCTTCGGATCGAAGTCTACCGGAACGCCCCATTTGAACGAAGTTCTGGATACACACAGATCCTGCAGGCCCGGAAGCAGAAAATTGTTCATCATCTCATTCTTACGCGACACCGGCTGGATAAACTCCGGATGCGTGTTGATATGCTCAATCAGGCGGTCCGCGTATTTACTCATCTTGAAGAAATATGCCTCTTCCTTCGCAGGCTGGACCTCACGCCCGCAGTCCGGGCACTTGCCGTCCACCAGCTGGGATTCTGTAAAGAAGGACTCGCAGGGCGTACAGTACATTCCCTCATAATATCCCTTATAGATATCGCCCTTGTCATACAGCTTCTTGAAAATCTTCTGAACCTGCCGCTCGTGATCCTCATCCGTCGTGCGGATGAACTTGTCATAAGAAGTATTCATCAGGTCCCAGATCCGCCGGATCTCGCCTGCAACATTGTCCACATATTCCTTGGGGGTGATGCCTGCTTCCTCTGCCTTCAGCTCAATCTTCTGGCCATGCTCGTCAGTTCCGGTCTGGAAGAATACATCATATCCCCGGCTCCTCTTATATCTTGCAATCGCATCTGCCAGGATAATCTCGTAGGTATTCCCGATATGCGGCTTTCCTGACGTATAGGCTATGGCCGTCGTTATATAATACTTTGGTTTCTCACTCATGTGCTTTCTCTCCCTTCTTTTATGCCAGCGAATCCATACTGTGTCTCAACACCCTCCCGGCAGACTGTCCTAAAACTGCTTTCTGCAGGATGTGCGTCCCAATCTACAGGGAATCTGCCCCCAGTCATGAGCCGCAACGGGCTGCATCGATTGATCGGCGGCTGATTATCCTGCAAATCGGGACGTGCAGAAATCTCCATAAAAAAACGTCCTCCCGGTATATTCTCATTATATACCGAGAAGACGGACTATGCCGTGTTACCACTTCTGCTTCATCCCGCCCTCACAGACAGAACCTCGTCAAGTGCAAGAACTGCACTCTCTCGCTATAACGGGCGAACCCATCGCAGCCTATATAGAATATACCGGATATCCTATAGTCGGTGCGCTGCTCGGAAGCCATCTTCAACTCTTCTCCACCTATCCCTCTCAGCATCCCGGGAATTCTCTGTAAGATCTCAAAAAGCCTACTCTCTTCGTCATCGCTTTTGACTGATATATGTCATTGATTATGCTCAAAATCCTATCACACACCTGCCTCCCTTGTCAAGTGCGGTTTTCAGATCGTACTGATAGACGCAGAAGGGAAACAGAATCTCTGTCCTTCTGTTTCCCTTCTCTTTCGTACATTATGTAAATCTTATCGGTTGTACGCAAGACCGATGAATATACGCTGCCTGAGGCCGGCCTGACAGAATCTGCCGTTCCGTATAATCTTAGTCTTCCTCGAACTTCGCATAATAACTGTCGAACAAATCTCCGATCGCACTGTGGGTCTCCTGTGCGATAGACGGTAATTCTCTTCCCCAGGACTTGGTCGCCTGCTCAAATCCCTTCTCAACAGCCGCCTGCATCTCCTTCATCTTGGCCGGATCGTCTCCTGCAAGTGCATAAGCAAAGTCAAAGATTCTCTGGGATGTCTGCTTCACGCCCCAGTATCCATCCTCTGAGATCGCCTGCTGGGCGTCTGCCTTCGTCTGGGCGTCTACCGTAAAGTTGCCGCTGGCGATCATTCTCCACATGTCGTCGCTTCCGGCGGTCATGCCGGTAATCCCCTGCTTCTGGAACATCTGTGTCATCATGTTCGTGAACCGGGTCATCTGATTATCCAGATCCGCCTTCAGGCTGTTCACCAGCGCGGCTCTCTCGGAATCACTCATCTTACCGGTTACTCTGGTATCCCTGCTGAACTCAACACGGTCCTTATTCGTCTGGGATGTCTTGTTATCCACAGCGCCTACGGCATTCTTGTTCTGATCCTCAGAAGCCTTTCCCGCCGCTGTCGTATTGTTCGTATTCACAGAAGTATAGCCAGTTGCATTCTGGACATTCTGATAATAAAGGTCATCGATTTTCACAGCATTTCCTCCTTTTCCTCTTCTCATGTTCTGGTACGGTATTATACCAGCGCGCCAAGAAAATCATAGTTATTAACAATTATGTTTGTATTAGTTATATCGGCGGAAAAAATAAAAACATAAGGAAAAGATTGGGAAATTCATCATATCCGGTAAAATTACATCCCTTCTCTCCTCTTTCGCTGAACCACAGAGATATCCTTCGCAATCTGCTCCTGATCGGCCTCTGTAAGTTCCAGGAACTGGCATCCATACTCAAACCATGCATCCTTCTTCTCTATCACACGCAGCACCTCGCAGAACATGACCGAAGGCGGCCTGTCCGCCAGCATACTGACCTTGAGCAGAAACCGGTCGCCCTTATAATAGCGATGCTCTGAGCCGATACCCGCCCCGCCTATACTGATATTAAGCAGCTTACACGCCTGCCGTCCTTCATCGCTCTCTGCCACCGGAAGAATCACCGCGTCAAGATCCGTATTCAGACGAAAGAAAGCGCGCTCATTCTCAACCCTGGTAACCTTAAGTTCATCAATCTCCCATACATGCTTCTGCCCGGGTGTGATGATCCCCTCCATGAGTACCGCCTTGCGCTCACGCTCATTATACCCCCGGATCTTTACAAACATGTGCTCCGTAGCCTGATGAAGATCCAGATCCTCCTCTGTGTCCGCATCTGAATATTGCCGCAGTCTTGCCTTACTTCCCTTAAGGTCCTCAAGCTTCGCGATAAAAAGCATCTGCTCTTCCGGAGTCTCCACCACAACACGCATACCCGAGTACATCTCCAGCGCTTTTATATCACTTATTCTTTCATCTCTTCCGGATGTATCCTCGTCGCCTTTCTTCTTAAATATGTCAAACAGCCTCACACTTTACCCCCTCTGTCTTTCTTCTGAACCAATAACATACCTCCGGGCCGGGAATCTGCCGGCCGCTTACTTATACCATAAATTGTATTGTACCATAAACCCGGCGTCATTTCTATATCTTGTAATATAGAAATTTATTCGTCTCGCCCACACTATTCATCCCTTATTGCTTTTTTGATATTTTCTGATAAAATAAACTTATGTTTTGATGCGTTCCAGATTCATCAACCTAAAGGTTGATGACACAGCAACCCGGACCGCCGCCCTGACTGCGTCCGCAGATATCTCCAGACCGTCTGCCGTCAGGCGCCGCCCGGCCCATTTACACAGGAGGATATGCCCCATCATGATGAACTATACCGATTATGAAAGTATTACATTAAGAGAAGAATTATCCATCAATGACATCTATTCCATCCATTATTTTGAATATTCCAAGGACTTCGTGTATGACGGGGAATCCCACGACTTCTGGGAACTTCTGTTTGTTGATTTCGGAAATATAGAGGTTACGGCCGGCACACGCACCGTTTTTCTGAAGAAGGGCGAGATGATCTTCCACAAACCCAACGAGTTCCACGCCCTGAGAGCAGACGGAAAGGTTGCCCCTAACCTGATTGTTATCTCCTTCAGCTGTGACGCTCCCTGCATGAACTTCTTCGAAGATCAGATCATCACGATTGACAACACAGAGAATTTCTACCTGGGCCAGCTGATCGCCGAGACCAGGAAGACCTTCTACACCCCGCTCAATAATCCGCTGGTCTGCAAATTAAACCGCTATTCCCAGACCTCCTTTGGAAGCGAGCAGATCATAAAGATCTCTCTTGAGCTTATGCTGATCAATATATTCCGCCGGCTGGCTCCCAGCGAGAATACAGACTTTGCGCCCTCTCCTTCCCGGATCAATACACAGAACGGCGATATGACCCGGATGAGCCAGGTCGTCCAGTACCTGAACAAGCATGTCCGCGAACGCCTGACCGTCTCCGATATCTGCCGGGATAACATGATCGGGAAATCCCAGCTTCAGCATCTGTTCCATCAGTACGAAGGCTGCGGGGTCATCGAATATTTCTCACGGCTTAAGATTGATACGGCCAAGATCATGATCCGGGAGAACCGGTATTCATTTACAGAGATTGCCAATATCCTGAATTATTCGTCATACCAGTATTTCTCACTGCAGTTTAAGAAATATACCCGGATGTCGCCGTCTGAGTACAGTTCTTCTACAAAGGTATTTTTGGAAAGTGCGTATGATACGCCGGCGCCTGTGCCGGCGGCTGTCTGAAAGAAGCCGACGCTGCATTGCCGTCATAGAAAGAATATCTGTTTTCAAATATTCAGGCCCTGAGAGATTATATAAATACCTTTACAATTTTTAAGGACAATTGTATGCTTCTTACGGACAAATGGTTGAAAATTGATTCTCTTTAGGTATAATAAAAGCAAGTGGCTTTAGGCCCCATCACCCGTTCTAACAATACAAGCTTTACTAGTTGGACACGTGAAAGTCTTTGGGTTGATGCCTCAAAATGGGATGGAGGCTCTCTTGACTACAATACACAATCAGTTACATATCCTAAATCAACTGGTGTAACAGGAAAACTCATTGAAACAAATTAAGGAGGTAAGATTATGAAAAAATATATAGTTGTTTTATCAGCGATTATGATACTTTTTGTCGGCACATTTTCACTATCTTCCTTTGCCGGTTCTTCCGAAACAGCATTGATGAGAGAATGGGGAATACTATTAAACAACACAAGTCATGCTGATAATCCGGAAATATATGCAAAGGGTAAAAATGCAGTAGTACTAGAGAAAGACGTCCAACGGGCAACCGATTTTTATATAATGAACGGATTAAATGAGACCGAAGCCCGTACAAAAGCCGAAGCCTATATGATGGAATACGAAGCTATGTATAACAAGGCCATTCAAGCAGGTTTCCAGGTAACAGACAATGAAGTAAAAAGTTATATTGAGGAATTAAAAAAGGAAGTCGAAGAAGCGACTAACAGGGATGAAGTAATGGCTGTCATTGACCAATTTGAAAGCGAAGATGCTTATTGGGAATATGAATTTGAAGTTTATAGAAAAAGCCTGCCTATTCAGAACTATGTAAAAAGCTTAGAACTGTCATATAAGGAAAATACAAGTTCCGGCAGAAGTATTTCTGCCGAAAAAATAGAGCAGACATGGGCGGATGAGTTTGAATCTATCAAGCAACAGGCAGTCCAGGATGAAAAATACGTTAAGTAAGCTATAAGCATTAAATACCAAAAAGCCCGAAAAGGTTAAATCACTTATCCTTATCGGGCTTTTTTCACATCCTGCTCCTTTACTTGTCTCTATCGAGAATGATTCTTCTATTTCTGATAAAATAAAAGAACGTATAGCTTATCGTCCATAAATATTTCTTTTCTGGTCATAGTATCATTCCTCTTAAATTTTAATTGAATTTGCCATCCAATAATTTTAAATTCATCCGGAATACGGAAATTCCAGAAAGTCTCACGTAGCTAATCGTTTCTTAATCCTGGAGTTTGCAATATGCAATCTTACAGTTCTTCTTATAACAGGCGATCCCGTACATATGGACGGTCTGCATTCCATCCTGTATGAGGGTTTCGGCATATCCATTCGTCTCAATCTGTTCCATGGCCGCTGCGCAGGCCTGGTCATACTGTCCGTTCTCTGCGTACTTCACTTCTATGATACAGCCTACCTTTGTCACAGGGATCTCAAGTGCAATATCTGTATATCCAGTCCCTGATTCTGCATTGGATCTGACACGCCAGCTGCCTTCTGCCCTGAGAAGCCCCAATAGCATTCCATGATAATAGTTTTCCTTGCGGATACTGATAGAAGAGGACAAAAATTCATTGAATAACCGCTGTACTTCCGCATAATCGCCGGATTTTACTGATTCGCAGAACTGTCCCCATTTGGCGGTATCACTCGTAATCTTTAACTTGAACCAGGAGAGGATCCGATTTTCATAAATCCCAAGCACTTCCCTGTTCGGTATCACAAGCCTGTGCACCTTGTCCCGCGGCCTGTCGATATCTGTCAGATATCCTGTTGCATACAGTACACTCCACAGATAAGTCTGTCGTACTTCGGGATTTTCGTTGTCAAGATCTGTGTAAGTTAATTCGGGAATCAGAAGTTTTTCCACTGCTTCGCCAGAAATCAGAGCTTCGATCTCACCTTTGGTCGTCTCAGATGATGTGGCAAGAATATCCTGCACAATGGCGTTGCTGCTGCTGTTCTCCCAGTGAGCCTCCATGGGAGCATCTTTCGTCTCCAGAAATTTATCACATTGATTAATCACATCCCATGGACAGTAAATCTCTGTTTCCCCAAAACGATATCCATCATACCATTCTTTTAATGCTTCGAATTTGTCTTCCATATTATAATAACAAAGCAACTTTTTGACGTCATCTTCTGTAAATCCAAAATACTCCGCAAAACGTATGTCAGATATCGATCTGACTTTGAAATTATTAAGCCCTGTAAAGATACTCTCCTTAGCGATCCGCAAGCACCCGGTAATAACAGAAAAGTACAGACTATTATTCGTTTTCAGCACCTGACCCAGTAAAGAACGTATGAGTGCCACCATCTGCGGATAATAACCGTTCTGATACGCCTTATCCAAAGGGACGTCATACTCATCGATCAGGACGATCGCCGGAATCCCATAGTGCTTATGAAGCAATTCTGTCAAGAAACGCAGGCTGTTATGGATATAGGCTTCTTTTTCAAAATCACCTTTCAGCAGGCATAATAGCTGATCCTTTTCATATTGCATCAATCGATTGCTTTCCAGCAGAAAATCAAAATTCCTTGCCGCACTGCTAATGACAATCCCCAGCATATCGTAAGCGGTCTGGAACTTCAGCCCTTCCACATCCTTCAGGGTGATGGAGATGACCGGATACTTTCCCATGTACCGTTCACAGATTGCGGTCTCCCTTGAAATCTCTAATCCATCAAATACAGAAGGGTCTGTCCCAATCTCAAAAAAGGTCTTCAGCATATCCAGATTCAGGCTTTTCCCGAATCTGCGGGGACGTGTGAATAGATTAACACTGCCCCGTGTATCTATCAAATCCCGGATAAAGCCCGTCTTATCCACATAGTAAAAATCATCCCGCTTAAAATCTTTGAAAAACTCAATTCCGATCGGAAGCTTCTTCTTTTTCATAGCCGGTCATACCTCCATTCTGTCTTTTAATCTTTCTAAGAGTAGTATAACAGCTTCAGTTGGTTGATTCAATGACAATATCAGGCGGAACATTTTTATTGTCTTTCCAACAGAAAATGCTATAAGCAACACCTAAAACCTCTGGCATTCTCAGCAGGATAATGTTAAGATACAGATAAGGAGGTGCAGCCATGGCAAGAACTGTTGGAATTGGGCATCAAAGCTTTGAAGATGTAATTACAAGCAATAATTTCTATATTGATAAGACCATGTTTATTAAGGAGTGGTGGGAAAATAACGACACTGTAACTCTGATTACCCGCCCCAGGCGCTTTGGCAAGACCCTGACTCTGGATATGGTGAAATGTTTTTTCTCTGTCCGTTATTCGGGGAGAAGTGATTTATTCCAGAACCTGTCCATCTGGCAGGAAGAAAAATTCAGAGAAATGCAGGGAACCTATCCTGTCATTTTCCTAAGCTTCGCCAGCGTGAAGGAAATATCCTTCTCAAACACACGCACTAAGATCTGTCAGATCATTAAAAATCTGTATAACAAATATGATTTTCTGCTGGAAACCGACTGCCTGAACGATGCGGAGAAAAAAGCCTATCTGGAGATATCTGATGAGATGGCGGATCCTGCCGCCTCCAACTCCCTGAATGTATTATCTGATTATCTGATGCGCTATTACGGCAGGAAAGTCATTATCCTGCTGGACGAATACGATACTCCCATGCAGGAGGCCTATATACATGGATACTGGGACGAACTGGTTTCTTTTATCAGAAACCTCTTTAACGCCGCTTTTAAGACGAATCCTTTCCTTGCAAGAGCCCTCATGACCGGAATCACCAGAGTCAGCAAGGAATCCATTTTCTCCGACCTCAACAACCTGACGGTAGTCACAACCACTTCTGATCTGTATGCGGACTGCTTTGGTTTTACCCAGCAGGAAGTATGGGATGCACTGGAGGAATATCATCTGTCGTCTGCAAAAGACGCTGTCAGAAGCTGGTATGACGGATTTACCTTCGGAAGTAAAACAGATATTTATAATCCCTGGTCGATTATCAATTATCTGAAATTCGAAAAATTCTCCCCCTACTGGGCCAATACCAGCAGCAACAGCCTGGTGGGAAAGCTGATCCAGGAAGGAAGCGCAGATACCAAGATGGTAATGGAGGACCTTCTGCTGGGCAGGACACTTCGCACACAGATTGACGAACAGATCATCTTCAGTCAGCTGGGCCGGAAAGAAAGCGCCGTCTGGAGCCTCCTGCTTGCAAGCGGTTATCTGCGCGTGAAACGCCTGACCAAGGATAAAAGGGACCGGACAATCTATGAACTTGTACTCACCAACCGGGAAGTATCCCTGATGTTTGAATTGATGATCGAAGACTGGTTTTTAGACTTTTCGCCTGCGTATAATAACTTTATTAAGGCTTTGTTGCTAGATGACAAGAAGGCAATGAATCTGTACATGAACCGGGTCGCCCTTGCTACTTTCAGTTATTTCGATACCGGAAAGCAGCCCTCCGAAACGGCCGAACCCGAAAGATTTTACCACGGTTTTGTTCTTGGCCTGATGGTGGATCTTGCCGAACGCTACACCATTACTTCAAACCGTGAAAGCGGATTTGGGAGATATGACGTGTTGCTGGAGCCTGTTACGGATGCGGACGACGCGATCATCCTGGAATTCAAAGTTCATGACCCGGATGACGGAGATACTCTTGCAGATACGGTGCGGGAAGCCCTGGATCAGATTGAACGCAAGAAATACTCTGCCGCACTGGAAGCAAAAGGAATCCATAAGGAGCGGATCCGGAAGTACGGATTCGCATTCGAAGGGAAGGCGGTTTTGATCGGATAAATGATCTGGCGGGCTGCGCCGAGGCTTTTACACATGCGCGATCGTAAAAGCCTCGGCGCAGTCCCTAACACATCCAGCCTATGAAAGGCTTGCATCCTTAATCGCCTGATTCACCTTCCCGCGAAGCCTGATCAGATAATCCTCATCCTGCGGATACTCATCGAACGTAACCTTCTCTTCGTCGATATACTCCATCACCTTTTCTCTTCCAACAAGCTTCTCCAATGCCTTGAAGGCACAATAATCCGTCATCGCCTCGTCCATTAGCATCTGGCGCATGGAGCCTTCCGGCTTCCCGTCCTCCCCCGGATATACAAGGAAGGGATCCCCCGACGGAAATGCTCCGCCGGCATCCGTGCACCGGTACGGATCGATTGGATAGAGCGAATGCTCCGAATTATAGAAATTATATCCCCAGTGAAGAAAACCATCCAATTGATATTTATATAACTGTACCCCCAAGATACGTGTCCTCTGTCCCGGCTGTACGATAAACCGGTTTGTCACATCCACACACTGCGCCGTACAGTAATACCCCCACAGACGCTCCGGCCGTTCCTTGATGAAAGGATCCATATGGTTCACCGCACAGACCGGCTGTCTCACCAGGCCCTCCTTGTAGAATCCATAATCCGACAGCGCGTCGATCACCTGGAAGCCTTCCAGATCCTCTGCCACGCTCTCCCAGGCGCTGCGGAAACTCTCCATATGCTCCCGCTCCGGCTCGTCTGATATATGGAAATAGGTTCGCTCTTCGATTCCCAATCCCTTTAATTCCTGCTTAAGCGCAGTAAGGAACTGGTGAAGGAAATCCCGATATTCCCCTCCGGCAGAGTCCGTATCCCAGCCAAAGATCTGCTGGTATTTCCCGTCCTTAACCGCCATCACTTTGGGAGCCGCCTTCGCGCCCCACTGGCTGAACAGGTGGGAAATCTCAAAATATTCTATCCCGCAGTCTGAAGCCATCCGTACCCATCTGCAAAAATTCTCGAACCCGAAGCTGTATATCCCCTCCTTCGCCGTAATATCCACAAGCTGTACGGTACGTCGTTCCCCTCCGACGGCCGTGTCAAGTGGCGGCGTAAATACAGGCGTCAAAAGCATGTTACAGCTATGCTTTGCCGCTGCCCTCACGAACGCCTCTACAATCTCCCACCACTGGTCAGAGAACACCTCCGCCCCGTAATAGTCTGCCAGGCAATCACTGTGGAACCACTCCGTATAAGGAATGGACAGCTTTGGAAGCGGTACGTCTAAGACCTCACATATCATCTCCGGTTCCCCAAGCGTCTCATCGTCCTTCGAAAGTACCAGCTTCACCGGATATTCTCCTGCCTCTGCCGATTCATCCAGTTCCACATCAATCCACAGGCACCGCCACTGGCCGGACACCAGCGGGAATCCCCACTTGGGCACTTCGCTTAAGCGGTCCGGGTACATCCCCGGATTGACGGTGAGATAACCGTCGTCCCGCTTCATATGGCAGGGATATTCGCACGGCACAAGGTTCACTGTCCGCACATGCACCCTGTCCCTGATCGGAGAGTCCACGGTAATACAGCCCCGCTCCTTTCTCTCGCCGCTCCAGCAATACGCGATCTGGTACGACAGCGTCTCGCCCTTAAGCCCGCAGAGCCGCTTCTCTTCCATCTCCCTTGCATTTTCCCCATCTGCAAATACCTTACACATGGATGACACGATCTTATATTGAAACTCCATATTAACCTCTCTTTCACATACAATTCATACTCCAATTTCTACCCTTTCACGCCGCTCAGCGCGATACCTTCCACAAACTGCTTCTGCAGGAAGATATACAGCACGAACGGGAACATGAAGGACACTGCCGCACCTGCCATGATCAGCCCGTAATTCGTCTGATACTGCGTCTTAAGAAGTGACAGCGCAACCGTCAGCGTATACATGTCAGAATCCGTCGTCGATACCAACGGCCACAGGAAGTCATTCCAGGAGGACACGAAAGTGAATACTACCAAAGATACCAGCACCGGCTTGATCAGCGGGATTACGATCTGAATAAATATCCGGTACTCCGGGCATCCGTCCACCTTCGCCGCTTCCAGAAGCTCATCCGGCACACTCTCCATAAACTGGCGGATCAGGAACACGCCAAACGCATTCAGGATCAGCACCACCAGTGAGAAATATGTATTCAGCACGCCCATCTTCCGCATGATGATGAATACCGGAATCATCGTAACCTGTCCCGGGATCATCAGCGTGGCGAGATAGATCTTGAAGAGCTTCTCCTTCCCCGGGAAATTCTTCTTCTCGAATCCATACGCCGCCATGGAGGAGATGATACAGTTGAACAGACAGGAGCTGATTACGACCACCAGACTGTTCGTCAGGGCCCTTAAGAAGCCGCTCTTACCAAATACATAGGAGTAATTGGTGAAATCCGTAAAATTAATCTCATCAAAATGCAGCATCAGCGTCGTAGACTGGGTGAACGACATAATCATCATATAGATAAACGGGGCGATACAGATAACGGCAAAAAGTACCATAACCAGCATCCCTAATACGGACAACGGCGTCCAGGTTCTTATCTTCTTCATCCTACTTCGCCTCCTTCTCTTTGAACGCAAGGTTCTCTACTGCGTTGATGATCAGTACGATCACCAGCAGAACCATGGCCATCGCGCACGCATAACCCATCTTATACTGCTTGAACGCCGCGTTGTAGATTGCCATTACGATCGTGACCGTCGACCTTCCGGGACCTCCGCCGGTCATCTGATAGGACAGGTCGAACACCTGGAAGGACCAGATGATTCCCAGCGTCACAACCAGATAAGTAATCGGCTTGAGCATAGGCATCGTGATCTTGAAGAACTGCTGGATATTCGTGGCGCCGTCCACACGGGCCGCCTCATACAGATCCTTGGAGATTCCCATGATACCGGCATAGTAGATAACCAGGAAATATCCCACATTCTTCCAGATTGCCACGATACAGATACTGATCAGCGCAGTCTGTGTACTTCCAAGCCAGTTCACCGGACGGATATGGAGGAAGCCAAGCAGATTGTTCAGAAGTCCCCCGTCTGTGTTCAGGATAATCCTCCAGATCGTACCTGCCGTAACCGCAGATGCGATAACCGGGATGAACATGATACTTCTTAAGAAACCTCCCGTCTTATTCTGCATCTTGTAAGCAAGAAACGCTGCAAAGACCAGCGATAATATCGTCTGGATCGGAACCGTGACTACTACGTAAGTCAGCGTGTTCTTGATCGCATCAGCCACATATGCATCCTTTAAAATCTTTGCGTAATTCTCCATTCCCGCAAAGGTCGGATCATTCATTACATTATAATTGGTGAAACTAAAATATCCTGACATGAAGATTGGCAGTACGCTGAAACATGCTATCAGGATAAAGCTTGGCAGTATATAGATAATCCCCTGAAGGGCTTCTTTCTTCTTCCTGTCCACACTCTCACTCCTTTCTCCGGAAGGCCTGTGCCTCCCTTTACTAGGAAATCTGTTCCAGAATCATGCGCTGCGGTATACCTTGCCGCTTGATTCCGGGACAGATTATCCTTCAAAACGGGGCGTAGATCATCCCCATTATTCCGTTATATTCGCTATTCCTACTTCAGATTCGTATCGTAATATTCTGTCGTCTCCTTCAGTACTTCTTCCGGCTCCATCTCGCCAAGCATCATAGACTGCAGGTTCTTAAAGAGCGTATCATACATGGAGCTTGCGCCCTTGAATACCGGAAGTGACTGGAAGTTATCCGCATAATCCGTGAACAGGTTCGCATATCTCTCATCGCCTGTATATTCCTCATCTGCAGTGATCGGAGGCTGCTCGCTGACTCTCTTATGGAAATCAGACATAACATCCGCACTTGTGATATATTTCATTAACTTAGCCGCCAGCTCCTTGTTCTTGCATTTCTCAAACATAACCAGTGAATCTGCAGCAACGAAGGTCTTCGCATCCTTTGGTCCCTGGATTACCGGCTGGAAGTCCCAGTTAACAGCGTCGCACTTGAGCAGATTACTTGACGCGATCACAACCATAGCCGCCGATTGATTCTTGAACGCCTCAACCGTATCGTCGTTGGATGTACAGGAATCGGTCAGGATTCCGTCTTTTCTTAAGCTCTGCAGGAACTTGGTTGCTTCCAGACCTTCATCAGAATCAATCGTAAGATTTCCCTCTTCATCTACAATCTCTCCGCCTGCGCTCCAGAAATATGGCCAGAAGACTTCATTCAGAGAACCATAATGCGGGCTGCCCCAATCCTGAACCAACGGCATCACATCCGGCTTCTTCTCCTTGACAGCCTTACATGCACTTACCAGCTCGTCCCATGTGGACGGCACCTTCTCAACGCCGGCTTCCTTGAGGATATCCATGTTAGCCGCAAGGATTCTCGGATTACCTACCACAACCGGAAGCGCGTACTGGCCGCCCTGGATATTGCCCAGATCATAGTAGATATAATTGCTCTTCTCATCATCCGAGAAATACTCGTCTACATCTACCAGGGCCCCCATATCAATATAATCGTAGAACATCTCCATATACATATACCCTACATCCGGACCGTCGTCTGACGTCGTGCCTGTCAGGTACTTTTCCTCGTAGCTGTCCCACGGAACAATCTCAACATTGACCTTACAGTCGTTCTCTTCTCCAAAGGCCTCTACCTTCTCTGTCCAGAACTCCTCGTCTGTAATCTCTCCGTCCGCCGATGCGAATGTAGGCATCCAGAGGTTCAATGTCTCTCCTTTTCCTGAATCTCCTGATCCGCCTGACTCTGAACCGGACTCCTTCGAACCGCATCCGCCAAGCAGTCCAGCCAACATACCTGTCACTAACAACGCTGCAACAACTTTTCTTTTCATATGCTTTCCTCCTTAATAATTGTGCAATTTAACAGATTATTGTGATGTTTCATCTGCTTTTATTGTAAATTATATAGGATTTTCACATTTTTCTCTTCATAGAATCATCCGATAATTACATATAATCATCCGGTTCTTCAATGAAAATTCAATTATTTGTGTACACAAAACAATAAATTTCCCCAAACTCCTGCTTATATGGAGCGCAGGTACACGT
This sequence comes from uncultured Dorea sp., assembly GCA_947063855.1. Lineage (GTDB taxonomy): Bacteria > Bacillota > Clostridia > Lachnospirales > Lachnospiraceae > Sporofaciens. The sequence continues at coordinate 30,587 of CAMSTW010000017.1, forward strand.
CCCGGTTTCCTGCATGTCTTACCCATTTCCTGCATATACATATATAAAAAAGCATTTTGAAAGGCTTATTATGTCAAAAAAACGCTCAGTCATCACTGCCTCCTTACTCCTTACGGCCCTCCTTATCTCTGCCGGACTGTTCCGATATCTCAGGGGGAATGAGAACCGGCAGTTTGAGGCCTATACACAAAGTCTTTTCCGCCAGGAAGTTGCCACCAGCACCATCTCCCTCCACTACACCCTCAAGGATCCTTCATCCTACGGGATTGATGATGCTCCGGTGACCCTTGGCGCCTGCACCGATGATGTCGCGGCGATCTGTGCTTCAGCAGAAAATGCACTGGCAGTTCTTAATTCCTTTGACCGCACCCGCTTATCGAAAGAAAATCGTCTCACCTATGATGTCCTTAAGAACAGCCTCCTGTCCGCCCATAGTCTGGCTCCCTATGCGCTGTATGAAGAGCCCCTCGCGCCTCTTACAGGTACGCAGGCACAGCTTCCGGTTCTTCTGTCGGAATATCAATTCTATCATAAGTCTGATATCGACACCTATCTGGAACTTTTGACCAGGACGCCGGACTATTTCCGTTCCATCCTTAAGTTCGAACAGGCCAAATCCGCAGCCGGACTGTTCATGGCCTCTTACTCTGCCGACGATCTCATAGAGGAATGCCAGACCTTCATAGACATGGGTGAGAACAATTATCTCTATTCCTCTTTTACGGAACGTCTGAACACCCTCAAACTGTCCGACGCAGAAAAGAGTGCGTACACCAAAGTCAACGCCGAGCATATCGAAGAATACATATTTCCTGCATACGCGGAATTAAAAGAAGGTCTCACCGCTCTGCGGGATACCGGTAAGAACAGTAGCGGACTCTGCCACCTGCCTGACGGGCGCAGATACTATGAGCTCGTCGTCGCCTCCGAGACCGGCTCCGCCCGGGATATTCCCGAGCTTCAGCGCCTGACGCAGCAGCAGATGATCACTGACCTGACCGATATGCAGAAGCTCCTGACTCCGGTGGCAGAAGATACCGCCCTCTCCTCCGATCTGTTCCGGGAACAGGGCACGATCCTGAAGGATACGGATCCCGCTTCCATCCTCGCGGGTCTTGAGAAGAAGCTTTCCGGCAATTTCCCGGACCCTCCAAAGGTTAACACCCAGATCAAATATGTGCAGAAGTCCATGGAAGAGTATCTAAGCCCTGCTTTCTATATGATTCCTGCTATTGATAACGCCGCAGAGAACGTAATCTACATCAACCAGGGGCGTTTAAGCGACGACCTGTCCCTGTTCACCACCCTGGCGCACGAAGGATACCCCGGGCATCTGTACCAGACTACCTATTACGCAAGCCAGAATCCGGACCCCATCCGCAGTCTTCTGAACTACGGCGGCTATGTGGAAGGCTGGGCCACCTACAGCGAGATGATGAGCTACTATTATGCGCCGGTTCCAGGGGATGCGGCCGCCCTGATGCAGAAGAACACTTCCGTTATCCTTGGACTATATGCACTTGCTGACATGGGAATTCATTATGAAGGCTGGTCCCTGCTTGATACCGTCTCTTTCTTTCGAAGCTACGGGGTTACGGACACCGGCACAATTGAGGATATCTATGACCTGATCATTGCCGATCCGGCCAATTACCTGAAATATTATATTGGATATGTAGAATTTCTTGAATTGAAAAAAGACGCTCTGGAAACGTGGGGAGACGACTTCTCCCAGCAGAGATTCCATAAGGCCGTGCTGGACATCGGACCGGCGCCCTTTGATCTGATCAGAAAATATATCATAAAAAAATAATAACCTTATGTTCCGCCGGCCTGCGTTCCCGATTGCACGTGTGCAAATCGGGACAACATCTTACAGAAAGCAACTTTCAAACACGCTCCGGCGAAACATATGGTTAATTAAACTGCGCAAGGCTATACCAGGACCAGAGGATACCTTACCACACCTCCCTGATCACACTGAGCAGATGGGCGATATCCACAGGCTTCGCCACATGGGCGTTCATCCCGCTCTCCAAAGCCATCTTCTTGTCCTCGTCAAACGCATTGGCCGACACTGCGATGATCGGTATCCCTGCCAGCGCCGGATCGTCAAGCTTCCGGATCATCCTCGACGCATGATACCCATCCATAACCGGCATCTGTATATCCATCAGGACAAGTGCATACTCTCCCGGACTGGAATTACGTATCATCTCAACCGCAACACTGCCGTCGCAGGCTGTATCAACAAGAAAACCTTCGTCCTGCAGAAGCTCTGCCTCAAGCTCCAGATTGATCTCGTTGTCCTCTACCAGCAATACCTTCCTGGCCTTATCCATCTGCCCGCAGCCGGCGCTCCTGGCTGTCGGCAGGACTTCGCCGCCTTTGTACAGCCGGAACCGGAATGTTACCGTAAAGCTGCTGCCAACGCCTTCCTTACTGTCTACCTCTATCGTTCCTCCCATCAGCTCCACGATCCTCCTGACAATCGTAAGCCCCAGTCCGGTACCGGGCACACCGCTCATCGTCGTATTCTTCTGCCTCTCAAAAGGCTCATACATACGCTCCTGAAACTTCTCACTCATCCCCATCCCGTTATCACTGATCACAAACTGATAGACCGCAAAGTTATCATCAGACGCCTCTGCCTCTCTGACAGCAAACTCAACCCTGCCGCCATCTTCCGTGTACTCTACCGCATTACTCACAATCCGTCCAAGAATCTGGTCAAGCTTGTCCGCATCACTGCAGACGCTGTAATGCTTAAGTCCGGAGATATCCAGCGACAATGTAATATTCTTCGCCTCCGCCTTCTGCCACATGCTTTCCTGCAGCCGCTTCACCACATCCAGAAGATTACATTCCTTCTCGTCGAACTCAAGTATACTCGTATCCATCCTGGATATCTCAAGCACATCGTTAATCAGCACAAGCAGCCGGTCACTGGATTCTTCAATCTTCCCAAGATACTTTCCTACCTTCTCTGCCTCGTTCAGGTACTTTCTGGCCAGCGCCGCAAACCCGATGATGGCGTTCATCGGAGTCCGCATATCATGGGACATATTTGCAAGGAAGGCATCCTTCGCGGCATTCGCACGCTTCTCATGCCCCAGCGCATCTTCGATCATACCCTTCTGCTTCATCTCATGCCGAATCTCCGCATCCACACTGCGGCATCCCATGACAACCTTGGAGATGTACTGTTCCTCCCCCACATCCACCATACGAAGCTGCAGATACTTCTTCCGCCCCTCCTTGACAATACGGTAGTTGATATAGAACATCTTGTCCTTCGACAGCCTCTCTCTGATATACTGCGGACTGACAGCCTGCGCCACTGCCTCCTGATCCTCAGGACAGACCCACTGCCTGATATACTCGGCCGCAAAGCCTGTGAAATCACACTCACAGTTATCCTCGCTGAACCGGTATTCCATCCGTTCACTGTACCGGTAGGTCCGAATCCGGTCCTTCTCAAGATCAATATAAAAAATAGACTCATAATCTATGCTGAGTCCTTCTATCAGTATCATACGGCGCAGCTGTTCCTCGTTGACAGCTTTCAGTTCCTTCCCGTACTCTTCGATACGGTCCTTAAGCCTCTGCTCCTTCTGAACCCTCTCGGCCAGCAGCTCCCTCTTTTCCTGCTCCCGCCGTTCCTTCTTCTCGGTCATATCCGCCACAAACACATAGAAGATATCGCCTGCCAGCTCACTGCGGATAAAATGACCGTAGTCCTCAACCCAGCGCACCTGGCCGTCCTTTCTGATGATCCGGTATTCGACATAGTCAAGATCGTAATGACTCTCCTTAATCTGCTGCCGTATACTCTCCTCCACCTCATCAAGGTCATCCGGATGAACAATCCCTCTGAACGAATTACCCGTCAGCTTACGCAACTCCTCCATGGTATCACACCCGAACATCCTTAACAGCGCCTTATTCGCATAGATCAGTTCCTCGTCCCCATCGGCATGATAGACAAAGAAACCTCCCGGCATCTCTTCCGTTATCTTCTTCACCATGTCCTCTGCCGGTATGTCATGAGCCTCCAGCAATGAATGAAAACCAAACTCTTGATCCTGTCCGCTCTGATTCCTCAACTTATGTTCCTCCTCCAAGTAACTCATCATCCGATGACAACCTCCAGCTTTATACCATCTTTTCCCGGCATACCGGTAAGAAACAGATACCGCATCCGCTCCCCCAGCTCCTCGCCTGCATAGATGTTATAATAACTCCGCCGCAAAAACTCTGTAAGCCCCAGAAATATATGCCTCGCCGCAAGATAAGAGAACTTCTTAAGCGTCACATTCACGAATATCTTGTTAGATTCATCCGCTTCTATATGGCACGTCTCAATCAGATCGTCCATCCCCAGAAACGCCCGGATATCATCAAAAATCTCCGGCTCTTCACATGCATGAAATTCTTCGAAAATCCTGTCAATATCCCTCCCCATGTATACCCCCCGTCTCTATCCATTATCCGAAGAAAAGACGATAGCAGAGATACCCTGCCACAAGCGCCGCCACACAGGCGATTCTGGTCAGAAATACCTTCTCCTTATCCTTGCCGGCGTCCCTCTTCATACTCTCAGGTTCCATCAGTATCCCCCACGGACTGTGCTTCTGCACATTCAGGGTAATCCCTTTCTTCTCGCTCTCCCCGGCCGTCTTAAGGAAATCCCGCCAGTTACCCTCCAGAAGACGCATTCCTCTGATCAGGTCTGCCTTAAGCGACTGGTCCTTAAGCATGGCCTGAAAGAATCCGGCCTGCTCCGAATAAGCCGCCTGCTGCCTGTACGAAGTATCGTTCTTCTTCTCTATAAATATCTTGTACGCATATTCCAGGCCGTCCGACACCGCCTTCTGAGGGCTTCCTGTCTTCTCATATGTGTTCGTCGTGTAATGATATACCTTATAGACGCCCTTGCGGGTCAGATAATAATCAATCATCTGGTTAACCGCACTCTTCAAAGGCGCCTTCATCCCGCTCCCTCTTCCGGTATTCTCCGCGTACATCTGGTTCTTGATGGATGTGATCGCCGCAAGAAGGCCGACCACCTCGTCATTACGCGCACTGATCCCCGGATTCTTGAAGAGGCTGCCGCTTCCGTTCACATGGGCGGCGAAACGGTTCGCTCCTTCCAGTTCCTTTCCGGTAAAGGTCGTTCTCCCTCCGGTAATCCTGCCGCTTCCGGCATCGCTTCCCACAGCTCTGCCAAGAGCACTGTTCCTGCGGCTCATCTGAAGCTCACTTGATTGCCTGTGGGCGTCAAACTCCCGGCTCATCCGGACATTCCCGCCCTTCGTAAGCTGGTAGAGCCTTCCTTCCTCCTCAGAAGCTGCGGACAGACCTCCGGCAGGAACGTTCGATGCAGTCGCAGTATACATACCTTTATTGCCCCTGCTGCTTCCTGCTCCCTGTCCCTGTGAATCCGGCATGAAATAGCGGGAATTACCCGCAGTATTCATCTTTCCCCTTGTATAAAATCTGTCCGCAGCCCCGGCAGAGATCGACTTGCCGGTCGTCTGCTTATACACACTGCTCCTGACCAGCTTCAACGTCTCTGTCTGCCCTGTCTCTTCTAATAATTCTAACAGATGATTCAGGTCGCTGTCCAGTATAAGATTCAACTTCATGGCCAGAACTTCATCCAGACGCCCCATCTGGACCGTCTGCGCCTCTCCCATCGTATGGATCAGTACCGCATCCAGAAGTGCAAGATAGATTCTCGACAGCTCCTCAAGCTGCACCGCCAGCCCCTTATCCCCTGACGGCATCCACGCAAGCAGAGCGTTCCACAGCTCCTCCTCCATCTCAAGCGTCCACTCTATATCCGCCTCCTTCAGAACCTTCCCTTCTATCCCAAACCATTTGCTCTGTCGGGAAAGTTCAGGCGTATCCCTCTTCTCATCTATGTCTTCCCGGCTCTCCCTGCGCTCTTCCTTCCTCTCTTCGTGCGCTTTCATGAGCTGTTCCTTCGCCTCCGCCGCATGCTTAGCCGCTTCCGTGATCAGAACCTGCCCCGCCTCCATCTGTGCACATTTCCTGGCAATCCTGCTGTCCACTGCCGCCGCGGCCGCCTGCGGCGGCAGCGGATTGTTCCCTGCTTCCTTTATTCTTGACATCGCACTCTCTCCCTTACATCAGGAACTTTCAGTATAATTAATTATCGGCGGAATCCGGGGATACCGTAACCTCTAATCCTCTATTTCCCCAAATATCCTATACGGACTTTACACCAAAATCACTTATTGATATAATTAAAACACCAAAGCAAACAGCACTTATGGAAAGCAGGTGAAAATATGACAGGCAGAGAAGTCGTTAATTTAATTCGCGCCTTAAGGGCAAAGGGAATGTCAGCGGAAGAAATTCTCGAAATTATTGAAATTGTAGAAAGCCATTCTCCGGCAGAAGATGGTAAAAACCAGAATAATTGAAACTATTCGGGCTGCCGCAGATTTTGCGGCAGCCGTAAGGTTACTGCCCTTTCAGGCATTTCTCACACCAGCCGTACAGTTCCTCATAGATCTGGCCGCGGATGGATTCGTTCAGAATCTCATGCCTGCAGCCGTCATACAGCTTAAGCGACACATTCCTAAGACCTGCTTCCTTATAACGCTCATATACCTTCCGGACATTCCTGCCATAAGCGCCCACCGGATCGTCTGCCCCCGCGGTAAAGAGTATGGGAAGCTCCTTTGGAATCCTCGCTATGTTCTTCTTCTTGTTCAATGACTTCATGCCTTCAAACATCTGATAATAGCCTCCCAGGGTGAACCGGAACATACACAGCGGATCCTCCACGTACTTCCTTTGAAGCTCTTTGTCTGACGTAATCCAGTCGCGCCCTGTCTCACTTGGCTCAAACTTCTTGTTGAACCCTCCGAAGCTTAAGTTATCAACGAATTTGCTGCGGTATCTCCATCCCTTGAACAACGCGGTCACGCAGCACACCAGCTGTCCCGCCTCGAGCACGAGGAACGGCTGATAGCCTGTCCCCATGATAACCGCCCCCGCAAGCCCGTCCCCGTACATAGGCAGATACTGGCGCAGAAGGAAGGATCCCATGCTGTGCCCCAACATCATATAAGGGACTCCCGGATGCTTCTTCGAAGTAATCACCCGCAACTGCTGAATATCTCCGATCACACAGCGGTTCCCGTTCTTCTCGGGAAAATATCCGTAATCCGCTTCTGTGTTGATTGATTTCCCATGACCCAGGTGGTCATGCGCGACCACATAGATACCGTGTCCGCACATATACTCTGCAAACTCCTGGTAACGTTCGGCGTACTCCACCATCCCATGGCAAATCTGGAGTACTCCTCTGATCCTTTCAGCCGGTATCCATTCTATGGCGTGAATCTGTGTCTTCCCATCCCGGGACCGATAATAAAACTCCTTCTTCATCCTGTCTGTCCTTCAATCCTTTAAATATATCTTTCCGCTCTTCCAGCTGCCGCCTGTTTCCCGCTTACACTTCACACCGTCTTGGCGTAAACACTTTATGTCTTGCATCCGGAACTATCTGTCCTTCATCCTCACATACTCCCTGTGCTCTGCCAGCGGCCTGTACGCAGGACGGATAATCTTATCAACATTCCTAAGCTCCTCCAGACGGTGCGCGCTCCATCCTACGATACGCGCGGCCGCAAAAATCGGCGTATACAATGCCGGCGGAAGATTCAGCATGCTGTATACGAGCCCGCTGTAGAAGTCTACGTTTGCATTCACGCCCTTATAGATCTTGCGCCTCTCTCCGATTACCTTCGGAGCCATATGCTCAACCATCTCATAGAGCGCGTACTCATCCTCGCAGCCCTTCTCCTGTGCCAGCTGCTTCACAAATCCCTTGAAGATATCTGCTCTGGGGTCGGATACCGAATAGATTGCATGTCCCATTCCATAGATCAGTCCCTTCTGGTCAAACGCCTTCTTCTCCAGAAGATTACATAAGTACTGACGCACCTCGTCCTCATCCTTCCAGTCCCTGACCACCTTCTTCATATCCTCGAACATCTGCGTCACCTTAATATTGGCTCCGCCATGCTTCGGCCCCTTAAGGGATGCCAGCGCCGCGGCAATCGTCGAGTAAGTATCCGTCCCGGAGGAGGTCACCACATGCGTCGTGAACGTTGAATTATTACCGCCGCCATGATCCATGTGAAGCACAAGCGCCATATCAAGGATCTTCGCTTCCAGTTCCGTATACTTACGGTCCTCACGGAGCATCATCAGAATATTCTCTGCTGTTGACAGCTCCGGCGACGGCGCATAGATGAACATATCCTCACCCAGACGATAGTTGTAAGCGTGATACCCGTATACCATCATCATCGGAAATTCACTGATCAGGTTCAGGCACTGGCGCAGTACATTCGGAATCGAAGTATCGTCAGCCTTATCGTCATAAGAATACAGATTCAGAATCGAACGCGACAGCATGATCATCACATCCCGGCTTGGCGCCTTCATGATCACATCCCGCACGAAAGTCGGCGGCAATGTACGCCTCTCGACCAGCGTATCATGGAATACGGCCAGTTCCTTATCCGTAGGCAGCTCACCAAACAGCAGAAGATATGCAATCTCTTCAAACCCGAAATGCTTGTCGTCAAGGAATCCCTTCACCAGATCCTTAATATTATATCCCCGGTAGTACAGATTACCCTCACAGGGAACCTCTTCCCCGTTCACCAGCTTCTTCGCACATACGTCGGAAATATTCGTCAGTCCTGCAAGCACGCCCTTCCCGTTGAGATCCCTAAGCCCTCTCTTGACCTCATACCTTGTATACAGTTCCTTGTCGATCGCGTTATTCTGCGCGCACAAGCCGGCAAAATGCTCAATCTCCGGCGTGATCTCGAACAATGAAAACTCCTTCTTATTCTCCATATTCGCTTCCCCTTTCTGCTGCTTCGGAAAAGATGATACAGGCAAATACTCTGCCGTCCCTCCTCCTTCACAGACTGCTACGTCGTTATCAGTTGCTATCTATCATAACCGGCCGGCCCGCCTCTGTACTGACACCTGTCCATCCATCCGGCAGGCTGTCTGAAAACTCATTTTCACAGCCTGCACACTCTGTTTTGCAGGATAATCCTCCCCAAAATCAATCGATGCAGCCCATATACCATACATAAAATATCCTATGCTTCTATACAGCCGTCGGGCTCATATACCTGATATCTGGATATATACTCAGCATATCCAAATACGGCATATTTGGATACAAGCTTGTCAGTATCCCGGGCACAGGCCAGATTATTGTTCTCTTACATTCTCTTGAAACACCGGCTCAAGCCGGATTATGGTTCTATCTCTTACATTCTCCGGACACGTCTGGTCATCGTCTGCCAGCCAGCGAATTACTCAGGTGCTTTGTTCTTTTCATCCTCATACACAATCTTGATCATTGTCTGCCAGCCAGCGAATTACTCAGGTGCTTCGTTCTTTTCATCCTCATACACAATCTTGGTCATCGTCTGCGGGCCAGTGAATTACTCAGCCTGGCGAACTCCTCAAGTGTCAGAGATTCCCCCCTTACACTGTCTCCCTTCCCAAGCTGTTCGACCGCTTCCAGAATCACATCCTTTGGAAATGTAATCTTGTCCGAATTATTCAGGCCGTTCGCAAGCGTCTTCCTCCTCTGGTTAAACGACGCCCGTATGATATCGAACATCAGCCGTTCATCCTCCACTTCCACCGGAGGATGCGCATGACAGGTCAGCCGGATCACCGCCGAACCAACCTTAGGCCTTGGCATGAAACAGTTAGGTGGCACATTCGCCACGATATAGGGCTTTGCATAATACTGCACGGCCAGCGACAGCGCGCCGTAGTCTTTATTCCCCGGACCGGTCTGCATCCGGTCGGCCACTTCCTTCTGCACCATGACCGTGATGCTCGTGAGCGGCACATGCTCCTCGAATAATCCCATGATGATCGGAGTCGTGATATAATACGGCAGATTGGCCACGACCTTCACGGGCTTCCCCCCATTCTCTTCTGCTACAAGCCCCCGGATATCCAGCTTCAGCACATCTTCGTTGATGACGCTTACATTCTCATAACTGCCCAGTGTATCCTCTAATATGGGGATAAGATTCTTATCAATCTCAACGGCAACGACCTTTCCTGCCGCCTCCGCAAGGAACTGGGTCATCGTCCCTATCCCCGGCCCGATCTCCAGCACCATATCTTCCTTATTGATATCTGCCGCCCGGATAATCTTGTCTAATACGTGGGTATCAATCAGAAAATTCTGACCAAACTTCTTCTGAAATGAAAAGTTGTACTTTTGCAGAATCTCTATGGTATTCTGCGGAATTCCTAAGACAGGTCTGTTCATATGTATCTCCCGAATTGTGATAATAAGTAGTATTATACAATATTTTCACTCATTTTGATATATCAAAACCATTAAATAATCATTAACTAATCATTAATTTTCAAAAGAATAACTTCTTTCCTGTGTTTTTGTCGGTAATTGTGACGCATGGCATGCTATAATATCCGAAAAATATTTATCTCCGGGAGGACATATGAAACTATGATAATGAAAATGAAAAACCTGTTTCCCGCCGCTGCCATTATCGGACTGCTTCTTATCGGCGGGTGCGGCGCCGCAGACCAGGCCCCAAAGGACGATTCCATTCAAAAAGAAGGCACCTCATCAAATTCCGATACGGACAATCCTGACATTACGGCTGATTCTGATACGGGCAATCCTGATCCTACGGCTGATTCCCATACGGACAATAGCGATATTACGGCTGATTCCACGTCAGATACATCTGTGGAACGTAAGGTACAGGACACTCTTCTGTCCATGACCACAGAGGAAAAGGTCTGCCAGATGTTCATGGTGACGCCGGAACAGCTGACCCACGTGAACGCCGTCATCCAGGCGGGTGAAACCACGAAAAACGCGCTTAACCAATATCCGGTAGGCGGCATCATCTATTTCAAGGACAACATTATCGATCCACAGCAGATTACGACTATGATTGCAAATTCACAGTCCTACTCCAAATATCCGCTTTTCATCGGCGTGGATGAGGAAGGCGGAAGCCGGGTGGCCAGAATTGCCAACAATGCGAACTTCTCTGTTGAAAAACTGCCGGATATGCGGGTCATCGGCGATTCCGGGAATTCTGACGAAGCCTACCGGGCCGGTCAGGTACTTGGAGATTACCTCCATGCACTTGGATTCAACATGGACTTTGCACCCATCGCAGATGTCCTGACCAATCCCGAAAACACGGCGATCGGCGCGCGCTCCTTCGGACCGGATGCGGCCGTCGACGCACAGATGACCGCCCGGGTAGTCCAGGGACTTCAGGAAAAGGGGGTAAGTTCCGTACTCAAGCATTTCCCCGGACACGGCGGTACAACCGGAGACAGCCATGACAGCGCCGTGGAAAATACCAGTACGCTGGAACAGCTTAACAGCACAGAGTTTCAGCCCTTCATCTCCGGGATACAGGCGGGAGCGGACTGTGTAATGGCCGGTCATATCGCGCTCCCGGCGGTTACCGGCGATTCCGTTCCCGCCACATTATCCCCCGGGATTATTACAGATATCCTGAGAGGCTCCCTTGGCTTCGACGGGATTGTCATCACGGATTCCATGCAGATGGGCGCCGTCACCAATTATTATTCCCCCGGCGACGCCGCTGTGAAGGCCGTTCAGGCGGGCGTGGATATCATCCTGATGCCGCAGGATTTCGAACAGGCATATGAGAGTCTCCTGAATGCTGTGCGAAGCGGCCAGATTACTGAAGAGCGGATCAACGAATCTGTATCACGGATCCTGCGTTGTAAATTTCGTTGAATAATTCTGTATCACGGATCCTGCGTTGTAAATTTCGTTGAATGATAGTGATCGAACTAATAAGCTGTGAAATTACGCACATTTTGACCGGAATCATATATTATATATTGACATAAACTATTATAAAGGAGAATCCACCCATATGGCTACCGGTTATCTACTTATACAGGCACGGACGGCCCACAGCGCCGTCCCCTTAAGCAGTATACAGATCCGCATCACGGACATGGCAGGAAACATACTGTACGAGCTTACGACAGATGAGAACGGGGAGACGCCCCTGATTTCTCTTGACACCGTCGACAAGAGCCTCTCGCAGACCCCCGACCCCGACAGAATGCCTTTTACCGGTTATTCCGTACTGGCACAAGGAACCGGCTTTGCCTCTCTGTCTGTCGTTAATATCCCGGTCTATGACGGCGAGACCGCCATCCTTCCCCTTGTACTTACCCCGATGCAGGCAGGACAGCATAAGACTGCCGCCAGAGAAATCTCTATTGGCGGACCTGCGGTGGCGCTGGCGGATACCAGCGGTCAGAACGGGCCTTCCATACCGCCGCGCATCCTGCGCCAGGTCGTAATCCCGAATCCGATCACCGTTCATCTCGGCACGCCCTCTTCCTCTGCCCCGAACGTACAGGTATCCTTTCCGGATTATGTGAAGAATGTGGCAAGCAGCGAGATCTATCCCACCTGGCCCAAAGCCGCGCTTACCGCAAATATTTACGCAATCATTACATTTGCGCTGAACCGGATATACACAGAATGGTACAGGGCGCGCGGGTACAATTTTGACATTACCAACAGCACCGCCTACGACCAGTATTTTGTGCAGGGCCGTCCCATCTATGAATCCATCAGCCGGATCGTAGATGACATTTTCAACGAATATGTCCGAAGGAGGGGGCAGAATGTACCTTATTTTACTTCCTTCTGCAACGGGACTACGGCTACCTGTCAGGGGATGTCCCAATGGGGAACCGTAACGCTGGCCGACAGGGGGCTTGCCCCGATTGAAATCCTCAGATCCTACTATCCGCAGGATATAGAGATTGCAAAGACCAATATTATCACCGGCAGCCTCTCTTCCTATCCCGGAACGGCGCTGCGGACCGGCAGTACCGGGCTTGATGTCCAGACCATACAGGTCTATCTGAACCGGATCCGGCGTAATTATCCTGCCATACCTGCCATTACGGATGAAGCCGGCGTGTTTGGAGACAGCACAAGAGCCGCAGTCACCCGGTTCCAGAGCATTTTCAATCTGGCGGCGGACGGCGTCGTGGGTAAATCCACCTGGTATAAGATTTCCAGCATTTACACTGCCGTGGCAAGGCTTGCGGAACTTGACAGCGAAGGCCAGTCTCTTGGCATCGGAACCGTACCCCCGGGCAGCGTGCTGCGCCAGGGCTCCACAGGCCAGGATGTGATTACCCTGCAGTACCTTCTGGATGTCATTTCCGAATATTATCCTGACGTACCTGGGCCTTCCCAGGACGGGATCTTCGGCAGTCAGACGCGGCAGGCTGTCCTTGCCTTCCAGCAGGCAATGGGGCTTGACGCGGACGGCATCGTCGGCCCGAAGACCTGGCAGACGTTATATGATACCTATCAGGGAATCCAGCAGAATGTGCCTCCTCAGGGATCCGGAGGCAGCGTCATAGATTATACGGTCCAGTCCGGAGACACTCTCTGGCTTCTTTCCCGAAGATATGATACCACAGTAGAGGCGATTAAGCAGCTGAACGGACTGACCAGTGATATGCTGTATATCGGGCAGGTTCTTAAGATTCCGGTCGCAGGGTCTGTATCCTGGTTTGAATATACGGTTTTGCCTGGGGATACGCTCTGGCTGCTCTCCCGGAGATACAAAACTACGGTGGACGCCATCCGGCAGCTGAACGGGCTGACCGGGGATCTGATAGATGTGGGGCAGGTTCTCAAGATTCCGGTGAGTTAAGGTGCCTTATAGTCACAAAGCAACAGGCGCGCATACGCTGGCAAAATACGCGGACACTCAAATTAAGTGAATGCCTACTTATAATGAACCAGTGTGCTGCCGGGAACTAAATAGCCCAATGCAATAGAGGCGGCGATACATATAGATCGCCGCCTCCATTGCAATTCATGATACTTTCTCTGTTTATTCTATATTGGTTCAGGCAGGACAATTATCCCCTCATAACAGTCTCGATCTCCTCAATCGTCCGCGGAATATCCGCCGACAGATTCCGGCATCCGTCCTCTGTGATCAGGCAGTTATCCTCAATCCTGAATCCGATTCCCCATTCTTCATGATAGATTCCCACATCCACACAGAACACCATACCCGGAGCTGTAACCGAGTCTCTGGCCGATACCATATCATGTACGTCGAACCCGATATGATGGGCGCCGCCATGCCACATATAGGTGCCGATATCGTCAAAGGATGCGCATACTCCTGCCGCCTTTAGCTGTTCGAAGTTATACTCCTTAATCAGACGGTCCACATCCAGCATCGGCATTCCGGGCTTCAAGATGCCGAACATGTGCTCCGAAGTCCGGTATGCGCATTCGTACAGAATCTTCTGGCGGTCCGTATATTTCCCGTTGCACGGCCATCCCCGGGATACATCCGTCACCAGATAATCCCACCTCACCCCTACGTCGTTCAGTACCATATCGCCGTCCTGTGCCTGTCCCCGGTAGCTGTCATAATGGATACAGAAGTTATTCTTCCCGGCGCTTATGATAGATGAAAAGCCCGGCTCCAGAACCCCGTACTGTGCCAGCGCGTAGTCATATTCTGCCTTATACTGGTATTCGTACATTCCCGGCCTTGAATGCTCCATCATGGCAACGATCCCGGCCTTCGTGATACATTCCGCCTGTTCCAGAGCTTCTATCTCACAGGGCTTCTTAATCAGGCGCATCTTCTTCAATATTGGAAGTGAATTCTCGATTTCAATCTGTGGATAACCAATCTCTATATACTGTTTCATCCAGTCGGCACCATTCCAATTCCTGCGCCCTTCTTTATGATCAATATCAAGATAGATGCTGTGGATGTGATTCTTCTGAATCATCCCCGAAAGATAAGACTGCCATTCGTCAAAATATACAATATTGCTGATTCCCGATCTTCGTTCTGCTTCGTCAGGCTTAATCCTTGCACCGTTCCAGCGCTCCTCGAATGCGTCCGGCGCAAGGATAAACAGTTTCTCTTCTACCCTGCCTTCTTCTTTATACAGCATCAGGATGCTGTCTCTCTGGTCGATTCCTGTCAGATAAACGAAATTCCTGTTCGCGTAGAACGGATAATCGTCGTCCGCTGATTTACGGATAATCTCCCCGCTTAAGAAAATTGCCAGTTCCCCGGACTCCATGTGCTCTGCAAATGTCTTTCTGTTTTCTGCGTAAAATAATGCCTCCATTATCTGTCGTCTCCTTTGTGAATATATTTTTGCTAAATGCAGACATAAATACCATCGCAGGAACGATTATATCTCTTTATAACCGCTTACGTCAAGCACGAACGATAACCCATTTTTCACTCTTTACTCCTCCTGCCGCAACTCTCCCCTCGCTGCCGGCCAGTGCAGGATATACTGCATAAAAATCTCCTAAAGAACCCTGGATAATTCGCCCGGATGTTTTCCTAATTCCAAACTGTTCTTTTACTCTCTTGCATCCTGCTCCGAATAAGTCTGATCCAATGATTTCTCCTGATCCTGCTATTTTATTATTGATAATACCGCCTATAATAGCAGACGCCAATGAGGATTATTAGTGCACTGTTGTAAAAATAATCGGGCAGTTAAAATAATGTTCATTGATTCTCATCATTGACAAATGCGTATAAAGTGTGTATAATCCACACAAAGAGAGGAAACTCTATTGAAGCAAAGAGATTTAATAAAGAAACTTGAAAATGCCGGATTTGTATTTGAACGGCATGGGAGTAATCACGATATTTATGCAAGAGGTACTGAAAAGGAAGAAGTGCCAAGGCATAAAGAAATCGACGAACGATTAGCGAAAGCAATTATAAAGAGAAGGGATTTATGATATTCCTGTATTTCAATGGAGGAAGTCGAAATGAAAAATATATATCCTGTATTTTTTACAAAAACAGAGACAGTTGTATTAGTGGAAGTACCTGACCTGGAAATTTTGACAGAAGGGACGGATATGGTAAATGCAGTTGAGATGGCCAGAGATGCAATCGAGTTAAAATGTGTATCAATGGAAGATGACCAAATGGAAATACCGTTACCATCTGATATCGGAACATTGAACGTTAATGACGGAACATTTGCAGGAGAAGGAGTGACCGTTGTATCTTTAGTCGATATTGACTCAGGAGCATATCGAAGGAAAATTGATACTAAATCTGTTAGAAAAAATGTCACTATTCCAAGCTGGCTCAATTATGAAGCAGAACAGGCAGGAATTAATGTATCAAGAATACTACAAGAAGCATTAATGAATGTGCTTAATGTTCAACGGCAATGAGAAAACAAGATATTATCACAGATAACCAAGAGGTATTTCCCTGAAAGAAGAATACGATTTCAGCAATACCCGCAAGAATCCTTATGCTGGAAAGTTAAAACGACAGATTACCATTAATATCAATACGGTTACTACTGTATCTCTCAGATTGTGCTGCAAAAAGAAAAAACTGCAGATAAGCTGGAACTGATTCTAGTGTGCTCCATCCAGTCAAAAATTGAAGTATTGGATGGAGCAATGAATCTTCCCCCGCAAACGCCCATTTCTACACAAAAAAACCACCGCCCCCGGAGTTCTTAAAAGTCTCCAAAAACAGTGATTTTGAATGCGCGATCAGGGGCTCGAACCCTGGACACCCTGATTAAGAGTCAGGTGCTCTAC